>JBEEPE010000293.1:0-7912 GCA_041191265.1 Verrucomicrobiota bacterium | reverse complement strand
AGACCGGAACGGAAGGGGTTTTCCGGGCCGGAAAATTCTTGAACCGATCTGGAGTGCGGCGCACATGGCTCTGGAATCCTCTGGCGGAGTCAAACCCGGGGCAAGTCCGGAGAGGTGGCCGGGTAGGGGAGAGCCAGGGGGACTATATTTTCCGCAGGAAGCACTGGACAACGGCGACGTGAATCGGCTTAAACGGTGCTCTGGCCGGGTTATTACCCGCCCTCCGGCATTTTGCGGGTGTAGTTCAATGGTAGAACGGCAGCTTCCCAAGCTGCATACGAGGGTTCGATTCCCTTCACCCGCTCCAAAACAACGCAAGCCCCTCCCGCAGAGGGGTTTTTGAATTTCAAGGGGTCTCGGCCGGGGGCGAAAAAGGGCAAAGTGAGAAAAGAAGTGAGAAAAAGTCCCCCGAAATCCGGCGCCATCCACCGACGTTTTTCAGGGTCTAATCGCTTACCGGGGCGGGGTCGCGCGCGCGCGTACTTGTCTCGCAACGCGCGGAGTCTGCATGGTGTGGTTCCCGCGCGCGCATGATGGGCGGCGCTCGGTGTCTGGTATTTTCATACTCACCACCGCTTCAACGCCGTCTTGGTCTCGAAAAGTTCCGGGTTTGATCTAATCTGCTCAGCCTGTGCGAGACGTGCAACTCAACCCAATTCACCCTCGTTTTGTACAGGGTTGCGGATGGGGGTGAGCATTTCCGCACGAGGGCTGGCCCGGTTGTTCGCGGAGCTTTGGGTGAGTGGGCCGGTTAAGGCAGACTGCAGGTGCTTGGCGGGGCGCTTACCCATCCTCGACGTCGACTGAGGTCACGGACACCAACGCGCCAGAAAAACCGCCGCCCGAAAATACTTGGCAACCCGGAACGAATCTTTATTTTGATCATTAGCGCTTGCACGCATGAATCTCAGCGCTCCGAAGCTTCGCCCCTCAAATTTCAGCTCTCGGAGCACCACCGGAAGCAGCCTCGGTTGGTTTTTGACCCAGCGTTTCCCTCAGCCCGCCTCTCTTTCTTGGGCTCAATCCGCTCTCCAACTGTTTCCTGTGACCCGGCTGAAACAGATATTTCCTAGCAATCTGGGTGACTGGAACTTTCGCGTGATCGTCCACGCTTGGTGAGTTCGGTTTCGACTCGGCATGAAAACCATCCGCATCTTTATTTCCAGTCCCGGGGATGTTGCCGAGGAGCGCGACAAGGCGGAGGCTGTAATTCGCAGTCTTGATCGCCATTACGGCGGGAGAGTGCGGTTGGTTGTGGTCCGGTGGGAGAATCTGGGGCTTGGGGCAGATGCCTCTTTTCAGGAGGGCATCGTGAAGGTGCTCAACGAGGACGGGGGCGTGGACATTGGGGTGTTCATCCTTTGGTCGAGGCTGGGGACTCCGCTGGGTGCATGGGCGTTGCGATCGGATGGGCGGCGTTACCGTTCGGGTACGGAGCAGGAGTTTGATCTCATGCTTGAGGCCTCTCGGAGGAGCGACGGAAGTCGCCCTCATTTGCTGGCTTACGTGCGCGAGGATGACCGTGCGTACAGCATGGCGCTTGCAGCAACCCCGCCGCAGCAGCGGCTCCACGTTGTTGAGCAGTGGACGCTCGCGAGGGAGTTTATTACTGAGACGTTCACCGATGCTGTCACTGGTCAGAACCTACGCGCGTTTCATCTTTACGATCAGCCCGTAACCTTTGCGGACCGTCTTCGCACTCATCTGCGGAATGTGATCGACCGACTGATTGGAGAAGTGGCTGGAGCAGTCACATGGGATGAAAGGCCTTACCGTGGGCTGGAGTCGTTCGATATCGCGCACGAAGCAATTTTCCGCGGCCGCGAGGAGCACGTGTGCGATGTGCTTCAGCAGTTGAGGAGGAATTCGGATAACGGGTGTGCATTTGCGGTCGTTGTGGGTGCGAGCGGGTCTGGGAAAAGCTCGCTGGTGCGTGCGGGCGTCGTGCCCAGCCTATTACATAACGCCAATGATGGAGCAAAACAGTGGCGCCATGCAGCATTTACGCCGTCACTGGTCAGGGGGGCACCTCTAGCGGGGTTGGTGGAAGCGCTTGCTTCGGAGGGGGCACTGCCGGAGTTGCGCCAGCAAGTGAGGGATCTCGCACATCTGTCTGAGAAACTCGCTCGGGACCCTGAGTCTGCGCGGGACATGGCTTTGTTGCCTGGATTGAGCGCAGCGCGCGATTCGGCAGGCGGACCGGTACGGATCATTGTGATTGTGGATCAAATGGAGGAACTCTTCGTGCCTGGGAATGTGACGGAGGAGGAGCGGGGTATGTTTCTTCGGGCGATCCGAGTGCTTGCATGCTATTCGCTTCCAGGGGAAGGCCCGCCGTTTCGTTTTGTCGCGACGTTACGCAGCGACTTCTACGCGGCGGCGCAGAGGGACGAAGTGTTTTTAAAATTGAAGGGTGAGCATGGTCACTACGACTTGCTGGCTCCCGATCCTGCGGCCTTGCAGCGGATCATCACCGAGCCCGCGCGACTCGCGGGTGTGGAGTTTGAGGAGCGAGAGGGGGTTCCGCTGGACCGCCGGCTTCTTGCCGATGCGATCAGGGGCGCGGATGCGCTCCCGCTTTTGGAGTATGCGTTAGATACATTATATGAGAACCGGGATTTAACCGGCGGACGCGCGCGCATGACGTACGAGGCGTACGACGCGATGGGTGGGGTGGAGGGGGCATTGGGGGGAGAGGCGGAGCGTGTTTTCCAGAGCCTGCCTGAGGAGATCCGCGGGGTTTTTGGGGCGGTGATGCAGGAATTAGTGACGGTGGATGCGTCCCCTGAGGCGCCGCCGCTCAGGCAGCGGGTGCCTCTGGATCTGGTTGGGGATTCGAAGGCGAAGAAGGAGCTTGTGGCGGCGCTGTTGAAGGCGCGTTTTCTGACTGCAGACAGGGACGCGCGCAGCGGGGCATCCGTTGTGGGTCTTGCGCACGAGGCGCTGCTGCGGCGTTGGGATCGGTTGGTGCTGTGGATCGAGGCGAACCGCGAGCATCTGCGGGTGCGAGCTCGGGTGGAGCAGGCGCAGGTGCTTTGGGAACGGGCGCATGCGGAGGTGGGGCGTAGGGACTCGAGTTTGCTATTGCCCGAGGGTTTGCCGTTGGAGGAGGCGCGTGGCCTTTTGCGCACGACACTTCCGCGGGCTGGCACCGCGGGTTATATCAGGGCCTCGATTGGGCATGTGGAGGCGGTGGCGCTGCGCCGCCGTCGGATTCGGCGCAATGTGGTGGCCGTGCTTTCGGTGCTGACGATGCTGGCCGTAGTGGCATCGCTTTGGGCGTGGAAAAAGCAGTGTGAGGCTCGAACGGCGGAGAGGGAGGCGCAGTTGCAGGCGGATCTGGCGGAGAAGCGAGGGCTTGATATCGAACAGGCAGCGCGCGAACAGGCGCGGTTGCTGCACGATGCGAGCATGGCGGATTACGCGGTGGCCGTGCAGCGGATCGAGAGGGATGGGAAGTGGCACGAGGGCGTGGCGTACCTAGCGCGCGCTCTAAGATGGGAGCCGGGAAATCCACTTCCCGCTGCACGGCTCTATTCGACGCTGGCGATGTATGGCCATGAGAAGCAGACATGGCCGCGGTTGAGTTGTGGGCTTTCGTCTGGGATTGTGCCAACACACGCTGCCCTAATCGGAGGAAAAATTAGCAGGGATGGGAAAAGGGTTGTCGGTCTCTGGGACGACGGTGCCGCGCGCGTTTGGGATTCGGTGACAGGCAATTTGATCGGTGAGCCGCTCCGTTACGAGCGGGACAAACGTGCGCGGGATGCGGAATTCAGCCCCGACGGCTCACGTATTGCAATTTTTAGTGAAGATCAGGTGAGGGTGTGGGACGCATCCACTGGCAAAGCTTTAGGGGAACCGTTAAAACAGGGCAACGCGTTTGGCGTGCGATTCAGCCCTGACGGTGCACGTATTCTTACATTTGGGGGCGATTACACCGCCCGGATTTGGGATGTATCCACGGGCAGGCTTCTTGGTGAACCGCTGTGTCATGATCATTATGTGCATAGTGCGGAATTTAGTCGAGATGGTGCGCGTGTAATCACCTCAAGTGAGGACAAAACAGCCCGCATTTGGGACTCCTTCACCGGAAAACCTTTGGGAGAGCCTTTGAGACACGAGATGGGAGTCAAGAATGCGCAATTCAGCCCTGATGGCACTCGAATAGTGACTGCTGATGGTGCCTTGACGGAGCGCGTTTGGGATGCAGTCAGTTGCCGGACGATAATTTCTTTCAAAATTGTTGAGAACATTTTGGACGAAAGTTCCGAAATGGGACATTTCAGCCCAGACGGCACGCGTTTTCTCTCGGTACGAAAGAGTTCTGCACAGGTTTGGGATGTGTTTACAGGCAAACTTATAGGCAAGCCCATAAAGCAAGTCGGACTTAGGTCCGCTAGATTTAGTCCGGACGGCAGCCGAGTAGTGACGGCGAGTTCGAGCGATCATCTGAATACGTTGGAGGAGGTGGCGAGAGTCTGGGATGCTTCAAGTGGGAGGCCTCTAAGCGAAGCGCTCCCGCTCGAGGGGCGGACACGCGTCGTGCAGTTTAGTGCGGACTGCAAGCGTATTCTTGCGTTGGGCCACAACGGTTGCCTGCGTACCTGGGACGTTGTTGGTGGAAACGTGGCTGGGATTCCTCTTCGACACAAAAACAAACTGACGAGTGGTCGATTCAGCTCCGATGGTACGCGTGTCGTCACCGCAAGTTTGGACAAAACGGCTCGGATCTGGGATGTGGCCACAGGCCAACTTGTTGGCGTGCCGCTTCAGCATGAGGAACGGGTGGTCTATGCAGAATTCAGCCCCGATGGTACGCGTGTGGTCACCACAAGTTGGGATAAAACGGCTCGAATCTGGGATGTGGCCACCGGCAAACCTTTAGGCACAGCGCTTCAGCATAACGGTGTGGTGAGCATTGCGAAATTCAGCCCCGATGGTATGCGTGTGGTCACCGCAAGTTGGGATAAAACGGCTCGGATCTGGGATGCGGCCACTGGCCAGAATGTTGGCGTGCCGCTTCAGCATGAGGGCCGGGTGGGCCACGCGGAATTCAGCCCCGATGGTACGCGTGTGGTTACCGCAAGTTGGGATAAAACGGCTCGGATCTGGGATGTGGCCACCGGCAAACCTTTAGGCGCAGCGCTTCAGCATAACAGTGTGGTGAGCCTTGCGGAATTCAGCCCCGATGGTACGCGTGTGGTGACCGCAAGTGAGGACAAAACGGCTCGGATCTGGGATGCATCTACAGGTAAGCCCGTAGGAGACCCGCTCCTGCACGGGGAGCGCTTCTCTAACGCAGAAATTTTAAGTGCTCAATTCAGCTGTGACAGTACTCGGATAGTTACGAGCACAAGAATGGGAGTTGTACAGGTGTGGGATGCTCGAACCGGCTCGAAGATTGGAGATAAAGTGCAACATGAAGGCGCGTTGCACGCTCAGTTTAGCCGAGACAGTGATCTGGTGGTTACGGTGAGTCACGAATATGGGCCATTTAATTCGGACCGTGCGGTACGCTTCTGGAATGCTGCCACCGGTAAGCAAGAGAGCGAACCGCTTCGGCATGATACCGGAATGATCAGTGTGGAGTTTAGCCCTGATGATTCTCGCCTCCTTAGTGTGAGTGAGGACGATACCGCGTGGATTCAGTCCGCGCCTGTACGTTTATCATCTCTACCTTCTCCCGTACCGACATGGATCCTTCGGCGCTCTCAGGCGATCGCCGGGCTGGAGTTCAGCGAAGACGGTGAGCTAGTTGCTATGCCGAACGAGGCTCGGCGTTCCATCCTGTTGGAGGAAACGCCGGGAGATGATGCTTGGGCGAAGCTCGCCCGTTGGCTGGTGATGCCTTCGGATAAGCGAACGCTGACACCGAATTCACCCGTCACTGTGCGGCTGATCGCCGAGCGCGAACGTGACTCGGGCACGCGGAAGGGTCTGGAGTCTGCTCTTCGTTATAACCCGACGGTGCCGCTGGCCCACGTGCTTCTGGCCGGTGTGTTGGCGGAGGAAGATGCGAAGAAAAATGCCGAGGAGCGAGACCCATCGATCCCGCATAGGGTGGGATTTCTCCGGTATTGCGGACTGCGTTTATTGCCGGAGGATGCAGCGCTTCAAAGTCGCGCGGCTGAAAGCTTGGTGAAACAGGGAGTTTATAAGGGTGCCCTGAGTGCCGTTGGAAAGGCGCTGGCGCTTGAACCAAAAAATCTCGCAGCGCTCCGCGCGCAATCGAGTGCCTTCTCAGGTCTCAAACGCAATGAGGAAGCTCTCGCGGCTTATCGTGCAGTGCTCGAAGCGGGTGGTGTTGACGAGGGCGATTTCAGTGCCCCCGCTTATCTCGCCGCGAAGATGCAGCGACAATCGGATGCAAAATTTTTCCTCGCGGCTGGGCGGGCCAAGTTGCCGGGTTCGGTCCCTTTTGCGCGGATGGAAGGCTGGAGTCTCATCAACCTAGGTGATGAGGCGGGCGCGGTGGCAGCGTTTCGCCGTGGTGAGTCGCTGGTTGGTGCCGGTGAAAAGCCGGACGAGGATTTACTGGCTGGTCTTGCCCTGTCCCTTTGGCTCAACCAGCAGAGGGATGAGGCTGTGGCTGCCTACATCAGGCTGATTGAAAGTCGGGAGGACAGGGCATGGGCGACGCCTGAGAAGATAGCCGGCACGGGGTGGCCCGAGGCGGAGCGTGTTCCTTTGGAATCGTTGCGCATCGAAACGCTCAGGCGGCATCCGGAGTGGAATCCCAAGCCGACGGACGCGGCGAAGTGATCTCGGTGCAGGAGGAGTTTGTGTCGTTTTGGAGCGGGCAGAGAGACCCCCCCTTTCGAGCGACACACCAAAAAATTGAGGTGTCAGCTTATGCTGAAGATAGGCGAGCGCGCAAACCCAGCTGCTAGAGGGATTGGAATCTGAAAAATCCCGTTGGATGACTGCTAGGAATTCGGATCTACACCAAAGTTTGGGGAGGGTTATTTTCGGCACTTCACGGATTACTGTGGGTGAAGATCGAGGCAGCCGAGGAAAAAAAAGACGAGTGTGGTGGCGGAATTCATGGTCGGAGTAGGACGCCGTTGCCGAGCTTTAATGTTGGAACAAAGTTTCCACCAGTTTCTGAGCTTAGAACGAGTTTTGGTGCCGGCTGAGATCCAGTCCATCGTAGGGTTTTTGGCAAAGTGATGTGTTGCATGCGAGAAGGAACGATCTCAGCCTCAAACTGTTCTTTAGATCCGATCAGGAAGGTTGAAGAACCATCACGAGTCGTGATTTTGAGGGCGTCCGGGTATTCTCGAAAACCATCAAGAGCATAAGGGAATGGGCATACTCCAGGCGACCCGATGTAAACGAAGTAGAACCACTGTCTGAAAGGGCCCAACGTGAACTGACCACCGGCATCTGTACTGGTTTTGCCGAGCCGCCTGTGGCTGTTGTAGAGGTATTCCACGCTAACCCCGGAAACAGGTTTATCACTCACGTCCACAACACGGCCGCTAAACTTCCCCGTCAGCGTTTGGTAATGTGGCATAATCATGCAGCTCGGCAGGGTGGCAATGATTGTTAATAAAATGAGTTTTTTCATGAGGGTTTAAAGAAAACTACCGAACCCAAAACGACACCGCGGTGCGGTCGGTGGTACATCTGCGTGGGATTTTCTTTTTCGGCCGGGTCACGGGAAACAGTTGCGGTATGGTGGACCCCGAAAACTGGGCCAGAGCTTAAGCTATCAAAATTGGCGTGTGGTGGGTGGGAAAACCAACCGAAATAACCACGATGAAAGCCAAGCGCCGCCGCCATAGCTCCGAGTTCAAAGCCAAGGTGGGTCTCGAAGCCCTCAACGGCTTGAAGACCATCCAGCAGATTGCCAAGGAGTACCAAGTCCATCCGGTTCAGGTCTCGGACTGGAAAAAGGTGATCGTGG
>JBEEPE010000292.1:0-22102 GCA_041191265.1 Verrucomicrobiota bacterium | reverse complement strand
ACACGCGCGGGCCTCAGCACAGCAAGGCATCCGCATCCATCCGGCCCGATCGCGATCACTACTTCGGCCGGATCTACCGGATTCAGCATCAGGACGCTAAAGCGCTCACGGTTCCCGATCTATCGCTAGCGTCAGCCAAGGAACTGGCGGCGGCATTCAATCATCCAAATAAGCACATCCGCTTCACCGCGCACCGATTGCTGATGGACCGCGCGGACATCGCGTCCGCACGTGCAGAGCTTGTGCAGTTAGCCTCCGGAGCAGATGCCCACCCGAAGATGCTTGCGCTTTGGGCGTTGCGACGTTCCGGACTCCTCGAGGGGGAAACGCTCGCTGCCGCGCTCGAAAATCCGGACGCGCGCGTTCGTAAAGTAGCGCTGCAGGTTGCAGGAACCTCGGCAGGCTGGGAAACCGCGATTGCAAAGCGACTTGGTGACACCGATGCCCGCGTTCGCCTCACGGCGCTGGCGGCCCTCGCGACTGCGGACGAGGCGGCTCGCTCTGGGGACAAAGCCGTACCGAGAGCGAAGTCAGACTCGGCGCAAGACACCGACGTCGCACGCGCCCTCCTGAAAGCCCTTCCCACACTGGACGACGACTGGTCTCGAAGCGCTGCGGCGGCTGCGGCAAACTCGAACGCGCTCGCGATTCTCGAAACGATTCTCAAGGACGATTCCCTCAGCTCCCCTGCCGTCCATCAACTGGCCCAATCACTGGCGCAGGCGGTTACCGAGCGAGGCGATGCATCCGACGTATCACGCGCGTTCGCTGCAGTTTCGAAGGCTCCCGCAGGGAACGCGACCGTCGCGCGCCTTGTTCTGGAAACGCTGGCAGCCCGCCCCCTGCCAAACCTCGACGCACCGACCGGTGCCCTAGCAGCGCTCGCGAACGCCGCGGATGAATCCCTGCGCGATGCCGCGTTGCCCTTCGCTGTAGCGTGGAAGGCGCCTGCACCGCTGGTCGAAACCCTCACCGCCCACGCCAAGGCGGTGGTCGCTGACCCCGCACGGACTCAAGAACAACGTGCAACGGCAGTGCGGGCCCTCGCGCGCAGCCGCATCTCGGATGAGACAGTCCGCTCGACGTTGAAATCATTGCTCTCGAACAAGCCCTCTGACGCACTTGCGCTGGAAACCATCACGGCGCTCTCTGAGAGCAGCGAAAAGTCCGTGGCCAATCTGCTGCTCGACGCATTGATGACCCTTGCGGGAACGCCGCAATCGGCTGCGTTCGATGCATTAGCAGCTCGTTCAGAGTGGGCAATGCAAGTCATTCAGGCGCTGCAGGAAAAGAAACTTCAACCGGCACTTCTAGGACCCGCCCGTCTCGGGAAGCTCAGTCGTCACGCTGACCGCGAAGTCGCCAAGCGCGCGCTCCAGGTGTTCGAAGAAATCGGCGCAGGCTCGAACCCCGCCAAAAATGCCCTGATTGCAAAACTGCTCCCTGAGGTTGAGCGCGGGACGGGTGATGAATCGAAGGGCAAAGCAGCTTTCACCGCAGCCTGCAGCACGTGCCACGTGTTCAAGGGCGAGGGAAAAAATGTGGGCCCTGCTCTCGACGGAATCGGGGTGCACGGCGCAAACGAACTGCTTACCCACATCATTGATCCAAGCCGCGTTGTCGATAACGAGCACCGGACATGGAGCATTGCTCTCAAAAACGGCACGTTCGTCACGGGTATCATCGGACGCGAGAACGATCGAACCGTCACCCTCAACCTCCCCGGCGGCGCGCAGCAGGATGTTCGGACGGCGGACATCAAATCCCGTCAGGACACCGGGGTTTCGCTCATGCCGGAAGGATTTGAAGCCCTTGGTGCGGAGACCTTGCGGGACATTCTTACTTACCTCGCGGGCGGGGCTGGTCAGAACCGATTCCGTGCAATCAACCTGACCAAACACTTCACAACGGACACGTTACATGGTCTGTATCAGAGCCGTGAAGCGAAAGGTGACACCATTCATCCCGAGAAGTTTGGCGTCGTTACGGTGGAAGGCGTTCCCTTCAGTCTGCCAGATCCAAGCACAACCCCCACAGGCGGTAACGCACTGGTGCTCAAGGGGGGCGGTGGCCGCTCCTTCGCCTCAACCCTTCCAAAACAGGTCGAGATTCCGGTGGGATTCGCTGCGGGGAACCTGCATTTTCTGGGAGCAGTGGCGGGTTGGGGCGGCGGGCCGGACATGAAGCGCCCCGCCATGAAACTCACGATTGAACACGAGAGCGGGAGCAAACAAACCGAAGAGCTCGGTACGGGTGACGTTTTTATCGACTACGTCAGCGCGGCGGATGTTCCTGGATCCAAGCGGGTCAACGGCGTCGTGAAGCGTCACCACGTTCGCTATTTCTCCCTGCCGGTAAAGGATAGGTCGCGGGTTCGGCGCCTCGTGCTGGAAAGCTACGACAACGGCATTTCGCCCACGACACTGGCCATCACGGCGGACAACGAGGCCCCCAAGGAACGCCAGAAGTTCGCGGCCACAGCAAAGTCCCCCGCCTCGGACGTGGCACCCCCAGCCAAGCCTGCGGGATTCCCGGTAACCGGAGAAACGCTGCCGGAAAAGGCGGCCGAGGGGACGGTTCGTGCGTTGTTGATTGGCGGAGGCAGTTCCCATGACTTCGAGAAGTTCTTCCGCGTGGCGGACAGCGCCACGTTGAAGGAGGGCGGAAAAATCGTCCCTGCCTACACCTCTAACTTGGAGGAGGCTTTGTCTTTATTTGCGAGAGCCGACGTCATTGTGCTGAGCGCGAACCACGGGCAGTTTGGAACGCCCCCGTTCCAAAACGCGCTCAACGCGTTTGCGGATTCGGGTCGCGGGTTGGTGATTGTCCACGCTGGAGGCTGGTACAACTGGCCGCCCATCTCGGGATACAACAAACGGTTTGTTGCGGGAGGAGCGAGGGGCCACGGCCGAGGCGACTTTACGGTGTTCAACCGCGCCCCTGAACATCCGGTGATGAAGGGTGTCCCCGCAGAGTTCATGATTAACGATGAGCACTACCGGTCGATTCTGGACATTGGGACCGAGTTTGAAGTTCTGGCAGAGACCGAAGTGGAGAAAGCGACCAATAAACCTTACCCTGCCGTCTGGTCGGTGAAGGACGCCAAAGCCCGGATTATCAACATCTCCCTAGGCCACGCCCAAGAAGCCCACAGCAACCCCGCCTACCAAACCCTCCTAAAAAACGCCGTCCACTGGTGCAGTGGACGGTGAGGAAGCGGAAGCCGCGCAGTTTCAAGTGCCAAGATTCTGATGACGCTTCCAAGCGGGAACGCCGCGTGTAAAAGTTAGGTGAATGCTTTTAGTCTACCTTGCGAACGTTTTTCTCTCTCTCGGAGTTTGCTGCTTTTACGGACACCCGATGGCGGGATTGGAGGCTCTGTGGCTGATTGGCGCAGCAATCTCAACCATGTCGATGCTGGCACTGGCCTTCAATCTTTGTGGGCTTCCCTGCTTTTGGGCCTCGCGGCGTTTTTTTCCCCGCGCCTCACCGTGGGTCGAAGCGGGTGCTTGGACGCTCTTTCACTTCATCCTGTTTATTGACACACGGATTTGGGCTATTTTTCGCTACCACATCAACGGGATGGTGTGGAACCTAGTGACGACGCCAGGCGGGTTACAGACCTTCGATCTCGATGCAGAAACCGTCAGCTTGGTGACCGTCGGCTCCATCGCGATGTTCGCGATTCAACTCCTCCTCCAGCGGCGCGCAAGAGCCTCAACGCCCCGCAGCGGGTTTCAAAACTGGATCGCAAAAATCGGGCTTATCCTGGTGGTTCTAGCTGTGCTGGGTGAGAAGTCAGTTTTTGCGTGGGCTGATGCGAAGCAGTTCAAGCCGATTACGTCTCGCGCGCGGTCATTTCCTCTGTATCAGGCGATTACCGCGAAACGTCTTTTTAATCGGGTCTCAAATGCCTCGACACCAGAGGAAGCCACCCGTGAGGAGCGGCTCTCTTCCTCCGGCGGGCTAGCGCTTAACTACCCGCGAGCCGTTCCGCAATGCCCACCTGCGGGGCCGCGTCCAAATATCGTAATTGCGGTCGTGGATTCGTTGCGGGCGGACGCGTTTAGCCCAGAGCACATGCCCCTCATTTCCGAATGGAGTGCGAATCGCGCGCGTATTTTTCAAGACCATGCGAGTGGTGGGAATGCAACCCGGTTCGGCGTTTTCTCCCTGATTTACGGCCTGGCAGCCCCGTATTGGTTTAGCATTTACGGAGAGCATACGCCACCGGCCCTCATCGTGGAGCTCCAGCGCCTCGGATACGACATGCGCGTAATTTCCACGGCGCGAATGGATTTTCCTGAGTTCCGGTCGACCGCTTGGGTAACCATGCAGAGCGGCATCAAAGACCGCTGGGGGGACCAACCCAAATGGCGGAAGGACGAAATGGTTGCCGAAGATTTTGAAAGTTGGGTGGCTGCGAGAAAGAATGTCTCAACCCCTTTCTTCGCGTTTCTCATGCTCGACTCGCCGCACCAGACCTATGACTGGCCTCGAGACAAATCTCGTAATACGCCGTTCGCCGGAAAAGTGTCGTATCTGAAAAAAAGTGGCCAAATCCCGGCGGCAGAGATCACTGAGCTTAAGAATGCTTATTTCAATGCGGTTGAGCACGCCGACAGGGTACTTCAAAAAATCGTCGATACCCTCGAGCGAACAGGAAACGCCGAGAATACGTGGGTGATTCTTACGGGCGACCACGGCGAAGAGTTTTTTGAAAACGGATATTTCGGCCACACCAGCAACTACGCGCGACAACAGGTTCACGTGCCTTTTCTTGTTGCTGGACCGGGAATAGCCCCGGGAAAAGAGACTCGCCCATCAAGCCACATGGACCTCTCGGTCACGCTTCTTGAGCAGTTGGGAGCAGATCCAGCGATTCGGGGCGACTGGGCTCAGGGGGAGAACCTATTCAGTTTGCCGGATCGCAGAAATCGAATTGTCGGGGGATGGCATGAGGTAGCTCTCTGGACTGACGATGGAGTGTTGCATGTTCCGCTCGAGGGTCATCGCGGCTTCGCATCCCCCATGGGCTGGGACTGGAAACCCCATCCCGACGGCGAAAAGTTCCTCCACCGCCACGCACCCGAAATGGCAAAACTGGCCCGCGATTTGCGGGTTTTTCTCAGATGAGTTGGCACGGGGAAACTGCGCCAAGTAGGATTGGAGGAGATAGGAAACGGGGGTAAACGGAGCTGTCTCAACCCTCAAAAGTGTACAAATTAGGTTGATGGACGCTTATTTTGGAAGCTCTCAATTTGCCAAATTTCTGAGGTCGCTCTGGGCTCAATGTGCATCGTCTTTTTAACAACCCTCCAGTCGCGAGCGCCCCGTTTTGAGGAACCATTGGCGCTACTGCGCCAATGCGGAACAAAAAAAGCAGAAATAGAAAAAACACGGTAGAACTCTAGACTAAAGGTATACACCCGAAGGAATCCGGCCATAAAGGCGCAGTTTAAGCTTAAAAACTCGCGGATCTGGGGCGCACTAATACCCATGAACCTTCACTAAGTCTTAAATCCGACATGGAACATCAAATAAAATTATGATTACTTACAGAAGGGAGATAGATGGGCTTCGGGCTTTTGCTGTCGTCCCAGTCATTCTTTTTCACGCGGGCTTTGCAAGCCTTAGTGGGGGCTTTGTCGGCGTCGATGTGTTTTTTGTGATAAGCGGTTATCTAATAACCTCAATTATCATTTCGGAAATGGAAAATGAAAAATTCCGCATCTCAGATTTTTGGGAGCGCCGAGCGCGGAGGATATTGCCGGCCCTGCTTCTTGTCTTGGCAAGCAGTGTACCTGCCTCTTTTTTTCTACTGGCGCCGTTCGAGTTGCGGGCTTTTTTCAAAAGCCTTCTGGCTGCTTCCATGTTTTACTCGAATTTCCACTTCCTAAGGGACGGTGGATATTTCGAAACAGCGGCGGAGTTGAAGCCCCTGCTGCATACGTGGAGTCTTGCTGTCGAGGAACAATACTACGTTTTTTTTCCGCTACTAATTTTGTTACTTTGGCGCTACCGGAAACGAGCGAGAGTGGCCTTTCTGGCACTGGTCGCCCTTGGGAGTTTCAGCCTGTGCCTGTGGGCATCCCTGAACTCGCCAGACGCTGCGTTCTTTATGCTGCCGATGCGTTTCTGGGAGTTGAGTGTCGGGGCTTTTGTTGCTTTCTGCGGAGCCAGAAGCGATACGCGAGAAAATCATTGGTTCTCTTCAGAAACGGGGAGTTTATGCGGTTTTATTCTAATTTTTTCAGCCTATCTCAACTACTCAAGCATCACACCATTTCCGAGTTTCTATGCAGTTGTGCCAACCCTAGGTTCGGCGCTGATAATTGTGTTTGCAACCCCAGCAACTATGGTTGGTCGCTTTCTGGCCAGTAGAGCGATGGTGAGTGTCGGACTTTTAAGCTACAGCGCCTACCTTTGGCACCAGCCTGTGTTAGCTTTTCTCCGTCATTTTTATGTAAAGCCGAACCAGTTTGTGATGCTCCTCGGCATTTGTCTCGTGTTCTGTCTCTCCGCTCTGTCATGGAGATATGTAGAGTTGCCTTTCAGGAATCGCGTGCACATGCCAAGATCTAAGTTCTTCAAGTGGATTATTTTTTTGACTTCCACGATTATTGCGATGGGCTTGGCCGGAGCTAAGCTATTTTCATCGAAGGCTAAAACGGGTTTCGAAGAGGTCCTGGCTGAGGCGTTGACTGAGCACGATGCTGTCTATTCTGTAAACATGGATGAAAGGTTGTTCGTTAGGAGCAGGATTGCTCGGGAGACTATGCGACCTGACACTCTTGTATTGGGATCTTCGCGAATGATGCAGGTGGGGGCTGCTGTTCTTGGGGGTAAACCGCTGAACCTAGCGGTGAGCGGAGCCTCGTTGGAAGACCTGATTGCTCTTTCGGATTTGGCTTTTGATAAATTTCAACCCAACACTGTCCTGATTGGTGGAGATCCTTGGCTGTTTAATAGATTATCCGGTCAGACTAGTTGGCAGAGTATTTCCAGCGACTATGAATCTGCACTGGCGGGACTGAGGGGCGAGGCACAGAGACCCCCTAAACCGCGACCACCACTTCCCCAATGGAAAAATCAAGTTGAAGATACCTTTTATTATTTTTACAGGAGGATTAATTGTTTTGCCAAAACATTTCCAGCGCACAACGGTGTTGAAATGCGCCCTAAGATTCTTTCAGATGGGTCTCATGTGTACCGCCCTAGCAAGATGCATCACTCGCCGAGCGAGATTTTACGGGGCGTCGAAACGGCTTTGAGTTATGGGATGACGCCCTACGATCTTGACACTGCTCGTCAGCATGATTTCGAGAGGTTGTTGAGTTACTACAAGGTGAGGGCGGATGTGGTCTTGGTGCTATCGCCCTACCATCCTGCAGTATATGGTCTGATGGAAAATGAGAGGCGGGTGTTCCTGGAGATGGAGCAGTCTTTTGTCGAGATGGGACGACGGCTCGGGGTCAAGGTGATTGGCTCATACAATCCGGTACAGGTGGGCTGCGATGTCACAGATTTCTACGACGGAATGCATCCGACAGCCTCTGGGATGAAGAAGGTTCTGGAACCCCTCGTCCACCGTTGATGCGTTTTTTGTCGGTGCAAATCCGCTTCTGCAAGTTGTCCCTCCCCCTCCGCCTCATGATGCAACGCGTGTTGATCCCGACTTGATTAGTCGGCCCTGAAAAACTCACGCTTTAGCTGTCTGGATGAGCGGATGGTCGGGTGGAGTGCTCCCCGAAAACTGAGCCATGAGTTATGAGAGTTGGCGGGGCGAGAGCGCCGCTCGATCTCATGAAAAGAAAGCGACACCCAGGAGAAGAAATCATCAAAAAGCTGCGCGAGGCCGGCGGGATGCTGGCTGCGGGCAGGAATGTGGAGGAAGTCTGCCGGGCCCTCGGGGTCAGCGCCGCGACCTACCAGCGCTGGAAAAGCCACTACGGGGGCATCAAGAAGGACGCGCTTAAAAGGCTGCGCGAGTTGGAGAAGGAGAACGCGCGGCCGTGGCTGATCTGACCTTGGACAAGGCGATACTCAAGGAGATCGCGGAGGGAAAATGGTAGGCCCGGCCCGCAAACGTGAAGCGGTCAAGCATGTGCAAGACTGTCTGGAAACGAGCGAGCGCCGGGCCTGTGCGGGCCTTGGACAGCCCCGGAGCACCCAGCGATACCAAGGACGTCGCCGCAGTGCCGATGCCGGTTTGATCCAGGCGATGCGGCGCATTGCCCAGCGCGAGCCACGCGCGGGTGAGGTGGCGCGGGGAAACGGAGCCAGAGGGATCGTAAGGAAAAGGAGTATGCTCTGGGCGGGAAACCCCAAACAGAGACATGAAAAACAAGAGACGAATCCACAGTGAGCGGTTTGAGGGGCCTTTGGCAGCATGCTGTTTTCCAGATTTTTGTGGATTTCGCCCTCGGACCCGAGCAAAAGGCACGCCACAATGCGTCGCCATCACATTGCTCCTCAACGCTTTGCTGACTTATTCAGGACCGACTTGATTAGCCCGATCCACCAGAGCATCCTCTCGCAGATCGCTTTCGGGTCGATTTTTCTCCCTATCCTCAATGCACACAGCGCAATCAGCTCTTGTCACCGGTGGAACCGGATCTTTCGGCCATTGCTTCGTTTCTCGTCTCCTGAGCGACCCCAACATCAAGAGAGTCGTCATCTACTCTCGAGACGAACTCAAGCAGTACGAGATGTCACAGAAGTTCACGGATAAACGCCTCCGGTTTTTCATCGGCGACGTGCGGGATCGTGACCGGTTGGCGCATGCCCTCAAAGGGATCGATACGGTAATCCACGCAGCCGCTCTCAAGCAGGTGCCCACCGCCGAATATAATCCCTTTGAGTGTATTAAGACCAACGTGCTCGGCGCGGAAAATGTCGTCCAAGCCTGCATTGACATGGGCGTCAAACGCGTGGTCGCTTTGTCCACCGACAAGGCAGCCGCTCCCATCAACCTTTACGGAGCTACCAAGCTCTGCTCGGACAAGCTTTTCGTCGCCGCCAACAACGTCCGGGGCAGCCAAGACATCCGCTTCAGCGTAGTGCGTTATGGAAATGTGATGGGCTCCCGAGGCTCGGTGATTCCATTTTTTCTAGAACGCCGCAAGACCGGGGTCCTTCCCATCACGGATCTGGAGATGACCCGGTTCAACATCACTTTGGAGGAGGGCGTGGATCTGGTTTATCACGCGATGGCAACGGCACTCGGTGGAGAAATCTTTGTCCCCAAAATTCCCTCCTACCGCATCACCGATCTCGCCAATGCCATTGGGCCCGACTGCGAGCACCCCGTGGTGGGCATCCGTCCCGGCGAAAAAATCCACGAGGAGATGATCACCGAAACCGACGCCTTGCAGACCATTGCGACGGATAAACACTACATCATCGTTCCAATTCTGTTTGGCAAAAGTGCAGCCGCTATCTTGGAGGAGTACGCGCTCCACCATCACGGGAAGCCCGTGCCGAAGGGGTTTTCGTACCAGTCGGGCAAAAACTCGGACTGGCTGGATGTGCCGACCCTCCGGGCCATGATTTCTGCCCACTGCATGCGCCCCGGCGAAACCCTGAGCTAGCCCGAACGCGCGACATGGCTCTGATCCCCTACGGTCGTCAGTCGATTTCAGAGGAGGACGTTGAGGCGGTAGTCCGGTCCCTACGCTCTGATTTTTTGACCTGCGGGCCGGAAGTGGAGGCCTTTGAAAGGGAATTTGCGAACTTGGTGGGGGCCAGGCATGCCGTGGCTGTTTGTAATGCGACGGCGGCCCTCCATTTGGCGATGCGTGTGCTGGGGGTGGGACAGGGCAATCGAGTGGTTACTTCCCCAATCACCTTCGTGGCCTCAGCCAATGCCGCAGCCTATGTGGGGGCCATACCGGACTTCTGTGACATTGACCCGCAGACGCGGAACCTCGATCCGGTGGCTTTGGAGGCGGGTTGGCGTTCCGATACCAAGGCCGTCGTTGCCGTCGACTACGCTGGTGTACCGTGCAACATGCCGGAAATCGCCCGTATTGCTCGTGCCCGTGGAGCCTTCGTGGTCGAGGACGCATGTCATGGGACTGGCGGAGGATTTCGGACGGAGGCTGGCAGGTGGAAACTGGGGGGGCATCCTTGGGCGGACATCACCACCTTTTCGTTTCATCCGGTTAAAACTCTGACAACGGGTGAAGGCGGAATCCTGCTGACCGAAAACGATGAATGGGCTGCCAAGGCGCGTCTCCTGCGCACCCATGGAATCACGCGAAACGCGGCGGACTTTGCGGGCCTTTCCGAATCCGTTTCCCCGGAAGACGGTTCCTCCGCCGCCTTCGCCGAGCAGGGTGCCTGGTACTACGAGATGCAGGATCTGGGTTACAACTACCGGATCACCGATCTCCAATGCGCGTTGGGGCGAAGCCAGTTGAAACGCCTCCCCGGATTCATTGCGCGCCGACAAGAGATTGCCCGCCATTACAACGAGGCTTTTGCGAACCTCGAGTGGTTGACGCTTCCCCGGTTCACTGCGCCCGAACACCCCGCGCTCCCCGCCCCGAACTTTGGTTACGATCTCACCGACTTGTCCCTGCATCTTTACACCGTGCTGATTGATTTTCCCAAAATTGGGAAAACGCGGACGGAGGTGATGCAGGAATTGCGCGAAAAGGGGGTTGGCACGCAGGTGCTTTACATCCCGGTGCACCTCCAGCCTTGGTACCGCAAAACCTACGGCTACCGCGCAGGAAAATGCCCGGAGGCGGAATCTTTTTATGCCGAAGCGCTCAGCCTGCCTTTGTATCCGTCTATGACGAGTGAGGATCTCGAAAAAGTGGTTGCGCTGGTATCCGACCTAGCGAACTAAGAACACTCATATCCAATGGCTGTTAATGATTTAGCTGTAATCGAAAGAGTGAATCCTGCAAGGTGGGTGACTGCCTGTTCTGCTCGTTTAATTTAATTATGAACCTGCCCGACAAGGGAGCTCTAAGGATCGAGACGGGGAGGTTTTATTTGAGGCCCTTGAATGCGGGGGATGCTACGAAGGAGTATTCTGGTTGGTTTTCGGATCCTGTTATTCGGCGTTATATTGCCGCGTCTGAAAATAGCTCTATAGAATCGATTCGCGACTATATTTCCGAAAAGAGCCGATGTGAGGACGTGTTATTTTTTGGTGTTTTCTTAAAAGAAAACTCGCGACATATAGGTAACATCAAGTTTGAGCCTATTGACCTTGAAAACAGGTCCGCCACGCTGGGAATCATGATTGGAGATCCGGAGTGGCGTGGTCGGAATGTCGCTGCCGAGGTGATCGATGCTTCCACAAAATGGCTTCTCAAACATTACGGGATTTTTTCCTTCAACCTCGGTGTCCATCGATCGAACGCGGCCGCGATTCGCGCTTACGAGAAAGTCGGATTTGAAGCGCTTTCAGAGGGCTCGCAGGAAAATATTCAAATGGCACTGAATCTTGCCCCGGCAAGACGTATCTCCATCGGAACAGTCTTGTTCGGGATGGATTATGGCATCGGGGGTTGCAAGCGGATTAGCGAAGAGGAGGCAGGTCGAATCTTAGCCACAGCCGCTTCCGAGGGAGTAGACTCCATCGATACAGCAATGGCCTATGGGGGCAGTGAGTCGACCTTGGGTTCTCTCGGGATCTCAAAATGGAACATCACAAGTAAGCTCGACTCCGTACCATCCGACTGTCCTAATATTAATGCATGGGTCGAGACAACGATACGAAACTCTTTAATGAGGTTGAGGGTTCCGAAGCTTTCGAGCTTACTCCTGCACCGTCCCAAGCAACTTCTCACGGATCAAGGAAGCCCTATTTTTGAGGCACTCCAAAACGCCAAAGCAAAAGGGCTCATTGAAAAGATCGGAATTTCGATTTACGACCCTTCTGAACTCGATCCGATTTTATCTAAATACGCCTGCGAAGTCGTTCAGGCTCCATTGAATTTGATAGACCGCAGGCTGGTGCATAGTCACTGGGAGAAGACTTTGCAAGAATCTGGAATCGAACTCCAAGTGCGGTCGGTATTCCTGCAGGGACTTCTTTTGATGAATGGAGCGGAACGTCCGGAAAAGTTTGTCCGCTGGACTCCGATTTGGAACAGTTGGGAGGCATGGTTGCGTGAAACTAAGGTCTCTCCTCTTGAGGCCTGCCTCAGGTTTGTACTGAGCTCCACCCATGCCCGTCGCATCGTTGTGGGGATCGAAAATAGACGCCAACTAATTCAAATCATCGAGGCGGTGAGTCAACAAAGCCTTTTAAACTCATGGCCGGCCATGGCCGCGCTAGACGCACACCTTGTGAACCCTGCACTATGGAACGAACTTTGAAAACCGTCGCTATCGTTCAAGCTCGGATGGGTTCGAGTAGGCTGCCAAACAAGGTCATGAAACCGATCTGCGGGATACCAATGATCGAGTTGCTTCTGGCCCGCTTGTCGCGATCGAAAATGCTCCATGGTATCGTGGTTGCAACTTCCAAAGATCCTAAAAACGTCCCCCTCGCAAGCCATGTACGCAAACTTGGCTACCCGTGTGTCGAAGGAAGCGAGAATGATGTCCTGGAACGATTCATCGATGCGGCGATGTTCAGTCAGGCGGACCTTATTGTGCGAATCACGGGGGATTGTCCTCTCGTGGATCCCCATCTCGTTGACGCCTGTGTCGCTGGTCTCCTCAAGAAATCCGTAGATTATTTTAGCAATATTGATCCGGCAACTTTTCCCGACGGCCTCGATGTCGAGGTTTTCACCCGGACCGCGTTGGAAGCAGCGAATGCCGAAAGCAACACCCCTTTTGACCACGAACATGTCACCCCTTTCATTCGGAATTCCTCGCGTTTTTCGAAGGCCTGCTTGAAGCATACGGAAGATTTATCATCTTTGCGTTGGACTGTGGATGAGCCCGCAGACTTCAAAACTATCGAAAGTATATTCCATCATTTCTCACCGGAAATTCATTTCAAGTGGGAGGATGTGCTCAATCTTCAAAACACCATTCCTAGTCTGTTTCAATATAACCAGACATTGAAAAGAAACGAGGGAGCCACGATGGGATCAGGACAAAAACTTTGGAAACGGGCAAAGCATCTGATTCCCGGCGGGAATATGTTGCTTTCCAAGAGAGCTGAAATGTTTCTTCCCGACCAGTGGCCATCCTATTTCAGTCGCGCCAAGGGATGTAGGGTGTGGGATCTTGATAATCGTGAGTACATCGACATGTCCCTGATGGGGGTTGGCACCAATATTCTGGGTTATGCTCACCCAGAGGTCGATGAGGCTGTCAGACAGGTCATTGATAAAGGGAATATGTCTACCCTAAACTGCCCGGAGGAGGTTCTTCTGGCGGAGAGGTTGATTGAAATCCACCCTTGGGCGGAAATGGTACGTTTTGCGCGTTCCGGCGGCGAAGCAAACGCCCTTGCAATTCGAATCGCAAGGGCAGCAAGCGGACGTGATAAGGTGGCAGTTTGCGGATATCACGGCTGGCATGATTGGTATCTGTCGGCGAACCTTGCCGATGATAAAAATCTGGACGGGCACCTCCTACCCGGCTTGGAGCCGAACGGAGTCCCTCGCTGTCTGAAGGGAACCGTTTTCCCCTTCGGCTACAATCGGTTGGATGAACTGGAGCGTCTCGTGAATGAGCAGGACGTCGGGGTGATCAAGATGGAGGTCTCCCGGAATATGGGTCCCGCCACGGGATTTCTTCAAGGAGTCCGCGAACTCGCCAACCGGAGGGGTATTGTGCTTATTTTTGATGAGTGCACGTCTGGATTTCGAGAGACCTTTGGAGGTTTGCACAAGCTCTATGGAGTGGAACCGGACATGGCGATGTTCGGTAAGGCTTTGGGTAACGGGTACGCCATCACGGCTACGATTGGGCGTCGCGCGGTAATGGAGTCAGCCCAAAGTACTTTTATCAGCAGCACGTTTTGGACGGAAAGAATCGGTCCTGCGGCGGCGTTGAAAACGTTGGAGGTGATGGAGCGGGAGCATTCGTGGACTCAGATCACGGAGACCGGAAAGTTTATCCGCACCGCATGGACCGCATTGGCTGAGAAGCACGCGCTACTTCTCGACCATCATGGTTTGCCCGCTCTTGCGAGTTTTACTTTTCGAACACCTAACCAACTCGCCTACAAAACTCTCCTAACCCAGGAAATGCTAAAAAAGGGATTTCTTGCATCTAACGCTGTCTACTCGAGTCTATCCCACGACAGAAATACTCTGGAGAAGTACATCGAAACCCTCGACGGTGTATTTAAAACGATCAGCCAATGCGAGAATGGTGGGAAGGTGGAAGATCTGCTGGAAGGCCCCATCTGTCATTCTGGCTTCACGCGGCTCAACTAAGAAGATCCTCCTCATTGTGAAGGTGAAAAGCATCCTACTCCTGCGTGCTGACGGCAATGTCGAGATGGGAGCGGGCCACCTGATGAGGATGCTTGCGCTTGCTCAGGCGTGGAGAGCTGGGGGGAGGGAAGCGGTGTTTGTGTGCGCTGAGGTTCCGCAGAGTGTGACACAGAGGCTGAACGACGAGGGGTTTTTAGTGCGCAAGATCAATGGAGCTCCGGGGAGTGCTGACGACCTTAAAGCCTCAATTGCCCTGACAGCCGACTATATTGGCAGAAATCTTATTTTTGTTCTTGATGGTTATCAGTTCAACGCTGAGTTCCAGCGAGCCGTAAGAGAGGTTGTGTACAGGCTTGTGGTGTTTGATGATTATGGTCATTCCGCATTTTATCATGCCGACTGGGTGGTGAATCCCAACATTTCGGCAACCAAACTCCGGTATCAGCGACGTTCCTCAAAGACGCATCTTCTTTTGGGCCAGAGGTTCATTGTGTTGCGTCGCGAATTTGTGGAACACGATCCAGCAAAGAGAAAATTTCCCGAGGTGGCTAGAAATATTCTGGTTACGCTTGGAGGTTCAGACCCGAATAATGTCACTGAAGAAATTCTTGGAGCACTTGATGGATCTGATTTTCATGTGAAGGTGGTTATTGGAGGGAGTAATCCACACTTGGACCGATTAAGAACTTTCGCTACTCGGGCCAATAAGGGGACGACGCATTTTGAATTGATGGTGAATGTGAGGGATATGCCATCGCTTATGCTGTGGGCGGATTTCGCGATTACTGCTGGGGGTTCCACTGTCTGGGAAATGGCGTACTTTGGATTGCCAAGTATCATTGTCGTAACCGCGCGAAATCAGGTTGAGAGCGTAGGCGCGATTTCGAAGGCCGGATTCGCTCATTGTATCACCAAATTCGAGGAATTGGAGAAAGGAGATCTTCGCAAGGTGGTTGAGTATCTGGTTAAAGACAAAGCCCATCGAGAGAGAATTTCCGTGGCAGGCCAAGCAGTCGTTGACGGAAAAGGAGGGTATCGTCTATGCGAGGTGCTTGAATCCGATTCACTTATCTCGCTTCACCCTGTGGATGAGGTTGATTTTCAGCTCATTTGGGGGTGGGCGAATGATCACGAGACTCGAAAGAATTCATTCGATTCGGCGGACATTCCTTGGGAGGCTCACGTCGAGTGGTGCTTGTCGAAAATGCGCGACCCACATTGCCGTTTTTGGTTGGCGAAAATCGCGAACCACGACAACGTGGCATGTGTTCGGATTGATAGGCTAGATGAAAAGCCTACTATTTCTATCGTTGTTTCCGGGGATGAAAGGGGTAATGGCTATGGAAGGCAAATTATAAGGGCTGCCTGTTTGGAGGTGTTTTCGGAATGCAAGGTCGATCAGGTTTATGCTTTAATAAAGCCGGGTAATTTGGCGTCTGTTAGATCCTTCGAGGCTGTTGGTTTTGAGTTCGAAGGTGAAGTTGCATACAAGAGCCAGCCTGCACTTTGTTACGTTTTTCGGCAGAAGTTTTGATGCTTATGGAAATGCAAATCGCGGGTAAATCTATCGGTTTTGGGCACCCATGCTATATCATCGCAGAACTATCGGCCAACCATGGTCAATCACTGCACAGGGCCCTCGAATTGGTCCGGTTGGCCAAAGAGGCCGGAGCGGACGCCGTCAAACTCCAGACGTATACGCCAGACACGATCACTATCGACAGTCGGAGGCCTGAGTTCTTGATTGGCTCCGGTTCTCTCTGGGAGGGAAAAAACCTCTATGAGCTTTACCAAGAGGCTTTTACCCCGTGGGACTGGCAGCCCCAAATTAAGGCTGAGGCAGACCGGCTCGGCATGCAGTGTTTCTCCTCTCCTTTCGACGACAGTGCAGTTGAATTTTTGGAGGGGATGAATGTTCCTGCTTACAAGATTGCTTCGTTTGAACTGGTTGATACGGAACTACTGCGCAAGGTTGCAGCAACTCGGAAGCCCGTCATCCTTTCAACAGGAATGGCAACGCTCTCGGAGATCGATTTAGCTGTTAGGAATTTGAGGACTGCGGGTTGCCAGCAGCTCGCTCTTTTAAAGTGTACGAGTGCTTATCCAGCGCTTCCAAAGGATATGAATCTTCGGACCATTCCGCATCTCGCAAGTGCTTTTAATGTGCCAGTGGGGTTATCCGACCATACTTTGGGAATTGCGGTCCCTGTCGCGGCGACTGTTCTCGGTGCCTGTATAATTGAAAAGCACTTAACGACCAGCCGGACCCAAGGCGGGCCTGACGCTGCCTTCTCGCTTGAACCGGATGAGTTCAAATCAATGGTGAATGCTGTTCGCGTGGCGGAACAGGCAATAGGGGATGTTTGTTACGATTTGACGTCCAAGGAGGAAGCAAGCCGAGAGCTGAGGCGCTCTCTATTTGCTGTAAGGGATATCCGAGTTGGTGAGATCTTTACTTCCGAGAATGTCAGGTCTATCCGACCCGGGCACGGTCTCCCTGTAAGCGAGCTTTCCCTAGTGCTAGGCCGTTGTGCGAAGCGTGCAATCGAAAGGGGGACGCCACTCTCTCGTGAGGATTATTGAATGAGCCATTCTCTCAGGTCTCACACTGGATTCTGATAGGATTCGCTTGCCGAAGCATTCGGAAACTTCACGAGGGACTTCTGCTCAAGAAGCTGAACGTACTCACGTCCGGACTCCGTAAGGCTCATGAATTGCCGAGGCAGTACGATTTGTGCTGGCACCCGGTTGTTTAGGCATTCAAAGAGGCCCTGTGTCCATCCGACAAAGACCACTTCGCTAATCGCCTCGCCAGCGAAGCTCTGGGGGTGAAGAGAATGTACGCGAGACCCTTTTTTTTGAGCGGGATGGTGTCTCAGAAGAATGTGTTCACGGCTAGAAATGCGGTCTACGAGGGCGCGAACCTCATGGGTATTGGAGTCCACGAAATTGATGTCGTTTCCCCATTCTGCCACACCCCACCACGGCGCTCTGGCAATAAATGGGAGACAGAGGAGCTTTGGGCCCTGCGGGTCGTACAAGAAATGGCACACTCGCTTCTTCGGCCAATAAATACATTTTTTTCTGATCTCCTCGTCGCCGATGAAATCGAGGTAGTTTTCTGTCAGTACAATCTGAGCTGCGATTTTCGCATAATCCCAAGAGAAGTGATCGCGAAAAATGAGCATGGGCACCGCATGCTCTTTGTAGGTGAATTTCCACCCCTTCTCCAAAGCGACTGCGACAAAACACGACGAGCTGATGTTCTCGATGAGATCCTCTGAACACACATCTCTGTCCTCTCCTGTGGGAATAATCACCCCAAAAAAGCGGATTTTGAACATGCAACCCTCGAGGAGATTCTCGGGAAAGGAGGTTGCTAATGCATGAGCGTCTCTTTCAGTAAAACCAAAATAAACTAGGTGGCCTTGAAGTTTGAGCCTAAGGTCTCTACTGCGATGAACTAGAAATTCGGGTCCTCCGTGAAAATCTACTCGAGCTGCTTGACCTCTATAAAACTCAGCTACCCATTGCTTATCGCGAGCTCCAATGCAAAATATCCTTCGTCCGGAAAGAAATGCGCAGATGAGTTTCGTGCATGATTTAACCCATTTCAAAACCTCGATGAACTCACCTCTGCTCGCATCGTCGTGTGTTGAGAAGGCGTATTCTTTGCTGCAACGAATCTCCTGAAGCTCGCAGCCCCGGCTGATCCATGTGTTTACGAAGAAGCGGAAGGGCTGGCGTAGGATGTGTTGTGTCCTTGTAATATCTAATCCGCTTTCTCGAGCAATAAAAGCAGTCACCGCGTCGATCACGGCATTCGCAGTCTTTAAGGAGATCTCTAGTGCCATAAATCCTCCTTCGCAACGAAACTCATTTCTTCACCGCCTCCAGTTCCCAGAGCATGTGCGAGCGTTTGCGACCCAGAAAATCAACCACCTTACGGAACCTCTGGGACGGAGAAAGCAACACTGGTTCGTAATCGTATTTTAGGCGAATTCGTTTCGCCCGTACCGGCTCAAAGCGACCGATAAATCCGTACATATTTGCCAAGGGACGAGCTCCGCAGAAGTAATGGTGTGTACGGTTTGTAATGAAATTCACGTGTGTCGGGTCAATAAAAGTCTTCTCACTGGGGTAGGCGGGCGTGACGGCGTAAAAGCGGCCCCCAGGTCTCAGGATCCGCCACACTTCATTCATAAGCTGAATAAAACAGTTTCGCGTTTTCATGCCGCTTGGAGCCTCCGGCGCGCTGACGCAGACCACCCGCGGAATATGCTCGAGTACGTCATAAGCGGAAACGGAATCAAAGAAGCCGTCCTCGAAGGGAAGCGGGTCGAGCGAAAGATCCGCCGTGCGGAATCTGTCCGCAGGCAAGTCCGATGCAAAATCGACCCCGTACAATTCTTCAGCCTGATAGGGGTTTCGAATCCGGTTGCCGCAGCCCATGTCGAGGTGTCGTCTGGTCTTCATTGGTGGGTGACTGGGGGCGAGGGCGGGTAGGTCGTTTCGCTGAGGTGAATGGGGCTCCGAGAGAGTTTTTGCAGCGCCAACTGCAAGACGGTCTCAGTGGAGATTAAATCCATAGACCCTTCAGTTGAAGCCTGAGCAGCGGGCGGAGCGAGTAGGCGGGAAAGTTCGGTCGAGAAATGCCAGACGAGATGCGGGGTGTTTCCAAAAGAGCGTGATGGCCAAACGTGGGAGTTCACTCGAATACCCGACTCGCCAAGGACATGATTCATCAGAGAGACCAACGGCAGGAAGGCCGCACGGGCCCACCATAAGCATCAATTAATCTCGGCAGACCAGGCTCCACCAGAAGCAGATTGCCAAGCTGTTTATGATAAATAACCAAGTGTGGCTTCATGCGTCCCGTTTCAACACGCGGCGATAGTTGGCTTGAATAAACTCCATGAGATTCCTGCAGTGTTCGCCTCTATCATGCCTATCTTACCATAACCACGCCGGCCAACTTTCGTTCACGCGCTTCCATTTTTCTAATTTGCGTTAACAGCTTAATTTTTTCGAACTTGCGTTTAAGCCACCCCATTTTCCATTTTTCCCGGAAATAGAGCTTATTGCCCCGAGCGTAATCCAACTCCCCTTCTTCCCGAAGCACGAGTTGTGTCAGCGATCCGAAATGATGCAAAAAAGAATCAGAAACCGTACCACCTGTAAAGTTGGCGGCCTTCACTCTCCGAAAGAAGTCCGTGTCCTCGTATTGACCGAGCACATAGTTTTCATCGAAGACCCCAGTCCTATCGAAAACCGAATCCTTCACGGCAAAGCAAACACCATGAAGAAAACCGATGCGCGGAGTATCGTTTAGAATGCTGCGAAGATGAACTGGAAGCGCCTCGAAATCATAATCTAGCTTCCCCTGCCACATTGCGGGACATACCACCCCAAAGCCCCACCGCTCCCCCGCGGTAAGGAGGCCCGACAAAGCCCAGTTTGGCAATAAGACGTCATTATTCAAAAAGATTTTCCAACGAGTCGGAGAAGAGGCTTTGAGACCTGCATTCCATGCTTTTGCACATCCTAGATTAGTTGAGTGGGTAACAACCTTCACGTCGGAGAGGGCTTTCAACTCGACGCTTGTGGCATCGGTAGAGCCGTTATCTACAACAATAACCTCGGCAACGCGAGCATCGGAACCAAATATCCCTTCCAGACAAATCTTTGTATAATCCCAGCGATTATAAACTGGGATAATTACAGAACAATCAAGCACCTCTTCCATCCTTTCGCCTCTCCCAGAGACTGACATATTTCATAAACGTTGCGCACGCGCGTTCCATGCTTAGAAAAAGACCCAGCTCGCCTCGAAGAACTCCACCTTTGAACAAGTAGTTCACAACAAAGGCAAAAAGAGTCCGAAAAAAGACCCCAACAACCCCAACGGAGCGTCCCCTCTGGATCATGGCCTCTGCCGAAAACCTTCCATAGCGAGCAAGCTTTTCGAGCCTCGACGACCAACTCAAAACGGCATCGTGAATAATAAAACACTCCCCATTCGCCGGCAGGGATAATATTTCTCCCTGCACTTCAGGCTGATGATGAATGAGAGCTGGAAACTTCGATTGGCTTTTCCGTAAAAAGCGCAACTGGTTATCCGGATACCATCCACAACAGTTTAAAAATCTGCCTTTCCAATGATTTTTCCGAGGCAATCTCACTCCCGAAGTGCGTTCTGATCGCATGATCTCCTTCAATCTCTCGGGCGTTTCTGTAGAAACCGTCTCGTCGGCATCCAGAATGAGTACCCATTCGTGAACCGCTTGCTGAACGCCAAACTGGCGAGCCGGCTCCACATACCCCATTCGCTTGTGTGGAAAAACTTTGCACCCCAACTGCAGGGCCAACTCAGCGGTGCCGTCATCGGACTCCATATCCACCACGATGATTTCATCTGCCCAACGCACGGATTCCACACAAACCCGAATCTTATCGGCCTCGTTCAAGGTGTTAATCAGAACAGAAATGCCACGGGAGCCCTGCATACCTCCTTAACAATGCATGAGCTCTTGTCGCCGATGCAACCCGATTCGGGGCCTTGGTCTGAATGCGTGACGATTGAGCCCCGTGTGGACGCACTGAATCCACGGTGGGGTGAAAATGCGCTTCTGCCGCTTTTGCGAGTGTTGGATTGGAGCTGGCGGTCGTGATGAGCGGGTCTTCGGACAGGACACGTCTCCCCACCCTGAGCAACCTGCTCTCGCGGTCTTCGGACCGAGACCGGTGAAAACAGCAACGGTCAGACTGGGGGTGAGCGAAGTGGGGTGAGGGGGAGCTGGGGGCGCGAGGTGTGGCGGAAGGTTTAGTTGTAAAGGCAGGGAATTAATGAGGAGCCACGAGGCATTAACCTCGCCCTTCGAAATCCTTCTCTCGGAACAGCGTTGAGCTCTTGTATCTGGAACAGCTTGCCGAAGCCGGAGCGCTGGTCGAACAAGTTCCCGCCTAGCTAGGCTAGTTCGCATGAAAAATCTCCGTCAGCAATCCTCCAGTCTCCGATACCACCATTTCCGCTTGTTCAACGCACAACCCACTATCCTCAATATTCGATACCGGCCCCACAGCACCTTCCTCAAATACTGGCATGCGTGCTCTGCGTGATAAAATAAACAAAATAGCTTGTATTTTAGTATGCATACGGTCTGAGTTCGAA
The DNA here is from genome assembly GCA_041191265.1 of Verrucomicrobiota bacterium. Lineage (GTDB taxonomy): Bacteria > Verrucomicrobiota > Verrucomicrobiia > Chthoniobacterales > Chthoniobacteraceae > JBEEPE01. The sequence goes on along the minus strand of JBEEPE010000292.1, from coordinate 565 downwards.
ACTTCCAAAAAATCGCACCCACGCCGAGGAACCCTGTAGTGCATACATCAGTGAGATTGCGAAAAACGCCGTTGATGCAGCCCGCGTCACGAGTGACGCCGTTGACAATCCAAACGCGACAAACGACACCATAACCAAACCCGCCAAATCCCGTGTCGGTCTCATCAAGTTGGTTTTTCAACTGATAGAGCTGACACCTCCCCCAAATCGCCGCCGCCTTCAGGTGGACAGCCTTCCGGTTGTACCACCCTCACGGGGCCGGAAAATACAGGGCCCGTGCGCAGCGGGTTCGTCGGTCCGAACAACGCCACAACCGGCACCCCCAAGGCATTCGCCAAATGCATTCCTCCCGTATCATTCGAAACCACCTGCGCGCACCGAGCAAGCTCCGTCATGTAGTCCAACATCCCCGTCCGACCCGCCAAGTTCACGACCCGTCCTGCGTCAAATCCATCCGCGACGCGTTCCGTAATCGCGCGATCCGTCGCCGTTCCGAACAGCACAAACCGTCGATCGGGATTCGCTCGAATCAGCTCGCGCCACCGCTCCACCGGCCAGCGTTTCG
>JBEEPE010000291.1:0-6523 GCA_041191265.1 Verrucomicrobiota bacterium | reverse complement strand
AGGCCGAGGTGTTCTTTCATGTCGGCGATGAGGCGTTCGAGGACGACGCGCGAGAAGAGACCGCAGTCGAGGAGCAGGGCATGGCCGCTGTCGGCGATGAGGATGGCGAAGTTCTTTCCGGCCATCTCTGGTCCGAACATGTAGAGGTGCGGGGTGACTTCGACGATGGGTCCTGCCTTGGTTGGTTTGGTTGCGGGGTGCGGTCCGCGCTTTGAAAGATTGTCGACTGGGTAGCCGCGCAGGTAATCGGGACGGAACGTTTCTAGGCGAGATTGGAATGTTTGGAACTGTGCGGCCGCGTTTTTGATGGCCGGACCGTGCGAGGGGAATGCGATGGACGCTCCGAGAGCACTCAGCTTTTGGGCGGAAGCCATCAGCGCGTCGATGCCTTTTGCAAAGCCGTAATCCCACTCACTGTCGAACCAGTTTGTCATCCTCGCGCCGTCGTGCATGACTCCGCCAGAGAAGACGATGGATTCGTTCCCGCGTTTGAGCACGTAGCTCAGTGCGCCAGGAGAGTGGCCGGGTGTTGCGATGGCGGTGAGGGTTTGTGAGTTCAGGGACAGAGAGTCTCCCTCGGCGAGCCATTCGGCACATTTGAGTGGAGTGGCTGGTGGGCGAAGATAACTGGAGCCATGGACCGCGAACTTGTCCGACAAGCGTGGCGTCCATTTTCGGAAGGAGGTGGGCGCCTCGAGGAACGCCTGTTCGTCACGGGGAGCCGCGATGGGGACATTCTGTGGCGGGGTCTCGAGGCCTTGGAGAAGCTCGCGGTGGTGACTCGTCAGAAGGATTTTGGAGATGCGGGAGACCTTCAGTTCGGACAACGAGGGGAACAGCGAACCATCACCGGGATCGATGACGACGGCTTCCTCCCCCGAGCGAACGACGTATGAGTTACAGGTGGATGTCCATCGAAAGATGTCGCTTGCGACTTCCTCGAAGGCGGAGTGCGCGTTGGGGAAAACGGTGGCGAAGGCGACCAGCGACAGGAGGAATCGGCGTGTTGTCATCACGGACTCGACTCAATCTCAGACGCGATTGGTTGCGAGGAAAATGCGCTCGCGCTGGGAGGGGTTAGACAGACGAGGAGATTCCGTGATTGTCGGGATTTGCTGGCATCCGGAAATCAGTCTCGGTCGCAAGGGCGCGGGTGAGGAGCTTGAGGTAGCGGGCTTTTGGGATGGCGCAGGCGCCAAAGGTCTCGAGATGAGGGGTTGTCCACTGAGTATCGAGCAGGACGAAGTGGCGGGCTTGAAGGTGATGGACGAGGCCGACGAGGGCGATTTTTGAGGCGTCGGTTTCGCGATGGAACATGGATTCGCCAAAGAACGCGCCGCGGAGCGCAACGCCATAGAGCCCGCCAACGAGAGAGTCCTCGCGCCATGCTTCGACCGAGTGCGCCAAGCCGTGGTGGTGGAGGGTGCAATAGGTTTCGAGGATGGGTTCTGTGATCCACGTTTCAGGACGCTCCGCGCACGCCTGCATGACCTCGCGGAAACTCGTGTTAAAGCGCACCTCGAACCGTTGCTTTTTCAGTGCGCGTTGAAGGCCGTGCGGGATGTGAAAGGCGTCGAGCGGAATGATCCCGCGCGGGTCGGGACTGTACCATTCGATGCCGTCCTCGGAGCCCATCGGAAAAACGCCGGAAACGTAAGCGTCGATGAGGAGTTCCGGGGTGAGTTCGGACGGGTTCATCGTCGTTTGGCGACGCGGATCTGGGGTTAAACGAGCGGACGTTTTGTGAGCATGGTCGGGGTTGTCTCCTTGACCATGATTTTTGAGTTACGTCCGCTGAGTTCCCACTTCTTGCGACGGTCTGGGGGAAGGACGTCGGGACTGGCTTCGGTGAAGCCGCCTTTCTGTTGGAAGAAGTTGAAGGCTTGGGTGGAGAGAGCGATCAGGCGTTTCGCCCCTTTTTTTGCGGCAATCTGTTCCGCAAAAGCCATTAGCTTGCGGCCGTATCCTTGTCCCTCGTGGCTTTTTGCTACGTAGAGGCACGCGAGCTCTGCGGCTTCGGAATCGGGGTGTTGATGGACGGCGACGCATCCGGCGAGGCTGCGATCGATTTCGAGCAGCCAGTAGTCGTCCAGTTGGGCGAGGAGGTCTGCCCGAGAGCGTTTCACGAGTTCCGCGTTGATGATGGATTCGCGGATGAGCGACATGACGGCGCGAACATCCTTTTTGAGGGCCCGCCGGATTTGTTGGTACTCGTTGGAGTACACCATGGTGCCGATGCCTTCATGACTGAAGATCTCGGAGAGGAGAGCCTCGTTTTGGGTGCCGTCGAGGAGGTGGACGCGCGGGATACCGGCGCGGCAAGCGCGGGCTGCGCACTCGATTTTCGATGCGAGTGCGGGTTGAACCTGCGCGCGCCGTTTGCGGACGAGATCCTCAGCTTCCGCGACGGACATTTGGCGAACGACATCTTCGCCGGAGCGGAGTGCTCCGTTTTGCGAGAGGTAGATAACTTTGAGAGCGCGAAGGGACTCTGCGATTTCGACGGCGACAGAGTCGGAGTTGACGCGAAAGGTGCGACCTTCGCCATCGAAGCCGATGGGGGGAACGATGGGAATAATGCCCTCGTTGAGAAGGAGTTGAAGGGAGTGCGTGTCGACGCGTTCAACTTTGCCGGTATTGAGTTGGTCGACGCCACTGATGATGCCTGTGGGGTGGGCGATGATGCAGTTTGCGTACGCTGCGCGCAGATCGACCGAGGTGAGCCCCTGCATGAGTTCGTGCAGAACGTTGTTGGACGCTTCAATGGCGAGCCGCAAGGTCGCGTCGTCCGTGATGCCGGTGCCGTCCCAACTCGAAATGGGGATGTTCCGTTCTGAAGAGAGTTGCTGGATTTGAGCGCCGGCTCCGTGAATGAGGATGACCTTGATACTGAGTGATCTCAGGACGGCGATGTCGAGGAGCAGGTTGGTTAGGTTGGGTGACGCTGCGATGTCGCCATCGATGGCTACCACGAAGGTTTTTTCGCGGAAGCGCGGGACGTATTGAAGGATACCGCGGAGATCAGAGACTTTCATGAAAGACAGGAGAACTTCATAGAGCAGCGGAAGGAGGGAATCTTCAAGAGTCAAAAGCAGCTTCCGTCGAAGTCGTGTCGGCTGGGGGTTTTGCGCGGAAGAATGAGAGCGCTGATTTTCCGTACGACCGTGAGTCGATGAGATCCCAAACGGCGGGGTTGGACGGAGGATGGTGGGGGTTGTGCTCGATCACGAGGACGCCTTTCTCGCGGAGGTGTTGAGGAAGGCGTTTATCGAGGAGGAGCTTAGTGGCGAAATCGGTGTCGCCCTGCTGCTTAAGATAGGGAGGATCGGCGAGGATCAGGTGCACGGGAGGGATGAGGGAGCCGAAAAAGCCAAAGACATCGGACCGGACGACTTGGGCGCGGCGATCAAGCTTTGCCTTCACGAGGTTCTGTCGGATGCACTCGACGGCAATGGAGTCCGATTCAACAAACGTTGCGTGTTCGGCTCCGCGGCTGAGGGCTTCGATGCCGAGGGAACCTGTCCCGGCGAAGAGGTCGAGCACGCGAATCCCGTCGAGGTCTTGTCCCACCATGGAGAACAGGGCGGATCGCACGCGATCCATGGACGGGCGAAGTTCCGTTTTTGGCGATTGGAGGGAAAGTCCGCGGGCGGTGCCGGAGGTGATGCGCATGGGGGTTAGCGGTCGGGCTGGGCTGGGTCGGGCTTGGGGTCTTGTCGGTTTTTGGGGCGGAGGAGGTCGAGGAGGCCGGACGTTTTGGATTTGAGGACGGCTTTGGCGATTTTTTCGAGGATGTCGAGATGGGGTTTGGTGGTGGTGCCGAGGAGGTTGAAGCGGAGGGTGCGTTGTCCCTTCTCGTCAGGTGGCGAGACGGATTCTCCGAGATCTTCGAGCCATTTTGCGGAGGAGAGCTTTTGAGGGAGCAGGAGACTGCACGCAAGATTCAGCGTGTTGTCGGGACGTATCACGCCGCCTACAGCGAGGGTCGAAACGGGGGAATCGATGGTGATTTTTTCGAGGAGGATGGATCCGTTTTGGATGCTGAATCGGGACGTGAAGGGTTTTGGATGAAGCTGTGAAAGCTCATTGGAACCGGCTACTTGGCCCAGAGTGCGGACGATTTGAAGGGGGCGAAAATCGATTTGATGGAAGTCGAGGTCGCCTTGACCGGACAGTTGGTCTTTGCCGGCAAGGCTGCCGGTGAGATGGATTTGTCCGGACACGATTCCGTTGAGACTTGTGGGGTTGCCTTCGAGATCTTTATCGGGGAGCGGAAGATTTTTGAGCTGGGCTTCGAGCGCGTGGGTTTGAGTGTCGGTGTGAAGGTCTGCTTTGAGGGTGAGGGATCCGTCTCCTGTGGGCAGGGTGAGTTCTTGGAGTTGGAGGTGAGAGCGTTCGAGGGAAAGGGCCGCCCGCCAGGGGGCAGTTCGGAAGGTGCCCAGAACCTCGGCTGATGGGCCGGAGAGGGTGCCGGTGAGGTGGTTTTTTGCCACACTGTCGAGCGTGCCGGAGATGGCGCTGCCCCGGAAGAGGGGGCGCAGGTGAGAGTCGATGACGTCGACGGTTGCATCGCGAATCTCAATGTGGGCAGGCCAAAGGCGGACGCGTGAGCGCTGTTTTTTTGCGGCTTCCTCGCGGGGTGAGGCTTCCTGCTTTGGCGAATTGTTTGCCACATCGGGAGTCGCGGGTTTTGCGAGGGAGATGTTGGCGGAGGGGCGTGAGAGCGTGACTCGGTCGGGGTAGAGTTTTCCTCGGAGCAGTGGAGAGATTTCGAACCGGAGCCGCACTGACTGAATCTGCGCAGTGGTGGCGTTTGACGCGCTGAAGCGCACGCGGGAGAGCTCGATGCCTCGGAAACCGCGCGGGGAGATGCGTTCGATGGCGATGCGTCCTTTGAAGGCGGTCGACAGGCGGGATTCAATCTCCTGACGCAACAGGTTTGAGGAGAGAAAGGTGTGGGAGGCGAGAAACAGGAGGACGGCAATCAGTGCGGGGATGAGTACCCAGCGGAACCTCAGGTGACGAAGTGATTGCACGGTTGAGAACTTAAAGCGTCTTGAGGTCCAAGTGAAGAGGAACGAGAGTCACGCGTTTCACGTCCATGGTCGCCCGCGCCGAGTCTGTTTGTTTGATTGTAAATCCGTTTTCGCAACGGATGCGTGTTTCGTTGCAGGGTGATTTGGGGGGGATTTCGATGCGAGGGGCGCGGCTTTGCTACACGACAGCGCCAGGCCATGCGGCTGATTTAGCGCAGCAGGCTGTCGAGGAGGGGTTTGAGCGGATTGTTGCGGGGGGCGGTGACGGCACCGTGAACGAGGTGGTGTCGGGGATTGTGCGGTCAGATTCTGCGAGTCGCGTGATTCTTGGAGTGCTTCCGCTGGGGACGATGAACGTGTTTGCGTTGGAAATGGGGATTCCGCGGGATTTGGAAACGGCGTGGCACATTGCGCGGTTTGGCGGTGTGCGGACGAATGATTTGCCGATGGCGAATGGGCGTCCGTTTCTGCAACTTGCTGGCATTGGGTATGATGGAGACATTGTTGCGGCCGTGACTTCGCCTGCAAAGGCGCGGTGGGGGGCGATGGCGTATTTGATGGCTGCGATGCGAGTGGGATCGCGTCCGTTACCGCGATTTGAGGTCGAGTTGGAAGGGGAAGGAGTTCGCGAGGCGGAATGGGTATTGGTGGGGAATGGACGCTTTTATGGCGGCCCCATTCCGGTGTTCCGTGGAGCGGCGGTCGATGATGGGTTGCTGGATGTTGTGGTGGTGAAGCGGGTCACGCCGTTTGTGAGCGCGGCGGCGGTTGCGGGCGTGATGGCGGGGCGGTTGGATGCGGTGCCTGGCGTGGAATGTTTTCGCGGTCGGCGGGTGGCGGTGCGGGGACCGGTGGCTGCGGAGATTGACGGAGAGTATGTGGGGCATGGGGATATGACGCTGGACGTTGGGCGTCAGACCCTTCGGGTTGCATGCGTTTGAGCCGAACCTAGCGATTGGTGGGGGGCAATGATGCGGTTTATACGCTTATGCTTCTTAAGGAGAATGAGATGAGGATAAGCCGTGGCGCTTCACGGGGGGCAGTAGGTGAGCCGAGAGCGGGAATGGGTACAGGCTCCAGCAGGCATCCTGGCGGACTTTGCGTGAAACCTGTTCTGCAAATGGGTGCGCTCAATCCAAGTTCCGCAGTTGGAAAGACCGTTTTGTTGATTTGCAATGGGTTGTGCTGAAGATTAGCCGTTTTTCTCCACTACATTTCGTGCCGTTTTGGACTGCGGCAGGGGCGTTCCGGTGCCCCAACGGGGCACCCTATGCCAGTCTGGGGCATCGCCCCAGTAAGAGAGCATAAGCCCTGTAGGGGCGAGGTACGTTGTTACGCCCCTACAGGGCTTGGGAAAGGGGGGGTGGGCACACCTGGGCCGTTGGCCCAGGCTAGCATGAGAAGCGCCGTTGGCGCTGGGAGGGGGTGGCCTTTTGGGGTGTGTGAGGCGTTGGCGCTGGGGAGGGGGCGGCTTTTTTTGGGTGGGT
>JBEEPE010000290.1:0-4261 GCA_041191265.1 Verrucomicrobiota bacterium | reverse complement strand
GTCGGCCCCGAAAAACTCACGTTCGATTTTGCCGGCGCCGCCCTCTCCGTCTCGCAACTGAAAGACGTCGAACGCCTCGTCAACGAACGCATCCTCGAAAATAGCTCCGTCTCCTGGAGTGAACGGCCCTACGCCGAAATCAAAGAGCGACCCGACGTTCTCCAGTTCTTCGGCGACAAATACGGCGACCGCGTCCGCGTCGTTCAAATCGGCGGCCAATCCGGTGCGTTGAACGGATTCTCCATGGAACTCTGCGGCGGCACGCACACGCGCGCCACCGGCGAAATCGGCGCCTTCCGCGTCGTGTCCGAAAGCGCGATCGCCGCGGGCATCCGCCGCATCGAAGCCATCGCTGGATGGGCCGCGCTCGAACACGCCCAAACCGACGCAGACCGGCTCCGAAACGTTGCCGCAAAAATCGGCACGCCTCTCCCGGATTTGGACAAAAAACTCGATGCGCTCCTCGCACGCCAAAAACAGCTCGAGAAAGACCTCGAAACCCTCCAACGCCGCGAGGCCGCTGCCACCGCAGCCCGTCTCGAATCCAGCGCCCTTCCGGTCAACGGCATCCCCGTTCTCGTCGCCGAAGTCGCGGACGCCACCGGCGACGAGCTCCAAGCCGTGCTCGAATCCATGAAAGGAAAGTTTGCCGGTGTCGCAGTCCTCGGCAGCACAAGCAGCGGCGTAGTTAACCTCGCTGCCCTTGTGAATAACTCGTTAACAAGTCGGATTTCTGCCGGAAAAATCATCCAATCCATCGCGCCACTCGTTGGTGGAAAAGGTGGCGGACGCCCCGACTTCGCGCGCGGCGCTGGCAAGGACGTTGCAAAGCTCGCGCTCGCGCTCGATACCGCTCGAACCACCATACAACAGGCTCTCCAGTAAGCCCCAAAATCCGACCTCACATGAACCCGTTGGAAGAACGGTTGAACTACAAGTTCAGGAACCCGTTACTTTTAGCGGAGGCTCTCACGCACCCCAGTCTCGGACACGAAACTCAACGGCACCACTTCGACAACCAACGCCTCGAGTTCCTCGGCGATGCCGTTCTCCAACTCGTCTTTACAGAGTACCTCTTCGACCATTACCCCCAATGCTCTGAAGGCCAACTCACTAAAATCCGTGCGCGCCTCGTGTCCCGCGAAGGACTCTCTAACTACGCTAGAATGTTAGACTTAGGACGATTCCTCATGCTTGGTAAAGGCGAGGAATCCAACGGCGGTCGAGAACGCCCATCGTCGCTCGCCGATGCGTTCGAAGCCCTCATGGGAGCCATTTACCTCGACTCAGACTACGTCACCGTTCGCCGCATCGTCCTGCAAACTTCCAGAGATCACCTGGAAGCCTTACGCGTGGACGATGCCTCTTCGAACCCCAAGGGACGACTCCAAGAAATCCTCCAATCTCTCGCCCCGAGAAGTCCCCAGTACGAGGTCGTCGATCAGTTTGGACCCGAACACGCAAAGATGTTCACTTCCCGGATTCTTTGGGAAGGACAAGAGCTCGGCCGAGGCACTGGCCGCAGCAAAAAAGAGGCGGAAGCCGCTGCCGCAACCGAGGCACTAAACCTTCGTTCATGGGAGCATTCTGGTCCTGCGGGTAACCTGTGAATAACTTCTGAATGACCGTGAGTTTTCGTTGGCAACGCCCCGTCCCTCGCACTTGTTGGCAACCCATTCACGCTTGTGCCCGATTTGTTCACAGACTGTTTCCGTCGTGGAATCCTTCTCTGTCCGCTGTGGAGCACCAAAATCCCAAGTTATTCGCGCCTAGAAGAAGAAGAAGAATGTCGGTGCTAAAAATTTCTTTCTTCCCAGAGCTGTGAACAAATCCACCAAAACCATCGCATGAGAAACATCCACGTCTGGAAACGGGTGAACGAAGAAGGGGAGAAAGTCGAAGTCCGCGCAGAACGGTTTGCCGGCAAATGGAAGTTCCAAGCCAAAGCAAAAAGTGACGAAGGGTGGACGTACTTCGATAGCCCGTCAGACGACGACCTCCTCGAACTCCGCGACATTCTCTGGAGAAAGTACCAACGCAAACGTCTGCCACACGACGACGTGGCCTCCATCGAACGCATGCTGCGCGAACGCGGAGTGCCCTTGAGCCCTTTGTAGGGTCGACCTGACCCTCGAGGCAGAACGTTTCTGCGCCAAACCACCGGCGAAAAGAGTGTGGTCTAAGGGGAAAACCCCTAAATTTTTTAATCGCCTTTTAAATATCTGGATTGTAGGACATTAAAAAGCTCTCCCTCAGGAGAAAAAAATCGCTACCAGCCCCGTTATAGAGGTAGTATCTGAACCTATTTGTCACACAAAGCTTTCCGACCGACCCAGGCGGACGGCTTGAACAGCCCACTCATATCCCGACCCATGAAAAAGCCAACTGTCCGCAAACGTTTCACCAGTCGCTTGATGCGTTCGTTGAATGTGAAGTATCGCAGGTTGAGTTCGGGCATGGAGTCTTTCTGCAAGGGCGTGTCCGTGATGGTAGCCGGCTTGATGGCAGTCCATTCACCAGTGGTTATCGCGGCTACACCCATACGGTGGACAGGTCAGGGAACTGACACGACGAGTTGGACAGACGCAGATAACTGGTTCGGAGGTGTGGTTCCCACGATTCTTGAATCGGCGGCGTTCAGGCCTATCGGTGGAACAATTAGCGTCGATTTAGGTTCTCTCGACCAATCCCTAGGCGGGTTTAACATTCAAGATTCTACCACGACGTTGTCGGTAGCATCTTTCATCACGATCAACTCAAGCCTCGGCAAGAAACTTACCTTGGCGGGAGACATTGGGTTCTTGAACGCAACCAAGACAGTCTCCCGCACGCTGACGCTCAATCTCCCAGTGGAAATTTACAACTCCGGTAACTGGGATATTATCGGCGCAACAGACGCTATCGTCGTGTCGGGCGCCCTTTCCTCTGCGGCCGGACAGAGCAGCACCATTACGAAAGCGGGGTTGGGTACCCTCACGCTGAGTGGCAATAACGCGTCCCACAACGGTGGATTCAACTTTCAGGCAGGAACGCTCAATGTAAATCATGCAAACGCTCTCGGAGCGGGTGCTTTCATCATTAATGGATCAGGGTTGAAGCTCAACAACTCAAGCGGGGCTTCCGTCACGATTAATGGAGTATCTGGAATCACCCTCGCATCTGATTTTACCTTCACAGGCTCAAACGATTTAAACTTCGGCTCCGCAGCAGTTAGCCTTGGCGCGAATGCAGGTTCGACACGCTCCATCACTGTTCAAGACTCTAACTTGGTTATCGGAGGCATTATTTCCAACGGTACGAACGGAATAACGCCAACCACGGGTTTAGTAAAGTCCGGTGCAGGAAAACTCACTCTGTCGGGAGCGAACACGTTCACTGGCGGTGTGACGATCAGCCAAGGCGTGCTCGCAATTTCTAACGATGCTGCGTTGGGAACGACTGCGGCAGGGACGAGCTTGGCGACAGGAACCACTTTAGAAATCTCTGGAGGTATCACTGTGGCGGATGACATCACCTCAGCGGGTAGCACCTTATCCAACCTCTCAGGCTCCAATAGCTTGACTGGATTGGTCAACCTCACTGCCAATACGGAAATCCAGACAGCCTCCGGTTCGACGTTGACGTTGAGCCAAGTTAGCTCAGCCAACAGTATTACGAAGAGTGGCGCGGGAACCTTGGTGATGGCGACGGGCGGAACTTACGGGTTGACGGGGCAAACGGTCATCACAGGTGGAACGCTGACGGCCGACGCAGAAGATTCGATAGGGTCGGGTTTGCTGACCATTTCTAACGGAGCAACCCTAGGAATCGGAGCAAATGACCAAACCACCAATGGTCTTACGCTCACTTCGGGGAATATCACCGGTTCAGGAGGGATTTTAAACACAGGCACTGGTGTAGTGATCCTCAAAAAAGGATTAATTTCCGCAAACCTAGCAGGCACAGGAGTTGTCACGATAGAAGCAGACGAGGCATCAGACGTACTCACCCTGTCCGGAACGAACACGTTCTCTGGTCAAAAAAATCTTAATAAGGGAACTGTCCAGATTGGGAGCAATGCTGCCTTCGGGACGGGTGAGCTTGTATTGGCCAGTGGAGTGACCGTCTCCAGCAATGGGGTGGCAGTGGCGGGCGACTACACGATTGGCAATGCGTTTACTACGGGAGCAACCCTCACCTTAGGGGATGCGACCAAAACAGGGGTGCTCACTTTCGGCGGGAGCGGGACGCTAACGGGAGACTTGGCGCTCACAGCAGCCAG
>JBEEPE010000289.1:0-5290 GCA_041191265.1 Verrucomicrobiota bacterium | reverse complement strand
CGTCCAAACTAACCACCCACAGACTGCGGGTCGATGCGTTCGTTGAAAAATCGAGCATTCACAAAGGGATTTCACCCAGCGCCTCAAAATCGTTCCCCTCCAGTGGCGGTCCAGTGTCGAACCCCAACTCGATGGGCTACATGATAGTCTGGCGCCGCCTCGGGAATCGGCGCGATATTCCACAGCCACTCCTCTTCAAACGGACCAGGGTTCACCCCGAAAAGAATGTCCCCCACAGAACGCTTCCTACCGTCCGGAAAAATCTCCCACCGCTCGATGTCTGTGACAAGCGTCACCTCGCCGCCTACGCGATTCAACGCCGACAAATGATTCAACACCATCCGGCGGCTCAAAATATCTAGTGCTTCCGAGTGCCCCTCGCAGCCGGCCTCAAGCCGCGGGACTACTGCGAGTTGTGACATCAAGTTGAGGGAAACCACCAAATCCGCTCTCCCAAAGGTCAGCAACCCACTCGGCATCCCAACCGAAGGGCCTCCACTTTCTTCCGCAGGGATAAATCCCGAGAGGTCTACGCAGGCTTGCGTCACATTCGGATACCTCTTCGCCGCCAGAACGCTGCGCCAAAGGTGTACCACGTCCAGAATGACAACCCGCTCAAAACATCTGGCCAGCGTGTCGAGCGGCACATCGTGAAGCATCCCCCCACCCAAAATGAGTGCCGTGCGACGGCCAGAGCACCGCTGTATACCTCGCTCAATCGCGCGCTGAGCCTTTCCCAAGTGCGGCTCCCAAGCACTTCGACACCTCAGGAAACGAGCCCGCACCTGCTCGCTTGACCGTAAAAACGCGCGCGCCCTCCGCGAATCTGGATCCGCAATCACTCGGTCTCCAGGAGCCCATTCCATCACCTCCAAACTCTTCACCGCGACGCCCATTCACGAACCCAATCAAGAACCGCCTCAACCTCCCCCACCGTATTATAAAAATGCGGACTCAGACGAATCCAACGTCCACCGAGACCGTCCGCCCGCAACGATCCCGTCACCCTCCGCTCTGTGAGAAACTGGAACAGTTCACCAACCTCCTTCGTCCGATGACGGAACGAAACGATGCCGCTCCTGCGTTTGTTCGAACGCTCAAGAATCAGTTCAAATCCTAGCCGCGTTATGCCATCCCCAAGTGCATCCGAGATTTCAAGGATGGCGTTCTCCACCGAATCACTACCCGTGCGAGCCAAAAGGCCCAGCGAGGCGGCCATCCCATACATCCCCGCCGTATTCAAAACCCCAGGCTCATAGCGCTGTGCGCCTCGAACAAACTCCAAAGATTCACCCGCAACAAAATCCGGCGACTGAACATTCCAAGCACCGAGTAGGGTGGGGCGCACCAACTCAAACATCTCACGGGAAACATAAACAATCCCCATCGCCATCGGGCCAAGCATCCATTTGTGAGCATCCGCACTCATCAAGTCCACGCACTCCTCCGCAACATTCATCCGAAAAGCCCCCACCGTCTGAATGCCGTCGACCGCAAACTTGACCCCCCGCCCACGCAGGAACCCACCAATGGAGGCAAGGTCCGGACGAAACCCCGATAGATAGTTTGCTGACGCCAACGCAACCAACCGCGTTCGACGCCCCACTAAGCCAATGACGTCATCCAAATCTATTCGCCCGTTGAGTCTTCTCGGAATCGCTTTTGCGACCACACCCAAGCGCTCGAGATTACGCCACGGATAGACGTTCGCGGGGTAATCCCCTGCATAGAAAACCACCTCATCTCCAGCCTGCCAGTCGATGCCGTTCGCAAAAAGGCTCAACCCCAGCGACGTCGGCCCCAACAGCGCCACCTCATCCATCCCCGCGCCTATAAAATCCGCGCAGAGACGCCGCGTGTCGCGGATGTCCCGAAGCACCTCGGGAAACTCCTGCGGCATAGATGCACACTGCTCCGAGTAGCGGCACATCGCCTCAGAAGCGACCCTCGGGAGTGAAGTAACCGCCGCGTGGGCCATGAAAATTCCGGAAGCGCACACGGGGAAGTTTGCCACCCGATGCGCTTCCCCTTCCGCCACCACTCGTCCGTCATTCATGCCGTCCAAAGCGGAAAATCAGGCCTTTCCAGACCGCTCCCCCTCCTCAATCAGCTTCCAGAAACCCCCGTGCTTTCCAAGTTCCTTATCCTCCTCTGGCAAAGGCAATTTTGATCGAAACAGGAAATCCCGAACCGTATTTTTGTGCAGCACTCGGTGAACAATCAGTCGGTCTTCCAATCGCTCGAAATAGATTCGGTGATCTTTGGTGCGGTAACGGTGAAGGTTTTTTCCGTCACGGCTCACCAATCCGAATCTCGAAGGGTCGAGATCGCCGCTCATTTGAAACTCGGCGAGCAACTCCATCTGTAACTCCACCGGCAGGGCGGCCATTTCGGAAGCGCTAATCGCGTTGAAAATGACTTGGAACATCGCTCCAAACTCTGCACCCCCACCCCAGCGAATCAACGGTTTTAAGCGTTACCGTGAGATTCGTGTGGCCCAGTGGATTGCTTCCTCCGTCCAACCGCACAGACCGCCATCACGCTGAGGGTCAGAAGAGGAATCGCTCCGGTCTGAAAGTTGCCAGCAAACCAAGGATCGCAGTGACCGACCGTGAACTGGGACGAAAGCACCTTGTTCCAGAAAATGACTGCAGCGTGGACTCCGACCGACGCCCAGATACGACCTGAACTCAGGGCGAGTCGCGAGAGCAGAACGCCTAGCGCGACCAAGGTCAACCATCCCCCGAGCACAGAGGCCGGATCGGCGTACCGATGGAAAATCAAAGGCAGAAGCCGGAATCCAACCCAAGCGTCTATCTCCATCCCCACCGGAGGCGCTGTGGGTTTGAGAAAATGAACAGAGGCGAAAAGCACAGCGACCAACCATGGGCCGACTAACAAACCAAAGCGGCGGCAAGCCGCATTCAGCAAGTGCTTTCGAAAGAGCCATTCCTCAAGGAAGCCCACGGCAGCGGCTGCCACCAAAGCCTTACCGACCACCGAGATGAAAGCCTTCCCCCCACTCAAAGTGATGCATGACCATCCGAAACCCACCGCTAGGAGCACCGCAAACGCAAGAGTCCCAAGCCCGAGACCTCGAACCAAATGCGGTCCGTCAAACGTCGACGAAACAGGATTATCGCCCACCGTTCCCAACTTGGGCCTCGCCACGAGAGCGCCGACCACTGCACACAGGAGAAAACTTCGGTTGAAGTATTTCTGAACCCCGTACTTCGACAGCCCTATCCACCCCCACTCCTGAATCGCCCGCTGGCCTAGGCACCACAGCGGGTAAGTCAGCAGGCACGCGCTTGCCACACTCAACAACAAAACCAAGGGCACCTTCCATCGCGAGAACACGCTCGCATGGTGCCATAATCCCCCCCATCGTCTACACAAACGCCCGACGGTTGTGCTCACTGATTTCCTCATCATCGCGGTTTATTTCGCGGTCATCCTCACCATCGGTATCCGCGCCGGAGCCGGCCAAACAACGCTAGCGACGTATTCCGTCGGAAACCGGGACGTTCCGTGGTTCGCGGTCCTAGCCTCCATTCTCGCTGCGGAGATTAGCGCCGCCACCTTCCTCGGCGCTCCCGGGGAAGGATATGCTCACCGAAACTTCACTTACGCTCAACTTGCTCTCGGAACGGTAATTGCACGCGTCATTATCGCAATCCTCTTCATCAAGCCGTTCTACGACCAGAAAGTTATATCGATTTACGAGTATCTCGAAAATCGGTTCGGACCTCGCACTCGCGACGCGGCGTCCGCCGTGTTTCTCGTTACACGCACCCTCGCCAGCGGGACGCGGCTCTACGTCGCAGCCATCGTGCTCGTCATGGGGTACGAACTCGTCTCAGGGACGCGTCTCAGCGAAATGCAGCAAGTGGTCGTTTACGTTTCCGCCGTCCTCCTTCTCGCGGCACTGACATGTGTGTACACGGCCATCGGAGGCATTAAGGCCGTGGTGTGGACCGACCTCATCCAAGCCAGCCTCATGTTCGGAGCGCTCGGATTCGTTGTTTGGAGACTGCTCGGCGATCTACCGAGTGGATGGGAAAGCGTGCAGACAACGTTGACGGGGGCGAAAGACCTCACCTTTTTTGATCTTGGCTGGGACTCCTCGCTTTCGGTCGGCGCAAATCTGAAAAGTATTCTCGAGAGCGAGTACACTCTCTGGGCTGCCCTCATCGGCAGTACTTTCACGACGATGGCTACCCATGGCACCGACCAAGACATGGTGCAACGGATGCTGACCGCTAAGAACACGCAGCGCAGCCGACTCTCACTCATCCTCTCCGGACTCGCAGACCTTCCGCTTGTGCTTCTCTTTCTCTTTGTCGGGATTCTGCTCTGGGTGCGCTATCAAGAAGCCGGCAAAGACGCGCCGTTCGCCTTCTACATCGTCCACGACCTCGCCCCTGGCTTCCGCGGTCTTGTGGTTGCGGGAATCTTCGCAACCGCCATGGGTTCACTCAGCACCGCCTTAAACTCGCTTGCCACCATCTATACCCGCGACTGGTTCTTGAGAAAACAGCGTCCGAATGCCTCGGAGGAAGAATCCCTCCGTTGCGCAAAGCGTAGCACCGTCTGGTTTTCTGTCGCACTTGTTGTCATTGGAAGTTTGACCGCTTACGCAAAAATCGTTCTGAAAGCGCGGATCATTCCGATTGTTCTGGGCGTCTTCGGCTACACTTACGGATCGCTCCTTGGAGTCTTTTTGCTCGGTCTCCTGACCAAGCGTGGTTCCGAACGCGGGAACATGATTGCCATGACGACAGGCCTGATGGCTGTCGCGTTGCTTTCCGGACTTCACAACGATATCTGGGCCCTTGCTCACCCATCCCAACAAGGGCTGAGCCCACTTTGGAAGCCTGACTGGTTGCCTACGGTCGAGTTTCCTTGGCGGATTTTCTTCGGTGCAAGCGTCACCTTTGCCGTGGGGTTTGCATTTTCCGATTCGACGAGTTCGAACGCAAACTCCTCAGCCAGTTAGCCCATCGGAACCGTCAACTGAAAAGGCACCTCCACCGACAACTTTTTTAACTGAAAAAGAGCCCTTCAGCCTTGCCGCTACACCCCCAATCTTCCTAGTTTCCCTAGTCCGATGAAACGCGATTTGTCCCTCCTCAACTTTTCCGCTGCAAGCGCACAGGCATCTCGCGATTTTTCCAAATTGTCACGCCCTCTGGAAGCGACTCCGCAACGCTGAGTGATTGTTCAAAATCGGTACCCACGCGAAACCCGCTATCCATCACAAACGTGCATCCGGAAAACAAAGAACCTG
>JBEEPE010000288.1:0-3782 GCA_041191265.1 Verrucomicrobiota bacterium | reverse complement strand
AGATCGGGTGGGTCGAGGAGGTCGAGCGAGGGGAGTTCGTAGTTTTCGCAGTGGATGGAGGCGAGTGGACCGGAGGGCTCAGGCTTGGTTGCCGGCTTTGGAAGGGGGAGTGCCGTGCTGTCGATGATTTTCGGGGTTGGGCGTGGCGGCTCTACGCGAGGAGGTGCGGCTGCGAGTTCGGTGGGAGCCGCGTTTGCTGCGGTCGGATCGGCTTCGGGTTCTGTGGCGGATTGTGGCACGGGATCCGTAGCGCTCTTGTGGGTCCGGATTTTTGCGGGCTTTTCTGGGGGTAGTTCAGGAAGCGATTCGAACATGGCCTCCTCTTTTGCAGCGAGAGCTGCCGCTTTGGCGTGGCGTTCTGCGGCCTCTTCGCGACGGGCTTGCAGATGTTTTTGAAGGGCCTCGTGAAGGCGACATGCCGTGGATTTGATGGAGTCGATGAGACGGGTTGCGGTCGAGGAGAGGTCGACGTTGATGGTGCCTAGGGTGCCGACGAGGTAGAGGGCCGTGCTCAGGAGCATGCCGCCGATGCGCCCGAAGAGGAGCGCGATTCCGTTTCTTCCGATGAGTTTTCCGAGGCTTCCGCCTGCATCGGGGGAGAGCAGTTCGGAGAGGCTGGCGAGGGCGATGACCATGAGGGAGGCCCAAGCGATATTTTTCGCAGGGATCGTTCGATGGGTGAAGAGTCGGATGCCGCCGCAGATGGTGATGGTCAGGGCGATGAGGTAGCCTGAGAAACCGGCAACATTGGTGGACACGCTTCGGATGGTTTTACCGACGAGGCCAAGGGAACCGGGGAACCAGAGAGCGGCACTGAGGAGAAGTCCGATGAGGGCGAGAGAGAGTCCCACCCAGAGAGGACGGCTTGGGGGGGAGACTGGTTCGAGGTCGGCTTGAGCGGACTTTGAGCGTTCGGATTTTGAGGCGGAGGAGCGGGACTCCTTGGGACGTGGCATAGCGAAAAAAGCCTGAGGGTGAGGTGGTGAAAGAGCCTAAGGCGAGGGCTAGTGGAAGGTCACGGCGGAAGCGGGGTTTCCACCTAGGTTTCGCGACGTGGCGGAGTTGTTTTTTCCGGATGGCCCGTCAGGGTTTTTCGAGCACTTTCAATTTTTATGAAAAGGACCACGAGCGTTTTTGCTGGCAGAGCGAGCGGATTGGATGAGGGACGCTGTGATTTGCGTTGGTTGAGAGGGGGTGTCGTTTGTCTTTTGACGGGTGTGACGCTGTTGCTCGGGGGGGCGAACTGGGTGTTTGGGGCGGAGGCTGCGCCAGATTTCAATCGCGATGTTCGACCGATTCTCTCGGATAAGTGTTATTATTGTCATGGTCCGGACGAGGAGAAGCGGAAGGGGGAGTTACGGTTAGACACTCCGGAGGGGGCTGCGAAGGCGTTTGATCGGATGCACTGGGAGAAGAGCGCGCTGATCGAGCGCATCACAACGACGGATCGGGACGATTTGATGCCGCCGCCGGATTCGAACATTGGGAAGAGCCTTTCTCCAAAGGAGGTTGAGACGTTAAAGGCATGGGTTAGGTCGGGGGCGAAGTACGAGAAGCATTGGGCGTTTGTGGCACCGAATCGGCCGAGGCTGCCTCAGGGGGTGAGTGGGCATCCGGTGGATGTGATGGTTCGTGAGCGTTTGAAAAAGGAGGGATTGGCGGCTGGCGGGGCACGAGAGGCGAGGCGAGAGGTATTGGCGCGGCGACTTTATCTGGACCTGACGGGGTTGCCGCCATCGCCGGCGGAGGTGAGTGCGTTTGTGGAGGATTCGCGGACGGACGCGTATTCTCGTCTGGTCGACCGTGTTTTGGCGTCGCCTCACTACGGGGAGCGCATGACGTTGTTGTGGATGGACTTGGCGAGGTACGGGGATTCGAGTGTCTATCATGCGGACGGGCCGCGCGAGATGTGGGGTTGGCGGGATTGGGTCATTGATGCGTTTAACCGGAATATGCGGTACGACCGGTTTACGGTGGAGCAGTTGGCGGGAGACCTTTTGCCGGAGGCGGGGCTTTCGCAAAGGATTGCGACGGGGTTTAACCGGAATCACGCGACGACGGATGAGGGTGGGGTGATTGCGTAGGAGTTTCGGGTCGATTACGTGGTGGACCGGGTCAAGACGGTCTCGAATGTGTGGCTTGGGTTGAGTCTGGAGTGTGCGCAATGCCACGACCACAAGTACGACCCCATTTCGCAGAACGATTACTACCGATTTTACGCGTACTTTAATAACACCAAGGACCCTGGGATGCAGACGCGGAACGGGAACACGGCGCCATTGGTCGAAATTCCCGATCCGGAGGCGGAGACCAAACGGCGGGTTGCGCGCGAGGCGAGAGAGGCCGCGCAGGGCGCTCTTCAGAAGGCGGTTTTATCGAAAGAGAAAAATCCAGCGTTCATCAAGTGGCGCGCCGGCGCGCCAGTTGGCGCCGCGTTTCCGTTGGAGGGAACCGTTTTACAGATCCCTTGTCGGGAGGCGGATAAGGCGCAGTTAGTGTCCGCACTGGAGGGGTATTTTGGGAACACGCGCGGGGTTGGTTTGGGAACGGTGGATCGGAAATCCGGCGTGCCTGCGTTGTCGTTCAAGGGCAATGCTGGGGCGGTTTTTGAGGGGGGAATTCAGCTGGATGGGGCGTCACCCTTTACGTTGGGCGCGTGGGTGAAGCTGTCGGATCAGGGGGCAACGGGCTCGATTCTCACGCGAATGGTGGCTGGGGGAAACTACCGCGGATTTGACGTTGGATTTGAAAAAGGGCGTCCGGGATTGCACTTGGTCCACCAGTGGGCTGGGGATGCGTTGAAAGTCTATGCAAAGCAGCCGTTGTCGAAGGGCGAGTGGCACTATGTTTCGGTGAGTTATGATGGTTCGAGGAAGGCGTTGGGAGTGCAGGTTGCTGTGGACGGGCGTGTGGTGGAACTGGCTTCAGCGGAGGCAGATTCGTTGAAGGGAAGTGCGGAGACAGATGCTCCGATGGTGCTTGGTGGGAGGCAGGACGGGTCGCGGTTTAAGGGGGAGCTGTCGGACGTGGTGGTCTGGGGCCGGCGGTTGGACACGTCGGAACTGGTTCGGGCGATGGATGGCGATTTGGTGGAAGCGTTGCGCGCTGTCCCGATGGAGGCACGGAACGAATCCCAGAATCGTGCGCTCTTGGCTGCGTATGCGTTGGGGGTGGATCGTGCGGATTCTGGGTTGCGTGTGGCTTTGGCGAAGGCGTTGGATCAGGAGAACAAGCTGGCGAAAGGGCTTTCGAGCGTGATGGTGATGGAGGATTTGCCGGCGACGCAGATGCGATCGACGTTTGTGTTGAATCGGGGCCAGTACGATGCGCCGATGAAGGACCGCGAGGTGCGTCCGGGTGTGCCTGCGGTGATGCCGCCGCTCGCCGAGGGTGCGTCGGAGAACCGGTTGGGCATGGCGCAGTGGTTGGTGTCTCGAGAGCATCCGTTGACGGCGCGGGTGACGGTGAACCGGATTTGGCAGATGCTTTTTGGCGAGGGACTTGTGCGGACGAGTGAAGACTTTGGACTGCAGGGAGAGATGCCGTCTCATCCGGAGTTGCTGGATTGGTTGGCAGTGGAGTTTATGGAGAGTGGGTGGGATGTGAAGGGCCTGATTCGGACGTTGGTGATGAGTGCGACGTATCGGCAAGATTCGGCGCTGACGAAGGAGTTGCGGGAGCGAGATCCTGAGAATCGGTTGCTCGCGCGAGGGCCGCGTTTTCGACTGCAGGGCGAGTTTATCCGCGACGGTGCGTTGTTGGTGGCGGGGTTACTGAATCCG
>JBEEPE010000287.1:0-4704 GCA_041191265.1 Verrucomicrobiota bacterium | reverse complement strand
ACGGTTGAATCGCGTTGGTTCCCGGAGGGTTGGCGATTGGGGTTGGTTGGTCGGCATCAGCGCGAAAATGCGGCGTTGGCGTTGCGGGTGTTGAGGTCTGTGGTGGGTGGATTAGGGGATGAGGGAGCGTTGGAGCGGGCATTTGCGGATGCGCGTTGGCCGGGGCGTTTCGACGAGGTGGTGTCTGGGGTCGTTTTGGATGGAGCGCATAATCCGCCGGCTGGGCGCGTTTTGGCGGAGGCGTGGATTGAGCGATTCGGTCCGCGATCGGCGGTCGCATATGTGGGGGTGATGGCTGATAAGGATTGCGAGGGGTTTCTCGAGGCTCTTGCGCCGGCGTTATCGGAGGTTGTTGCGGTGACGGCGCCGGGTGGGCGTGCGATGGATGGGAGGGAGTTGGCGCGGCGAGCTTCGATCACTTTGAGGCGGCGCGGGGTGCCGGTTAGTTTTGCCGAGAGGAATGGGGTGTCTTTGTGGGAGAGGATGATGCATCGGGGCGCGTCGGGCGAGGGGGTGTTGGTGACGGGATCACTGTACTGGGTGGGTGAGGTGTTGGGGTGGAGTTGTGGTCAGGTGCTGGAAACCAGTCTGCAGTGAGGTTTTGTACCTCGCGGTTGATGATGGCGTTTGAGTTGCTTTCGACGGGGCGTGAGATTTTTGCGGAGAACATGATGATGCGGTTGCTCAGAGTCAGGATGATGGGATTGTTCGCGGGTCTCGCTGTGGCGGGATTTGCGGGGGGGGCTGAGCGAAGTTCTGAGGGCGAATGGCTATTTCTCGGTGGGAAGAGTGGGTTTGAGATTCGGGAGGCGCGCTGGATGGAGGCTTTTTTGAGGGAGGCTCGACCGGAGTTGGCGGATCGGGTGCGTTGGGGGGTTCAGCCTTACGTGACGGCGGCTGAGATCGCGGAATGGGAGCGGAAGCTGTTTCGCAGCCCTGGAGTGGCTGGGGCGGCGCGTGCGGTGTGGTTTTTGGGCGGGGAGGAAGTGGGGGACGACTCATTTGATCGGGAGAAAGCGGTGAAGCGCTGGAGCGGATTGTTTGAAAAATGGAAGGCGATTCGTGGTGAACGTGTTGCGGAGGATGTGGTGATGGGTCCGGGTCGCACGCTTGCGATGGGTGCCGATTTAGAGGGGCGGCGAGGGGAGGTGTCGGCGGTACTCAGGGGAGTGGCTGAGGGTTCTGGGATGAAGTATTTGGATATGGGGGAGTTGGTGGGGGATTTGGCGGGAAATGTTGGGGTGGCGACCGTTCTCGTGCCTCGGGGGGAGGTGACGGAGGGAGGGAACGCTTACTGGACGGGGCGTGGATTTCTCACGGAGGAGGGGCAACGCTTGGTGGGAAAACGTTTGGTGACGGCATTGACGGGGCGACCATTTTTCAACACGGCCAAGGCTCAGGTCACTCGTGAGGGGATGGGACGTGGAGAGTATGATGCGGGGGGATGGGTGCGTTTTATTGAGATGCGTCCGGCGTTTACCGGGTTGATTGGGGTGGGATTGTTTGACGGACGAGGGTTGCCGGACTTGGGCGATGGCCCGAAGAGCGGGCGTGAGCAGGTTACCTTTGGGGCGGTGCAGACGAAGACGGTGCCGGACGGCTCGTTTTTGCGGCGTTACGATGCGGCATCGGGGGTACGGGTGTCCATTTTGGCCAACTCGGTACGGTTCCCCGCGTTGGATGGGGCGTATCGCTGTGTGCGGGACAGGATGGGGCGCTGGGTATTTTTGGTGCGGTCGAGTGATGATGAGGTTCGGTTGGTGGCGTTGACGGATCGCGGCGATGGTGGGGCGCTGGATGGGGGAAGAGTTTTGTCGAAGCGGGTGCTGGAGCCTTCGGGGATGTGGGCGGATGGCGGGGCGGTGGTGTTGGCTGAGCGTGGGGGATTTTTCCGCTACACGCCGAGGCAGGGAGACATGGAGGAGGCGCGGCGCGAGCCGTTGGCGATGGGGGAGGGATGGGCTTGGCGCGGGGACGATGCGGGGGGGCGTCCGGTGATGCAGCGGGGTGGGGAGGGGTTTGCGGGTTGGATTTACGGATGGCGCGGGGGGCGGGTGAGCGGGCTGTTTTCTCGCTTTGGGTTGGGGAGTTTTGGGTTTGTCTCGATGGTTCCTCGGGCGTTGGAGCATGACCGACAGGCTCGGGTGGTGTCGGATTCATTGGGGAATCTGGCCGTTTTTGGAAACGGTGATGAGTCGGTTCGGTTGGGGAGTCGGGGGTTGGGAATGGGGCATGGGACGTCGGGGGAGAAGGCTTCAAGACCGTTTGGTTTGATGCGTCGATTGCCGCCGGAGGTTGCGGTGGCTCGATGGGCGGCGGGTGGAGGGGCTGCGCCGGTGGCGCCGGGGCGATTATTGGTGGCGGGGTGGGGCGAGATGAACGGCGTTTGGGCGATGGAGTTGAAGGATTCGGGCGGGGTTGCGGGGGTGGCGTCGGTGGAGCGGGTGATTAACTGGGGTGACCGTGGGTATCGGCCGGTGGATATGACGGTGGAGCCTGATGGTGCGGTGGTTTTGTTGTTATCGCGCAAGGGGACGTTGGAGGAGATTCCTCCGGCTGAGGTGGATGCGCATACGCTATTGGTTCGGTTGACGGGAAG
Organism: Verrucomicrobiota bacterium; assembly: GCA_041191265.1. Lineage (GTDB taxonomy): Bacteria > Verrucomicrobiota > Verrucomicrobiia > Chthoniobacterales > Chthoniobacteraceae > JBEEPE01. Next base: position 2,105 of record JBEEPE010000287.1, on the reverse strand, counting down.
CGGGAAGGGGGGGAAGGTGCGGTCGGAGGTGGTGGATATTTGGGGCCAGACGGGGGACGCGGTTGCGGTGAACTGGGAATCGGGGGACGAGGGCGAGGTGCTGGAAGGGTTGTGGGCGAGCGGGGGGGCGTTGGCTGCGCGGAAGGAGCCGATTAATCGTGTCGCGGAATCGAAGGATTTTCGGGTTCGGAGCGGCTTGGCGCGATGGGTGGCTGAGCGGGTTTTGGGAGGCGAGTGGGATGCATCGTTGCTGGGGCGGTTGGCGGCGGACGGCTCTGAGTTTGTGCGGCAGGAGTTGTTTGAGATGGCATTGCGGTTGCCATCGAGCCGCGTTCGGGAGTCGGTGGGTATTTTGGAGGGGTTGATGGGGGGCGGCACGCATGACGGGTTTCGCGGTGAGGTTTACCCCGAGTGGAGGAAGCGGCAGTCGGGGAAGGATCGGTGGAAGGTGCCTGCGGATTTGGAGCTGCGCAGGTACGTGTTTGGTTTGACGTCAGATGCGGATTTGGAGCGGATGGAGGCGGGGCTGGCGGTTTACGAGGAAGCGGTGGGGCGCGCGGGGGTGAGCGACGGGTTTCGGAGGAAGGCCTTTGTTGAGGTGGCGCGGGCGCGGGGGACTTTATTTGCGGAGGAGGTGATGCGGGTGGTGGGCGATCGGGTGGGAAAAGGGGAGGGCGCGATGCGGTTTCAAGCGCGTCTGTTGGGGATGATTGCGGAGCGGGATGCCAAGGAGTTGGAGGCAGTTCGCGGGGGGGTGGTGAAGTTTACGGAGGCGACTTTGCCGGAGTTGAGGCGAGCGGCGCTGGGGATTTTGGTTTCGGCGGAGGGGGTGGATGCGGTGTGGAGGCGTGTGGAGGGAAGTTTATCCAAGGAAGAGGAGATTTTGTCGTTGTTGGTGGCGCGTGAGGCTGGTGATTGGGCGGAGCGCGGTCGGGATTGGGTGGTTGGGCAGCTTGGGCTTGGGACGCTGACACGGGAGCGTGCGCGGAAACTCTTTGTGGTGCTTGCGCGAACGAACGGGAGGTTTGCGCGGGCGAATGCGCCGATTTTTTTGCGTGAGGCGATGGGTAAGCGGCCTCTTGAGGCAGCGGTCGAGGGGTTGAAATCGATTTCGGCGGAGGGACGGCGCGGTTCGTTGGAGTTGGGCGATTTGGTGAAGTACGCGAGGGCGTGGCGTCGGGACGGGGAGAGTGAGGATGTTCGCCGTGCGCGTGCGGTGCTGGTGTTAATGGCGCGAGAGATGGGGTTGGCGGAGGCGGACGCGATTGCGGAGTATTTGAATCGGTGAGGTTGTGTCAGGGGGTGGGGTTGGGTGCGGGGGAGCAAGTTTTTTTGTCGGGTGCGTGAGGTTTTTTGATTTTTTGGGGGTGAAGCAGGTTGCGGGAGTGCGCGCGTTTGACTCCGGTGGGGGTGGGTCTACATTTTCGTTCCGGTTTCACGGCCCCTGAAGTCTTAGGGGAAAACCGGATGGGTGCGGTGAACAAGCGTACCCAGTTGGTGTGGTGAATCCTCTCAACAACTATCTGCAAACTAACCGTTAAGCTATGAATCCAAATCCTGCTGCCACAAAAAACACCCTCGCCGCTGACGTGGAAATCAAAGGGTCTATCAAGTTCCAGAACGACCTGACGGTTGACGGGAAAATCGAGGGGGAGATTTTGAGTAATGGGGTATTGACGGTAGGGGAGAATGCCGAGATTCGGGGTGAGATTAAGACGAAGAGCGTGACGGTGTTTGGCAAGGTGCACGGGAACATCACGGTGGAGGAGCGGTGCGAGTTGAAGTCGCGTGCGGTGTTGCAGGGGGATTTGAAGGCGGCTCGTTTGGTGATTGAGGATGGGGCGACGTTTGTGGGTAAGTCGGAGGTGACTCCGAATCGGGTTTCGATGAAGCAGCCGGAGATTGTTCGTGCGCCGGAGCAGCGCGCGGCGGGTACACCGGCCTAGTTGGGTTGTTGAGTGGGGGCATCCGAGCGCTGTGAACTGGGCCGGATGCCGTTTTTGCGGGGGTCGCTGCGAGTGTGGCGATTCTTGGCTCTGCACCATTACGAGAGGAATCTGTGGCAAACGTTCGGAGAGACGCGCCTGAGCGAATCAGTGCGGATT
>JBEEPE010000286.1:0-15471 GCA_041191265.1 Verrucomicrobiota bacterium | reverse complement strand
TGACCAGGTGCCTGGGATAGGGCGATGCCCACGTCGCCATTGCTCAGGTTCAAGGAGCGGTTGTTGGCGGTGATTAGCAGAGGGCACCCATGGGGAAGCATGTCGTGCAGATGGCGTGCGTCGCCAATCAGGGTGCGTCGTCCAAAATCGTTTGCAGCGACGACTTGTGCATTAGTGCTGCAGAGCAGCTGAAAATGTCCGAGAGCGTCGAGCGCCTCAGAGGCTTGCTGAGAGGAGGTGAGGGTCGAGGTGTTGGACAGGAGCGATGTCCAGTGAACGGCGCGTTCAGCCCACCTTTTCCAGTGCGATTCGCAGTGGCTCAGACAGGTTCGAGCGTTGCTTGTGTCGATCCAACGCAAGTTGGGGGTATCCTTTCGAGTTTCATCTTCGATGAGTTTTTCGATTTCGGTCTCGGTTGAGAGCGAGCCTGGGCGAGTGATGTCGGCCAGTTTGAGCACCCAGGGAGCGTTCATGGCGCGGCGACTATATTTTAGACCGAAGGCGATTCCGCTGAGCGGGCGGAGAGAGGGCTTGGAATGAGGTGTTTCGGGGCGAGGCATTCCCTCTAAAAACGCGCATTCGATATCTGGCTCGTTGAGACCGAGGCGGCGCGATAGGCGCGCGGTTTGATTTGGCTCGAGTTTGGGTCCTGCGGCGGCTCGTTGAACGAGTTCCGCGAGAATCCCGCCTACGTCGACGCTGCGCAGTTGGTAGCTATCTCCGAGCAGGAGCAGGGACGCATGGGGTGGGAGGGCACTGATGAGCGCGTGCATCAGGGATAAGTCGACCATGCTCGCCTCGTCGACGAGGACGACGTCCGCGTCGAGAGGGCGGAACCTATTTCTGCGGAAGGGGCCTCCTTTTTCGGGGGGACTAGGACCCCACTCGAGTGCGCGATGCAGCGTGGTGCACGGGATAGATTTCAGAAAGTGTTTCTCGTCGCGGGTGAGTCCTAGAAGGTGCTGTGTGGAGCGAGCGAGTGCTTCTGCGATTCGGCATGCCGCCTTTCCTGTGGGGGCGGTGACTAAGACGCGCGCGGCGGTGAGGGACGGGTTGAGGCGCTGTTTTAGAGCGAGAAGTGCGGCTGCTGTGGTGGTTTTTCCTGTGCCTGGGCCGCCGGTGAGGATGCCTGTTTGGGCGTCGACGAGGGCTGCGATGGCGAGTCGTTGATGGAGGCTGGAGAACAGGGGTTCGCCGGAAACGGGGTCTTCCACCGTTTCGTGTGGGAGCAGATTATTGAGATGGTTCCGAACCGCGTCGTCGTCGGTTCGTTCGACGGATTGATGAGTGCGCTCTTCGAAAAAGCGTCTCATGGATTGTAGTTGGTGGGCGTATCGCGGGAGCAGAACAAGGTCACCCTCCAGCGCGATAAAGTTGTGGAGTGGGGCAAGCGCGGTTCGTTCGTTTGGTTTGAGGTTGAGACTCCGAGCGAGAACGCAGCCCTCGCCTTTGGCGGCGGCGGCGAGGAGTGAAGCGAGGATTTCTTGAACGCGAAGGAGTGGGAGGTCTGCCGATAGGTTATGTCCGGATGGGTATGCAGCTCGGGCGAGGGGCATGAACGACTCGAGCCTGGAGGGGATGGGGAGGTTGTTCATGAACGGGCTGGGGTGAAAAGGTTGGATAGCGATTGAAGAGCGGCGGGGTCGGGACGCTCGAACCAAGTGCCGCCGTTGGGCATATCTCGAACGAACAGGTAGACCACCCCGCCGAAGTGGATTTCGGGGCGATACCCCTCCAGGTGGTGACTGAGATGTCGGTGCAGCGCGACGCAGTAGATGCGCGACTGGAGCAAGTAGTGGTGATGGAGCATTGCGTCCTCAATGGCTGCGGATTCATAGGAACGGAGCCGATTGCTTTTGTAATCTGCCACGTACCACCGGCCATTTTTCTCAAACAAAAGATCGATGAAGCCCTGAAGAAATCCGGAGAACCGCTCGAATCGCCATCCTGCGATAGATTCGGCCCATTCGCGGCGAGGATTTCCAGGCTGGGAAATGAGTGGGTCAGTCAACAGCGCGCGGGAGAGTCCCTCCGCTGAAAAGCGGTCGGTGGGCATGTGAAACTGCATTTCGGTGATTGCCGTTGCGCGGATGTCACAGAGCCGGACGCGTTCTTCTGCGAGAACGATTTCGGATTGAGTGATTGTCGTCAGGGCCTGTTCCCACAGGTTGGGGGGCGTCAGGCGCCCTGCAATCTCGGTGAGAGACCGTCCGTTACCCAGAAAATCCTCGAGCGCTCGGTGGAGGCGGTCTCCGAGTTCGCTACCGGCTTTGCCCAAGTCTTTGAGAAGCCCCTCGCGGTTATTTGATGCTGTTTCCTGTTGCGCCGTTTCATCATCACGGTCAGGAACATGTGAAGCGTCGTCCGGAGAGTTGCTGGACTTTGAGAGCGACGAAAAGCTGCGCTTAGTGAATAGGGGACCGCGCTCCGGAGGTGGGCAAGGTTCGGTAATGAACTCGTCCGGTGCGGACGGCTCGGCAGATGCCTCCTCGTGGAGACTTGTTAGGCGTACCGGTGCACTGGCGAGAACCACGGTTGCTGGGTCCGCAGAGGCATCTGGGGCTTGAGCTTGCGCCAACACATCGGAGAGGTTGGGGAGAGTCATCAGGGCAGATTGCGCTGATCCGTTTTGATGTCCTCCTGAGCCTTCAGCAATATATGCTAATCCGATGTACAGGCGATGTCTGGCTCGGGTGATTGCGACGTAGAGTTTTCGGTATTCTTCGTCGCGCTCTTGTCCGATTGCTTTCGCTCGATTCGCGTCTGGGTCATTTTCCCGGGCGTCGAGTAGCCACCCTGTCGATTGGCGGAGCGTGGCGACTTTCATGTTTGTTTTGGCGCTTCGCGCACTTCGGAGATGCCAGAGGAAAGGACAGAAAACGACGGGGTACTCGAGCCCTTTTGAGGTGTGAATCGTCAGGAGTTGGACGGCAGGTTCGTCGGTCTCGAGTTTCATGAGGCTCGATTCGGTTTCGTCGTCGTCTTGCGATGGGTTTTCCGCGCTTCGCTTTCGGTTGAGCCAGTCTGCGAGTGTGGCGGGGGACCTCATTCCGCGTGCGAAGCGAGTTTGGAGAAGGCTCCCGATGTGGCGCCAGTTGGTGACTCTGCGGTCGCTACCATGGTCTGCTTGGGTGATGGCGATTCCTGAAAGATGGTGGATGAGTGCGGGGAGGGGGCCGGACCGAGCGAGGAGGGCAGAAGTTTTGCGGAAGGATTCGCAAAGGGTGGCGATGCGCTGGGGATTGTTTCGAATCTCGATGATTTCGCTGCTCGAGGCGGACCCGAGGGGAGTCGCCAGAAATGCGCAGAGTTTTGAAAGGGTATCGCCTGATTCTAGGAGAACTTCATTCAGTTGGAGCCATGCGAGAATATCGAGTGCCTCATCACTTTTCAAAACGCTACCGAGACCTTTGCCATCCATTTGGCACGGGATACCGCGTTGCGTGAGTTCGCTGCGGACGAGTCTCAGATCTGCTTTGTTGCCGGCAAGAATGGCGATGTCTCCGGGGAGAAGTCGACGTTGGCTACCGGAATGGCGATCACTGATTTTCGTTTGGCGGTGGAGCAGTCGGTGGCATTCCGAGGCTACCCAGGCTGCGAGTTCGCGTTTTGCGGACTCTCGTTTGTCACTGTTTGCTCGGTGAAACACGAGGGCTCCGCACAGGTCGGGATCATCGATTCGTGTTTCGGTGCATTTTGCCGAAACTGGAATGTAGTGGGTTGGAGTGGCGGACGAGGAGTCATCGGGAAAGGTGTAGTCGTTCCCGTAGAGACGGTTGATTGCCGTGATGAGCGGTCGATCAGACCGGTGATTGACGGTCATCTGCGGTGCACGCATGGAGCTGTCCGCTAGCTCCTTGTAGCTTGCTAGATCGGCGCCGCGAAAGCGGTAGATGCTTTGTTTCGGATCTCCGATGACGACGAACGAGCGTGTGTCGACATGTCGAAAAAGCGTTTGAAAGACGCGTATTTGGGTGGTGTCGCTGTCCTGACACTCGTCGATGATGGCTGCAGAGAGGCGCTGTCTGACGGATTGGGCCAGCACACCGTCGGGGCCTTGGCGATCGAGTGCGTTTCGGACGATTGTGAGGATGTCATCGAAGGTTCGGATTCCCGCGATGGATTTGCGTTCTGGAAGTTCCGTTCGGATTTTTTGATTGAGCAGGGCGGCGGGGCCGTCCTTGTCGGCGAGGAAGGTTGCGTGGGTTCGGGTTGCTACGTGGGGTGCGATTTTGCGCAGGGAGTCTGGCAGTTTTTGGGGATCGATGCGTGACTGGTCTGAGAAAGCGAGGACGGAGTCAGAAACGATTTCCTCCAGAAGATCTCCACAATCTTCCACGAGGGTGAGTCCGGGATCACAGCCGAGCTCGAGGGCGTGGCGAGCGATGAGCGTTTGACAAAATCCGTGGATGGTTGAGATGGGCGCTAAATCAAAGCTGCTGAGTGCTTGTCCCAGACGTTTTTGGAGAGAGGTGCGGGCGGACAGGTCGCCAGCGATGTAGGCGTTCACGATGGTTGCCTCGGGGCCCAGCAAGGTGTCTGCGGTGGATTCTTGGGGTTGAATTCGATACTCCTCAGCCGCCTTGAGTGCGCGTTGAAGCGCATGGAGGAGACGCTCTTTAAGTTCTGCTGTAGCGGCGCGTGTGAACGTACTGACAAGGATTTGCTCGACGGAGAGTTGTTCCTCAATGAGCAATCGGAGCCAGAGAACGGTGATGGAATAGGTTTTTCCGGTTCCTGCGCTTGCCTCGATGGAGTGAGTGCCTTGGAGCGGCTGCGTTAGCGGGTCAAACATGGGTTAACGCTTTTTTTTGGAGGGTTGGGATTTTGCGAAGGAAGAGGGGATGGCGTTTTTCCAGTCGTGGAGAAAGCGAGCGACTCGCCACGAGAGTGGGAGGCCCTCATCGGGAAGAAATGTTGTATCGATTTGAGGGGTCCAACTCCACGGATCGTCGAGACCTCGAAATGCGAGGCGACTCGGTGGGTCTTCGGACTCGGGTGGTCGGGTTGAGTTGTACTCGCGAGCGGTCCACTTTTGCTTCGCCGCCTCGAGTAGCTCTGAGGAGTACGCAGTTGGTGGTGAGGAAAACAGTTTTGCGGACGCAATCGGCCAGAAGGGCAGAGGGAGTCTTAACGCAAGCTGGTGCAATGGAAGCAAGCGATCAAGGTGTTGGCGGGCCCAGTCTGAGTTGGAGACTGTGACCGTGAGGGAACCGTCCTTGAAGACGCCGGTCGTCTGACCGGTCACGGGTTGAGAGGCGGTTAGTGCGAGTGCTTCGAGTTTTAGAAGTAACTCCTGCTGCCAACCGGAGCTTTCATATGAGGATGCGGAAAAGTAGGCGAAATCATGGGATTCCCTTCGCTGATACCACCCTGCGCGGGGGATGCCCTCTAGCACGATGTCAGGCTGTTCCGAACCGTGTCGGGAAAGCCTGCAGCGACAGGATTGGGCAACGCGTTCCGCTGCGGAGAAGGTGCCGGTTGCTGGGAGATCAGATATGGCAGCTTGAAAAATCGATGCTCCAATCTGGCCCCGAGGCAGACGCCCCGCGAGAACGAGTTGAGTCTCAAGACTCGTCGGGCTCTTGCCTTCGACTTGGGCTAAGAGGAGCTCGTTCCTTAAAATCCAGCGCGCAAGTCCATCGAGTTCGATGAGATCACGGCCGTCCGGTTCCAAGCTTTCTTCCGGCGTGCGGATTCCCAAACGGGCGAGGAAAAGTTCGACGGGATTCTTGAGAAGAATGCGCAAATCGCTGATGGATGGGATGGTATCTGGGGCTTCCGGGAGGATGTCTGCCCAGAGTCCGCGGTAAGATTGTGGTTCCGTTTGTTCACCACGAGAAAGGGCTACGCGATAATCGGCGGGGTTGAATCCGGAGGCGTTTCGGTTCGTTCCTCGCAGGAATGCCCGCCGACTTGTTCCGTTGAGCGGGTGATGGTGAAGGATAGCGTGATGGGCTGGCTCATTAGTTTCGCTGACGATGAGGGTGTCGACGGTTGCGAGGATGTCGGCGAGGGCTGTGGAGGGGGGGCGTTCTTTTTGATCTTCGTCTGATTTACCGCGAAACGAGAGGACGAGCCGATCTTTTGCCGAAAGGATGGCGAGCAGTAGGGAGTGGCGATCAGCGTCCCGAAGTGAGGGGTCGCCGCAAGCGGGTTTTTGGGCGAGCGGGTGCCAAGCGGGGCGATCCTCTTTTCGAGGAAAAGTGTCGTTGTCCAGTCCAGCGACGAGGATGAGTCGTGCTGGGACTCCGGCAAGTTGTCTCAAGTCCCCAATCCGGACTCCGCCGTGGCCTCGGTTTGCGGAGTCGTTGAGGGACGAGACCTTCTCGAGTAAGAGTCGGGTGAAACCGCTGGTTTCAAAAACGGCAGATACGTTATCGGCACGCAGGAAGGCGGGAAGGATACTGTTTTTCAGGGTGTTTTCATGGCTGTGATCAGACGAGGAGAGGGGGGTGATAAAGTCGGCAATCAGATTCGTCGCGGCGGCTACCCACGCTTCCAATGTCTGCTCACGGCCGACGTGCCAGTCCGCCGCTGCTCTCTCGAGACTTTCGAGAAAAAGGGCGAGCTTCGCGAGGAGTTCGAGAGAGAGCCCGCTTGCGCGCTCGAGGGGAATGAGGGTGGAGTCTGCGTGGGTGAGAATCTGAGTTGGCGCGTGGTCGTAATCGAGAGCGACAATCCCGCCGAGGGCGAGTCGCTGAACGGCCCAGCGGAGGCTCCATCGCTGCTCGGGGAGGTGCTGGAGAGATAGGCGTTGGTCGGGGTTTAGTCCCCATCGGAATCCGGCATCGTGCAGCCACCGGAGCACAAGGTTCGCTTCATCCGAGGTCGGTTCGAAGCCGAATCGGCTCGCAATCAAGGGGTGTTCGAGCAGGGACTGGACGTCTGGCAGCGAGATGCGTCCGGACAAGGAGCCGAGGAGCAGTTCGATGGCTGCCGCAAAACTGGCCGGAATGGTTTGTCCGGCGCCGGAGAGGCGGAATGGCACGATGGCTTCAGGCGCTCCGTGAAAGGCTGCTTCGACAAAGGGGGCTTGTTCTCGGGGGTTGGCTAGGAGCACGAGGATTTCTTCGTGTCGAAGAGATGGCAAATCATGGAACGCCTGAAGGATACGGTCGCGGCAAACCTCCATCTCGCGAAGGTAGTTATGCGCTGTATGAACGGTGAGAGACGCGTCATCTTTCTGAAGAACCGAGAGTGTTTCCGGGGGTGCAGAGCGTCGGCAGGACTCTTGGAGGCGTCCCAGAAGTGAGTCTGGGCAGGGTGGACTTTTGATTTCAACGCCGCCGCTGCCTTGGGCGAGCAGGGGGGTAATAATTTGGTTTTGAAAATCTTGTGAACATCGACCGAGTGACCAGAGGAGGCCACCTGGATTTTGTTCGGAGTCAGCATTGGGCCGACCGAGACGATGGTTTCTGGAGCGGGTGAGTTGTTCACTCCAGTATTCAAAACTGGGGCTGATCGCGAAGAGCTGGATATGGTCTTCCAAATGATGCTCTCGGAAAAAATCGAGGGTTTGCAGTAAACGCTCGAGCAGGCGTTGGGGGAGACCGGCATCGAGTTGAACCCAGAGGTAGGGAACACCACCTTGAGTGCGCCAACGGTTGAGCCAAGCGGTCGCTGCGTCGAGGAATGCTTCGGGGGTTAGCAGACCTGGATGCCGATCGAGCGCCGTTTTGACGGTAGGGTGGTTTGCGAGGTGATCGAGAAAGGATTGCGGAGCCCACGCCTGATGAAGCGTTCGGCACTGGAGCGTTTCATCGATGGCTCGTGCGAGGGTCGTTGCCCATGCCAGCCGAGTCGCGTTCAGTACGTCGCAGGAGTTTTCCGAAGCGATAGGGAACTCTGGATGACTGGAGAGCTCTGGGAGGATGGCGGCGATAGCAAGTCGTAGCGCATCAAAATCGAAACGCTCGCGGCTGCCGGCAGCGATTTGCTCGAGCAGAGTTCGAAGTTCGAGTTCTTGAGAGTGGGATGCGATTCCGCAACGGGCAGCCCATGCATGCAGGACGTGTTCGGACCGGCCCTTGGCCGGGGTGATAATCCAATGACGTGCGCGTGGATCTCGCACCGAAGCGATTTGCTCTGCGATTTCCGATAAAATGGCTGCAGGTGTCTCGGCGTGACGGATCATGAAAGGGATAGGGTTGCCTCGAGAGAAGAAATGCCTCAGATCGCTCGTGGGGGAGGTTATTTTAGTGAAAAGTTTGTTGGTGTGTACCGCGCGGGCGGGAGCTTCTCGCAAGCTGGGTGCGCTCGATTTCGGCCTTCGTCACTCGCCGAGCAGGGCCTCCATCTCGCGCGGCGTGTCGAAGGGTGAGGTGATTTGGGGGACGACACGAATCTCCTTCCCATTCGCATCGAAGGCTGCGACGCGGCTGGGGAGTGTATTGTGGCGACCGCGGCGGAGTTGGTCGTTCGTGCTGTGCGGTAGGCGGTCTTGATGGAGTCGGCCGCCTGCTTGCACCGCACCGAGTCCGAGGCGTGCGATGAGCGGGAAGTTGCAGGCGATACCACGCCATGGATCGGGTTGAAGGTGCTTTCGATTGGATACCCGTCACGGAAAACGTGCCCAATCATGCGGCGTGACGGCGACCTCGCTCCAGATGACAAACGCGATGCCATGCCTAGCGAGAGGCCTCAAGAACTTCGCGAATGAGAGTGCCATCGATTGAGGGAGGAGCCCATCGGACTTCTCGCTGCAACCGCGTGTTTCTGACGAGCATTTCGAGCCCGTACAATGGCGAAAGACGCGAGAGAATGGTCTCAAAACCTTTCTTGATTGGCTCCTGAAAATCAACGGTTTTCACACATGCACCGTAGCATTCCGCCGCCCCACCGCAACCTCACCGGTTTTGGTATGCTTCGGGTCGTGTACCTTCGTTGAGGCGGCGCCGAAAAGGATTCATGGGGCGGTTGCCGATTCGCAGGGAGTCGGTGTAGCCGGCGATGGATTTGGCTGATGGCTCGATGTTGAGCGGGGATGTTTCTGTGCGATGTTCGTCCCGATGAACTTTCTAGTCCTCCTCTTTTTTGTCATGACCACTGCGTTGGCGAGGGTCGTTGCCGCTCAGGGTAACTCGCTGATGAGCAATGGGGATTTTGAACGAGCCACGGATTCAGCGAAGCCAATGGATTGGGGGTTGGGTGAAAATGCGACATGGGAGGATGAGAACGGAAATCACTTCATGCGGCTGAGAAGCCCCCAGTCGGGCACGAATGTTACGGTGTATCGGGCGATTCCGCTCAGACCGGAGGTGAGGGCTCTTGAGCTGAGCTACCGAGTTCGTTACGAGGGGGTTAAGCGTGGCAAAAAGGCGTGGTTCGATGGGCGCATCATCATGAACTTCAAAGGCGTGGCAAAGCAGCCGGTGAATCCTTCTCCGAAGCCGCCTGCGTTCCTTGGCACCTCGAATGGTTGGGTGACGAAGACGCAGCAGTTTCGTGTGCCCGAGGGCGCGGCGACCCTGGAGATGTTGTTCACGTTATTTGAGGCGGAGAGCGGACAGGTTGATTTCGATGATATCACGCTGGTGCCGATTCCGGTGGAGCTGATTGATGCGGCGGAAGCGGAAGCGGCGGCGAAGGAAGCGGCGCGGATTGCGCGGTTACCGAGGCCAAAACCGCAAATGCCTGTTGCGTTGCGCGAGCAACTTCCACCGATGTTGCGGGTGGTTGGGAATGAGTTGCACACTGCGGAGGGGAGGTCGGTGTGGTTGCAAGGCGTTGCGATCCCGAGCATGGAATGGTCGGCAGGCGGCGAAAACATTCTCAAATCCATTGAGATTGTCTTGAGTGAGTGGAAGGCGAACTGCGTGCGGATCTGCGTGCGCGAGCACTTTTGGGCGGGCAAAGGGCCCTATCAGAACGATGGCGGCATGAGGTATCGACAGCTTGTCGAAGACGCGGTGAATGCGTGCGGCGCGAAGGGCGCTTACCTTGTGCTTGATTTACATGATTACCGCGCGCCGCAGGAGAAACATGCCCAGTTTTGGAAGGATGTGGCCGAGCGGTTCAAGAATCATCCTAGTGTGATTTTCGAGTTGTTGAACGAGCCGCATGACATCTCGTGGGATGTTTGGCGAAACGGCGGTCCGGTGATGGATCAAAAGACGAGTGCCGAAGTCGCGACGGAAAACAATCAAGCGCTGGTGAAGTTTCAATCCATTGGAATGCAGAAGCTTGTGGATGTGATTCGTGAGACTGGAGCGAAGAACATCATCGTGGCGGGAGGTCTCGACTGGGGTTATGACCTCGGGGGCGTTCTTGAGGGGTTCGCGTTGGATGACCGTGGGGGGAACGGTGTCGTGTATTCGAGCCATGTCTATCCGTGGAAAAGTGACTGGCAGGGCAAGTTTCTCAATGTTGCGGCCAAGTATCCCGTTTTCATCGGGGAGGTTGGCGCGGACACCCAGCGTATGGATTTCATTCCGAAGGAGCGGCAGGAGGATCCGGCAACGTGGGTGCCCGACATGCTTGGGGTCATCCAGAAGCATCGTCTGCACTGGACGGCATGGTGTTTCCATCCGAAATCGACCCCTCGAGTGCTGCTCGATTGGGATTACACCCCTACGCCCTTCTGGGGAGTGCACGTCAGGAGCGCGCTGGAGGGAAAGCGTTTCGACTCGATGCGAGTGCGATGAGCCTTGCGGAGGAGAGTTTGATGGTGCCGACAGTTTGATGAGTGTGCGGCGCGGACAGACCGTCTTTTGTCTCAGGAGAAAACTTTTTTGATGACGCGCCGCTCTTCGACTCCGGTGAGGCGTTGGTTGAGGCCTAGGTGTGGGTAGGAGAGGCGGCTGTGGTCGATTCCCATGAGGTGCAGGATGGTGGCGTGAAGGTCGCTTACGTGGCAGCGTTCTTCGACCGCTTTGAAACCGAGTTCGTCGGTGGCACCAATGGCCTGACCGCCTTTGACGCCGGCACCTGCCATCCACATGGAAAAGCCGTGCCAGTCGTGATCTCGGCCAGGCTTGCCGACGCCTTCGCTGGTGGGGGTTCGGCCAAACTCGCCCCCCCAGATGAGGAGCGTATCTTCCCATAAACCGGTGCGCTTCAAATCTGCCATGAGCGCGGCGATGGGTTGATCTGTTTCGCTGGCGTGGGTGGTGTGATTTTTAATGCAGTCTGTGTGGCCGTCCCAGGTGTCCTCGATGTGTCCACCGCCCGAGTAGAGTTGGATAAAACGCACGCCGTTCTCGATGAGACGCCGAGCGATGAGACACTTTCGACCAAAGTCAGCCGTGCGCGGGTTGTTCAGTCCATAAAGCTCCTGCGTTGCGGCGGATTCTTTCGAGAGGTCAACGGTTGCGGCGGCTTCGCTTTGCATTCGATAGGCGAGTTCGTAGGACTCGATCCGCGCGGCGAGTTCACTGTCTTGCGGGCGCGTCTCGAGGTGCGCTTCGTTGAGTGATTTTAACAAATCGAGACTGCGGCGCTGTGTGCGATGAGAGGTGCCGACGGGTGTTGCAAGATCGAGAAGCGGCGATCCGGTCCCGCGAAAAAGTGTGCCTTGATATGCAGCGGGCATGTAGCCGGCTGACCAGTTCGAGGCGCTGCCGATGGGCCCGCCCCGTGGATCGGTCATCACAACAAATGACGGCAGATTCTCGTTCGCGCTGCCGAGTCCGTAAGCGAGCCATGAGCCGAGGCTGGGTTTGCCGATAAAGATGCTGCCGGTGTTCATCTGAAGACATCCGGAGGCATGCGCCGCAGTGTCAGCATGCATCGAGCGAATGACGCAAAGATCATCGGCGTGCTGGGCAATGTTGGGAAACAGACTGCTTATCTCTAGTCCGCTGCGCCCATGCTTTTTGAACTCGAACGGCGACTGCATGAGATGGCCGATTGCGCGACCGTTTGACCCCACCTTGGCTTCGCCGGTGTATGGTTGGCCGTGGTACTTCGTGAGCGCGGGCTTTGGATCGAAGGTGTCGACTTGGCTCGGTCCACCATTCATGAACAGGAAGATGCAGTGCTTCGCTTTCGCGCGGAAATGCGACTGCTTGATACTGAGGGGCGCGGCTGCGTTCGCCTCACGTGCGAGCAGTTCGGAGAGCGCGAGCCCTGCAAAACCGCCTCCCATCTGCCAAAGAAACTCACGGCGGTTGGCGATATCCGGCATGGTATTGGGAGTGAAGAGGGGCATGACGTTACTCTGGGTAAACGAACTCATTGAGATTCAGGATGACGCGGCAGAGTTGTTCGAGCGGTTCCTCTCTGAGGAATGCTTCCATGGTTGAGAGTTCGCTGGCATTCGGTTCGCGACAAAGCGCCAACCTCCAGGCGAGAGACACCTGCGCTTTTTTATCCGATCCTGCCTCATTTCGCAGTCGGGCGGCGAAGTGGCTTGCCTGAGCGTTTACGAAATCTCCATTGAAGAGGGTCAGCGCCTGAGGAGCGACGGTGGTGATTTGCCGCTTTGGACAACTGCTGACGGTGTCGGCGAGATCGAGCGTTTCAAACATCGGAACCACCAGACCGCGTTTGATGAAGGCGTAGATGCTGCGGCGTGATGCCTCTGGTTCCGAGGATGGAGTCCATACTTTGCTTTTGTCGGTATTAGCCTCGATCGCTGCGAGTTGGATGGTCGGACGAAACGCGGGGCCGAAGCGCTTGGGGTTGAGTTGTCCGCTCACCGAGAGCATGGAGTCGCGGATGGCTTCGACCTCGAGGCGGCGGTAGCGGACGATTGCGCCTTGAGTCTTCACGCTCTGCCACGCACGACTATTCAATAACAGGCGATGTAACTTTTTGAGGGACCACTTGGCATCGTGAACAAACCAGTCTGCGAGCCAGTTGAGTAGTTCGGGATGCGAGGGAGTAGCGCCCATGAGTCCGAAGTCATTGGCCGTAGCGACTAGCCCTTCGCCAAAGTGCTGCTGCCAAATGCGGTTTACGATCACGCGTGGCGTCAGTGGATTTGTTTCATTTGCAATCCAATGCGCGAGACCGAGTCGGCGGCGTGTTGTGGTTTCCGAGGCAACTGGAAAAGTGGGTTGCTCCTTGGCCAGAATCGCGGGCACTGCGGGCTGAACTTCGTCGCCGAGGCGGGTGGGTGATCCACGCAAAAGAATGTGGGAAAGCGGCGCTTTGGGGGACGCTTCGTGCCACGCGTAGATGTCGGTGTCATTGAGCTTCGTTGTCAGTTCCGAGCGCCCTTTGGTGGGGCGCTGAAGCGGTGCAAAGATGGAGACGAGACTGTAGTAGTCCTTGGTAGAGAGGGGTTCGAACTTGTGATCGTGGCAGCGCGCGCATCCGATCGTGAGGCCCAGAAACGCCTGGCCGATTGTGCTGACGATATCATCGAGCTGATCGTAGCGATCCGTCATCTTGTCGGCGGGTTCATCATCCCAATGCCCGAGACGCAGAAAGCCTGTGGCGATGTGAGTGTTTACGGAGGCGTCTGGCAACTCGTCGCCTGCGATTTGTTCAAGGACAAAGCGGTTGAAGGGTTTATCGTGATTCAACGATTCGATGACATAGTCGCGGTAGCGCCATACGAAGGGTTTTTCTGCGTCACGCTCGTAACCGTTGCTGTCTGCGTAGCGAGCGACATCCAGCCAGTGACGGGCCCAGCGTTCGCCGTATTGGGGGCGGGAGAGTAAATCGTCCACGACTGCGGACAGGTTCGGCACGGATGCGTGGATTTGCTGTTCGTGGGGCGTTGGTGGCGTTCCTGTGAGGTCGAGATGGGCTCGACGCAGTAGCGCGGACTGGGGTGCGCTCTCGGGGGCAGGCTTATCGCCGAACAGAAAAGCGTCCACCGGATTGGGATGTTGGGACTTCGGCAACTGCGACCGGTTGATTGGTTGAAAGGCCCAGTGCTCTGCGGGAGATTTCGGGACACTTTCCTCCGCGGGGAAGGGTGCCCCTGCGTGTATCCATTCGCGGAGCAGGGCTACTTGAGCTTGGGAAAGTCGTGCGCCTTCCGGCGGCATTCGTTCGTCTTCATTGGTGGAAACAATGCGCGACAGAATCTCGGAATGGCTCGCATTTGGGATGAGCGACGCTGCGTCGAGGCGCAGATTCCCTTTTTGCTTAAGGGCTCCATGGCAAGAGGCACACCGCTCGCGAAAAAGGGGTTGTATATCACGCAGGTAATCAGCGGCTTGAAGCGCAGGCTGAATCGGCAAGAGGCAAAGAAAGGGCGCGAGCAGAGTCAACAGTTTCATCGGGGCGTTCCGCGTGATTTGAGAGAGGACTGATGTTTGGGAAAGCAGGTTCGCATCCATCTGGTGACCGCAGGGATGAAGCGTTTGACTGATACCAAAACAAAGGTGGGGGCGGGTTTCTGGTTGGTCCACCTGCGGGTCGCGAGTTTCCGTCATGCTTCAGTTGAAGCGACAACGATTGGGGGCCTGCTCTTCGGCAGGCGGCTTGTGTGGGAGCGCTGTCCGTGAGGCAGGGTTGATTATCGTTCGATGGCCATGGCGATTCCCATGCCTCCTCCAATACAAAGGCTGGCGATTCCTCGGCGTGCGTTGGTGTCCTCCATTGCGTGGAGCAGCGTGACAAGGATACGGGCGCCACTCGCACCGATGGGGTGGCCAAGGGCAATGGCACCGCCGCGTGTGTTGACTCGAAGGGGATCGAGGTTCAGTTGGCGGATGCAACCGAGGGCTTGGGCGGCGAAGGCCTCGTTGATTTCGAAAAGATCGACCGAGTCAGCGGTCCAACCAGCGCGTTGAAGAACTGATTGGATGGCTGTTACGGGCCCGAGGCCCATGGTTGCCGGATCACATCCGGTGGTTGCACTTGCAATCACTCGAGCTCGGCTGTGAAGCCCTGTTGCGCGAAGGCCGGTCTCGGTGGCGAGGAGCACCATGGCGGCGCCATCATTGATGCCTGAAGCGTTTCCAGCGGTGACGGAGCCGTCGGGCCGGAAAACGGGGCGTAGTTTGGAAAGAGATGCGACGGAAGTCTCGGCGCGTGGATGCTCGTCGTTTTGTACCATGGAAGGACGGGTCTGAACTGGCACTATCTCGCGGGTGAATGCCTCGAGGTGGCGTTGGACGCGTGCTTGGCTTTCTGCGGCGTAGGCGTCTTGCTCTTCGCGAGAAATCCTGAGGAGGTCGGCGATGCGCTCAGCTGTTTCTCCCATGCCGATGTGAAGCGTTGGGTCCGTAAGGCCATCATTTTGAATCGAATCGATGGCGGCACTGTCACCGAGTTTTTGGCCCCAGCGAAGATTTGTTAGGAGGTATGGCGCGGCGCTCATGACTTCGACACCGCCTGCGAGCGCCAGAGGTGCGCCTGTTTCACGGAGGGTGGCGGCAGCGAGTGCGACGGCTTTGAGAGAAGATCCGCAGGCCATGTTAACGGTGTAGGCTGGCACGGTGTTCGGGATGCCGACCTTTAGTGCGATTTGGCGTGAAACATTCATGCCGGATCCCGCTTGAAGGACCTGTCCGATAATCACTTCTTCAATGAGGTGTTTTGCGGATTCTGGAACGATGTCGCGTGTGA
>JBEEPE010000285.1:0-6722 GCA_041191265.1 Verrucomicrobiota bacterium | reverse complement strand
GGGTGTGGTGGATGGGGAGGAGTATCGGTTACCCATGAACCACTTTCCGGGGGGACTTGGGTGTCACTTGCACGGGGGGGATGCGGGGTTTAATGCGAAGGATTGGGCGGTTATGCGCGTCGATCGAGGCGGTGATTTGCCGGGGGTGATTTTTCGGCGGAGGAGTTTGGATGGTGAGGAGGGGTATCCAGGCAACTTGGATTGCGAGGTGGAGTATCGCGTGGGGCGAGATCGCAGTTTAAGGATGGATTATCGGGCGGTTACGGACCGGCCAACGGTGTTAAACCTGACGAATCACAGCTATTTTCAGTTGGAGGGGGAGGGAAGCGGATCCGTGGTGGATCATGAGTTGCGCATCGACGCTGAGGCTTACATTCCGGTGAATCAGGGGTTGATTCCGACGGGAGATTGCGAGGCTGTCGGGGGAACCATTTTTGATTTTCGAAAGTTTCGTAGGATGGGTGATGGGATGGATTCGGGTGATGAGCAGGTGCGTTTGGGGCGCGGATACGATTTTACGTGGGTTTTGAATCCCGCGCGCCGCGGCTCGTCATCGGTATGGGTCAGGGAACCGACGTCGGGTCGAACCATGGAGGTGGCGACAACGGAGCCTGGGGTGCAGTTTTATTCGGGTAACTTTTTAGATGGGAGTTGGCGCGGGAAGGCAGGCAAGGCTTACGAACTCCGTCATGGGTTCTGTTTAGAGACCCAGCATTTCCCTGATTCGCCGAATCGGCCATCGTTTCCGAGCACCGTTTTAAGACCGGGGGAAGAGTTCAGAAGTACGACGGTGTACCGATTCGGAACGTATTGAGGTGAGCGTTATTGTGCGGGGCCGATGATCCAATCTGTTGCAAGGGTCTCGATCGGGTTAAGAAGTGCCAGTCCGACGAGGGTGGCTAAGCGAGCAAGGTTTTGAAGCTGACGGCGAAGGCGGTGTGCGATTGGCGTCGCTGCGCGCGCGAGGTCCATGGGAGATTCGATGGCTTTTTTCGATCCGATTGTTTTGAAGCTTTTCACAGTTGGAGACTGAGGTTGGGCGGGAGGTTCTGGCCTCCAGCCTGTCCATGTCGAGTCGTTATGCTCCGTGTCAGCTCAATCCTCTGTCGGGGAACTGTGGTAGTCAGGCATGCGAATCCTTTCGGCGCAAGGTGGACCAGCCCCACGATAAAGTGGGTTGCTTGGCGTTTGCTCTTTGTATCGCCTGATGAAGCGGTGTGTTCCGGTGGAACGGATGCGCGGGTTTTCAACGGCTGCTTTTAATATTGAGTGAGTCTTCTGGCGGATGGGAAAGGGCTGCATTGACGGGGCGCTCGGGCTCGGGGAAAGTTTGGTCTCGTTTATGAAAAAATCCCCCGATAGTTCCTCTTTGTTGGCGCGTCGTGATTTCGTGAAAAGCACGGGCGCTGTGGCTGGCGTGTCTGCGTTAGCAGGTGTCCGTTTGCCTCATGTGTTTGCTGCGGGCAGCGATCAGATTCAGGTTGCGTTGGTTGGTTGCGGTGGTCGTGGTACTGGAGCGGCGCGCAACGCGTTGAGTCAGAAGGGGTCGCCGAAGTTGGTTGCGATGGCGGATGTGTTTCAGCACAAGTTGAACAACAGTTACAACTCGTTGAGTAATGCGTTCAAAGATCAGGTGGATGTGCCGGACAACCGGAAGTTCATTGGATTTGATGGGTACAAGAACGCGATGGATTGTTTGAAGCCTGGGGACATTGCGATTTTCACGACGCCTTTGGCGTTTCGGTGGGTGCACTTCAAGTACGCCATTGAGAAGGGCTTGAACGTTTTCATGGAAAAGCCGGTGACGGCGGATGGTCCGACATCCAAGCGGATGTTGGAGTTGGCGAAGCAGGCTTCGGCGAAGAACTTAAAGGTTGGTGTGGGATTGATGAGCCGTCACAGCCATTCGTTGCAGGAGTTGCGCAAGCGGATTTTGGACGGGGAAATTGGTGACGTGAACATGCTCCGCGGTTATCGGATGCAGGGCACGATTGGGTCTGTGTTCTCTGAGAAATGGCCGGGCGAGCCGAACGAGTTGCTGTGGCAAATCTCGCGTTTCCACAGCTTTTTGTGGGCGAGCGGCGGCGGGTTTAGCGATTTTTACATCCACCACATTGATCATCTTTGCTGGATTAAGAATGCTTGGCCGGTGAAGGCGCACGGCGTGGGGGGGCGCACGTTCCGCAACTCGCCAAACGGCGGGGTGTACGTCGATCAGAACCTCGATTCTTACGCGGTGGAGTACACGTTTGCGGATGGGGCGAAGATGTTCATGGACGGTCGCTGCATGAACGGTGCGTTGCCGATTTATTCGAGTTACGCCCACGGGAGCAAGGGGATGGCCATTTGTTCGAAGGCGGGTGACTGTGGGCGTCCCTCCAGCCTGTATAAAGGGCAGAATGCGGATAAGGAGAACCTCCTGTGGACGTCTGACTCGAAAGCTCCGGACGATCCGTACTTTAATGAGTGGGAGGATTTGCTGGACGCGATTCGGAACGACAAGCCCTACAACGAAGCGGAGAATGGCGTGATGGCGAGTCTGGTGACTTCGATGGGGCGTTATGCGACGCACACGGGGCGTGAAATCACGCTCGAGGAAATGCTGAACCATCCGCATGAGTTTGCGCCGGACGTGGACAAGCTGACGATGGATTCGCCGGCACCGGTCCGTGCGGATTCGAGCGGCTTGTACCCAGTGCCGGAGCCTGGGCGGAAGACGGATCGCGAGTACTAAGCTCTGGAGTCGCGGGTTATTTTGAGAGGCGTCTAGGGGGAACTCTGGGCGCCTCTTTTTTTCCCATGGGTCCTATGGGTCCTGTGGGTCCTATGGGTCCTATGGGTCCTGTGGGTCCTGTGGGTCCTGTGGGCTTGGGCGAGGGATTGGGTGGAGGGCAATGGCGCGGGGATTAGCGATTGATGCCGAGTCCGGGTTCTTTGAGGGGGACGCTCCACAGGTTTCCGCCGGCGGTGATAAACAGGGTCTTGAGATCGGGTCCACCGAAAGCGCAGTTGGTGACTTCGTCGTCTGGGATGGGGATGAAGTCGACGAGTCGACCGGAGGAGGAGAGGACGTAGACGCCTCCTGGGTAGGGCTTGGTGGTTTCGTCGGGGAGGTTGTCTCGGTTTAGGCCAGCGGCGACGAACAATCTTCCGCGCCGGTCGATTTTGAGGCCGTCGGGTCCGCGGCTTGTTTTCCAGTCGAAGAGGAGGTGCTGGGTCTTGGGGTCGACAGAGCCGTCAGGGTTGAGGTGGAAGCGCCAGAGTTTCCGAGTGCCGCCTTGGGAATTATTGTTGTCTGCGACGAAGAGGTATTTTTCGTCGGGGCTGACGAGGATGCCGTTGGGGCGGTCGACGGAGGAGCGGTCGAGGATCCGGTGTATAGAGCCGTCAGTATCGATGCGGTAGACCCCCTCGATGGGTATTCCAGAGCTGTCTTTTTGTTCGATGCTGTCGCGTTTTCCGTAACGCGGGTCGGTGAAATAAATGCGGCCTTTGGAATCAATCGAGAGGTCATTGGGCGAGTTGAAGGCTTTGCCGTTAAACGACTGTGCGATGGTGGTGAGATTTCCTTGGGAATCGGTTCGGGTGACGATGCGGTTACCGGCTTCGGCGCAGAGGATGCGTCCGCTGTGATCGATGAGGAGTCCGTTCGCGCCGTTGACGGGGTTGCGGAAGTCCGAGGATCCCGAGGAGGGGTGGTAGGTTGATATGCGATCGTCTCCGACGTAGAGGAGGCGGTTGGTTTCAGCGATCCACGCGGGGCCTTCGCCGGCGTGCTTGGCATTGAGTTTTTGAGGGGCACCGGCAGTGACGGCATAGGTTTCGTTGCTGAAGGCATACCGGCACTGGAGTTTTGCTGCGGAGCGTGAGGCGCATCCGGATACGGCTAGGGCCGCAAACGGGAGGAGGAGGATGGCTTTCATTGGGGGGAGGTTATGCTGATTCTGAGTTTCTGCAAATCGCTGGGGTAGCTGGCTGGGGCTTGCGGTTGAGCGTTTACGGGAAGAGGCCTCGGGTGCGCTTGGTATCGGCGACTTTTTGGATTCCCATGGCGAGGGCAGCGGTTCGGTGGGGAATTCGTCGGTCTTTAGCGAACTTGAGCACGCGGGCGAAGGTGGGTTCGAGGAGTCGGTAGAGTCGGTCGTAGACTTCTGATTCCGACCAGAAAAAGCTTTGAAGTCCCTGAACCCATTCGAAGTAGCTCACGGTGACGCCGCCGGAGTTGCAGAGGATGTCGGGGATGACGAAGACATCATCGCGTTGGTTGAGGATTGCGTCAGCGTCGGGAGTCGTGGGGCCGTTGGCTCCTTCGGCGAGGATGCGGCATTGGAGTTTTGCGGCGTTTTCGTGAGTGATGACGCGTTCTTTGGCGGCGGGGATGAGGATGTCGCAGGGTTGGATGAGGAGAGCCTCGTTCGAGAGGTGTTCTGCATCGGGGAATCCGGCGAGGGATTTGTGGGTTTGGAGGTATTTTGAGACTTGGTTGGGGTCGATGCCTTTTGGATTGTAGAGCGCGCCGGAGATGTCACCGATGCCGACGATCCGAGATCCGAACCGAGCCATGGCGGTGGCGGCGTAGCTGCCGACGTTTCCGAAGCCTTGGACGATGACGGATGAATCGGTGCGAAGTTGAAGGAGCTCTGCGGCGCGATTGGCGAGGAATGCGACGCCGCGGCCGGTTGCTTCCTTCCGTCCGAGTGAACCGCCGACGTTGACGGGTTTACCGGTGACGACGCTGGGGACGGCGTGTCCCTCGTGGGCGGAGTAAGTGTCCATAATCCAGGCCATGGTTTGCTCGTTGGTACCCATGTCAGGCGCGGGAACATCTGTTTTTGGGCCGATGAACGGGAGGAGTTCGTCGGTGAAACGCCGAGTGAGGGATTCGAGTTCGCGAGGGCTCATGGTGGCGGGGTTGCAGGCGACGCCGCCCTTAGCGCCGCCGAAGGGGAGATCCATGAGCGCGCATTTCCAGCTCATCCACATGGCGAGCGCGGCGACTTCCCCGAGTTCGACGTCTGGCGCGTATCGGATACCGCCTTTGCCGGGGCCAAGAGTGAGGTGGTGTTGGACGCGGTGTCCGGTGAAGGTGTGGACTTCGCCATTGTCCATGCGGACTGGCAGGGAGACGGTGATCATTCGTTTGGGCCATTTGGTGCGTTCGCGAAGTTCTTGAGGGAGATCGAGGACGTCGGCAGCGAGGTCGAACTGCCGCGAGGCCATGGCGAAGACGGGGTTTTCGAGCAGATGTTTCATGGGGATTGAGGGTCTTATGCTTTAGTGAGCACGGGTTGTGATTTGCGGCAAGCGTTGGAGAGCTTGGGGGTTGGCATCTTGGAAAAACGGGGCAACAATTCAAATGTCTCTGTTCAAAAGGCAGGGCGTAGAATCTCAATAAACAAACTCTTATGGCACACGAACTTCCAGCACTTCCGTATGCGCACGCCGCGCTTGAGCCGCACATTGATGCGAAGACGATGGAGATCCATCATGGTCGTCATCACAAGGCCTATGTGGACAACTTGAATAAGACTTTGGAATCGGCACCTGAGCTTGCTTCGAAGAGCGCGGAGGCTTTGGTTTCGGATTTGGCGGGGGTTCCGGACGCGATTCGGAATGCGGTTCGCAACAATGGGGGTGGGCATGTGAACCACAGTTTTTTTTGGCAGTTACTGGCTCCGAATGCGGGTGGCGCTCCGAAGGGAAAGCTAGCGGAGGCGATTGTGGCGACGTTTGGGAGCGTGGATGAGTTTAAGGAGAAGTTCCAAGCCGCTGGTGCAGGGCGTTTTGGGTCGGGATGGGTGTGGTTGGTGGTGAATCAGGGCAAGTTGGAGATTGGGTCAACGGCAAATCAGGATCATCCGGCGATGGGCAAAGCGATTGCGGGGATTGAAGGGAAGCCAGTGTTGGCTTTGGACGTTTGGGAGCACGCCTATTACCTGAACTACCAGAATCGTCGGCCTGATTACCTCAAGGCTTGGTGGAATGTGTTGAACTGGGATCAAGCGGAGAAGAACTACCTCGCAGCGATTTAGTTCTCAGAGTTGCATCAGTATTGGAGAGCGGGTTTTCAGCCCGCTCTCTTTTTTTCTGTGTGGGCCAACGTTCAGCGCCCTCGGGATTGGTTAAGGGGACAAAAAAACGCCGCTCTGTTGGGCGGCGTTTTTTTGTAAATGTGTAAAGCGGATCAGTCGATGTCCGAGCCCGTTGCTTAGTTGGAGGGGGTTCCAGAGGAGCTAACGGTGCCCGTGTTGAGAACGGCACCGTCGCCGATGAGGACTGGTTGCGTCAGTACTGGGGTGATGCCCGATACAGCTCCCGAGAGAATGAGTGTTCCATTGGTCACGGTGCTCACGGTGGTCACTCCGCTGAGGGTGTTTGAACCTGACAAGACAAGGGTGCCGTTGGTTGGGATGGTAGTGACTGCGGTGGACGTGTTGTTCGTGATAGAGACGAGATTTGCTGTGCCGCCTGAGGATCCTGAGAGCGTCAGTGTGCCGCCGCTACTCACTGTCGTGGTTCCTGTGAATGTATTTGATGCGGTCAAAGAGACGTTTGCGGAGGTTGTCAGTTCTGAGCCGGTTTTGACGAGTCCGGCACCCGTGGCGATTCCAGCGTTGGGGTTGGTGATCAGTAACGTGCCTGACAGGTTTGGGTTCGCGATGGAGATTGAGCCCGCGAGATTGGAGTTTGGGCCGAAGATTCTGATAACTCCGTAGGGTCCG
>JBEEPE010000284.1:0-5270 GCA_041191265.1 Verrucomicrobiota bacterium | reverse complement strand
CACCACGTATTCCCTCGGCTTTTTGAGTACATTCTTCCTCGCCGAGGTCGATCCGGGTCGGCTGTGCTCTCTCAAAATGGCCCAGATGAAGCCCAGCATTTCCCGGGCTACCGCCGTGATGGCCTTCTGTCGGCATTTTCCGCTTCCAAGTAGCGTCCGGTACCGGGCATGCAGCCGTGTCTGCGCGTTCCAGCTAATCTCTCTTATTCTGCGGCTCAAGGGCTCCTGCCTTTTCGATAATATCTGGCTCACCTTGGGCTCTCGTACGGAGTGCTGCGCTGATTCGATTAAGAACCACCGTGCGTGTCCGTTTCCGCATTTCGTAATTCCTCCCTGCCGCCGGGTTTCTCCGCTGCTGTATTCTCTTGGGGTTAATCCGAGATAGGACATCCGCTGTCTTGGATGCTCAAATCGGTTCGTGTCACCGATCTCCGCCACCAATGTCACGGCTGTCAGCAGGGCTACGCCCCTCATTCCCATCAAGGCCTCGCACCAATCTCGTCTCTCCCAAGCCAGAGAATGCGCCTCAATGAGCTCCGTGAGCCGAGCCACCCGTTGGCCGGCTTCGTCGACTGCCTTGAGCGTCTCCTCCAGCAATACCTTGTGGACGGGGTGCTCGAGCACCAATTCCCTCAGGTAACGCATGTGTGCCTCCGTCCACGAGCTCTTCCCACCGTACTTGTAACCGTGTCTCAGCAGAAAACCCTTCAGTTGCGAGCGCAAGCGTCGTTGGTCATTCACGGCATCGGTTCGCGCCCGGCACAAGTCACGCATCGCTTCATCGGCGACGTCCGGAATGTGAATTTCCTGGAGGTCGCCACTGCGCAGCAGCCTTGCGAGTTTCTGGGCGTCACGCTTGTCGGTTTTGACCTGGTCCCCGGACTTCTTGGGGATCAGGGAGTGCGAGACGACTTTGCAGGGAATTCCTAATTGCGCCAGACGCCTTGCGATGACGAACCCGCAGGGTCCTGCCTCGTAGGCGACCTCCATCGGTGGTGCGGAGAGTTGGTGGGTCTTGCGCAGTTTACAGAAGAACTTCTCCAGCGCGTGGAGATCGTTGCTGAGGGTGCCGATGGACCGGACCTCTCCTTGACGGCCGGCCTCCGCCACCGCGATGACGATGGTTTCCTTGTGGACATCGAGACCGATGAAGAGGGAGGGTTGAGTGGAATCCGTGTGGGTTCGGGAGGGATTTTTCACAGAGTCCTTTTGGCCCCACTCCGCGGTGGTGCAACCCTCGGGCTGCGACCTGCGGTCCCCGTCCGACCGGTCCGACACGCCTTCCTCGTCCCATATCCCTGTTGCGCTCTAGTCCCTCACGCAGCCATCATGTCTAGGAAAAAACACGATGATCTTTGACGAACTTCAAAAAATAATCGAAACAAGCATTGGCGAAGGCGAAGTAAGCGCATTTCTAAAGCGTAATCCTTCCGTAGTGCTCCAAGGCGTCGTTCGTTTTGGAGACGGAAGCTGTGTTGTAGCGGAGTTTCCATTCGGAACCGAGCATAGAGCAGACTTTGTTGCGCTTGCGCCATTCTCAGGTGGCTGGGAGGTACACTTTATCGAACTTGAGCCGCCAAATGAGCGAATGTTCACGAATGAAGGAGTAATGGCGAAAAGACTGAATAAGGCCAGTTCCCAAGTGGACTCTTGGCGCATATTTATTGAAAAGAATAGAGAGACAGTTCTGCGCGATCTTGCGAGATACGCTAAAGAGAAGGATCTGATACATGGCCCAAGGGACACCGAGCCGACTTGTCACGTCGGCTGGCCTTTGTATCACCCTAAATCATGGCTTCATATACATTACGATATTGTAATAGGAAGGCGAGGCGATTTAAGTGATCGCGACATTGAGGCGAAATCAGCGTTTAAGAAAAATCACAATACAGAGTTAATGACGTATGACCGATTTATTGATGCTGCCCGCAAGATTCAATTGCAATACACTCCACAATCCTTCGCTCAATAAATCAGTCGATACCACGATCATGCTTTTCACGTTCTGTGCTTACGCGCAGCCCGCGCCAAGCATGGTCGCGGCTCAATTTTTACGTTAGGCGTCTTATCCAACTTGTGCACTACTCCGTTCCTCAGATCGACGATCTGCACGAGAACCTACGCAAGGTGCTGCAAGATATGCAGGATCTGATTCTCAAAACTGTGATCGAGGAACAGGCGCTTGATCCAGCCTCCCCAGTTCGCGGATACCTAGGCCATGGCGCGGCTCGTCGTCTCAGGACCATCAGGCGGGCAGTGCAACGTGTCTTTGAGTTATTCCCGCTCAATCAAGTGCGCCCGCTGGAGGCCGACGCGCTATCAGATGTGCAGACCAACTTGCACGCCTTCGTTATGAACCTCTATGGCCTCTACGACAACTGGGCGTGGGCCTTTGTTTTGCGGCACGACCTGCTGTCGAAGATTGGAGATCACCGTAGAGTGGGGCTATTCCGGCAGGCTACGCAGAAACACCTTCCAGAGGAGCTTCGCCTGTACATCAAGTCGGACGTCCTGAAGAGGTGGCACGATGAGTACGCCAAGCCCTTCCGTGACGCACTCGCTCATCGAATTCCCCCGTACGTACCCCCGTCGGAATTCACTGAAGAGGAAGGTCGCAGATACAACGAACTTGAGGCCGAGAAGTTTGAGTGCATCAAGAACATGCAATGGGGGCGCTTCGATGAATTGTCGGCAGAGCAAGCGGCTCTCGGCCGGCCTTCCTTTGTGTTTCTTCATGCCTTCGTGGAAGAGGGGGCGCCTCGGCGGATACTTCTGCACCCGCAGTTGCTTGCCGACGGTATGGCCGCGGTAGAGTTTGGAAGGCTATTTCTTCAGTATTGGCGTACGGTTCCCCTCGCGTGAGACAGTTTGAAAGTGGTGTAAGCACGTAGGTTGGTGTGCCTGAAGCCCTCGCACTTGCAGCCGGGGAATCGAGAGAGGGTGATTGGACTGCATGGCCGCAGCGGAGCTCGGTTTAGGCGGGCGGTTGAAGCGCGTTTCTTTCGGAGGCGCAGAGGGAAAGGAATCAGCCCGCACTCCCACGGGCTGCGCAACTGGGGCGAGAGAGTCGGCTTTTGCCTCGTCAGAACCTCGGTTGAAATCCGACCGTTCCGTGGTTATATTTCAACCGTGTTTCAGCGTCACATCCAGCCCGCCCTTCAGGAGGCACTCGCAGAGGACCCCGTGGTTTTCCTTCGGGGGCCGAGACAGTCCGGAAAGACAACCCTCGTCAAAGCGCTGCAAACCGGTCCGCAGGCGCGGCAGTACCGGACTCTCGATGACCTTGCGACGTTGTCCGCAGCGAGGAGTGATCCGGTGGCTTTTGTCTCCGCCATCAAGGGGCCAGTCACGATTGATGAAGTCCAGCGCGTTCCCGAACTGCTGCTCGCCATCAAGCAGAGGGTGGATGAGGACCGTACCCCCGGACGTTTCTTACTCACCGGATCGGCAGAGGTGCGGGTCGGCGGTGCCGTGGCGGAATCGCTCGCAGGACGGATGCGCGTGCTGGACCTCTGGCCATTGAGCCAGTCCGAAATCGAAGGAACCGGAGGCGATTTGCTGGAGGGTTTCTGGGACGGCTCCATTGTCAGTTCCTTCAAAAGTGGCATCGAGAAACAGGGGCTGATTCACCGGATGCTGCGGGGCGGTTTTCCCGAGGCGGTGACCCGAAAAACGGTCGCGGGAGCCCAGCGTTGGCTTCAGTCCTACGCCGACGCCCTCATCGAACGTGACATGACCGACCTTGCGCGGATTGGGGATGTTTCGAACATGCGACGGCTTTTGGCGCTGGCGGGAAGCCGCACCGGAACCGTGGTCAATTACGCCGATTTCGCCCGGATCCTTGGGGTCCCGCTCACGACGGTGCGGCGTTACGTGGCACTGGCGCAGGCGGTCTTTTTCTCGTTCGAAATCCCCGCGTGGGCGGGCAACACCTCCGCGCGTCTGGTTCGGCAACCCAAGCTGCATTTGAGCGACCCGGGAATCGCGTGTGTGTTGACGGGAGTGGACGACCGTTCCTGCGAATCGCAGGCGATTTTTTTAGGGCAGCTTTTCGAGACCTTCGTGGTCTCCGAAATCCGGAAGGCGATCACGTGGTCTCCGCTGATGCTGAGCCTGTCTCACTTCCGATCCCATGCCGGGAGGGAGGTGGACGCGGTGCTCGAATCGAGAGACGGCTCCGTGTGTGGCATCGAGATGAAGTTTGGAGCGACGATCCGGAGCGAAGACTTTGGGGGTTTGCGCTACCTCCGGGAGGTGGCGGGCTCCAAGTTTCGCGGTGGATACGTGCTCTACTCCGGAGACAGTGTGGTCTCGGTCGCGCCGGATCTGCAGGCGTTGCCGGTGTCGGTCCTTTGGTGAACGCGCTTGGGGATGGGTGGGCTGGAACAGGGGCCGGGATTTCAAGGCCCCCAGAGGATGTAGGAGCCGAAAAACATGTAAGTTGAAATGTAAGTCGCGGCGTAAGTGCCTGAAAAACAGTAAAAGTGGTCAACCTTCCAAGCTGGCTAGGAGGGTTCGATTCCCTCTACCCGCTCCACTTTTTTAAGCCTCTCTCCGGCCCGTAATTACTCTGTAAAGAGCCTCTTACGGGCCTTTTTGTTGCCCCAATCCGAAGGGCCACCACGGGACAGCAAGGGCCCCCAAAAGCCTCCAAATGACAAAAAAAGCGTGGATGAACGTGGATGGTTTTTAAGGCACGCAGCCCCCTCGTGTGCGATGGGTTCGTGTGAAAATCCGACAAAAACGTTACCCCTCAGGCGTTGTGAAGTGGGAGGCCGACCTCGGCGAGGTCAACGGACACCGTATTCAACGCTACTTCCCAACCCGCGATCAGGCCGAAGAGTTCCTCAGGGAATCCAAAGCCTCCCTGAAACTCCACGGTACCGAGGCGGCCCTCCTTTCCCTCGCTGACCGTGTCCTTTTCAGCAAATGGAAGGAGGAATTGGCCAAAGTTGGCGCCACAATCGAACAGGCGGGGGCCTTTTTTCTCAAACACCACCTGCCTCTCAAGAAATGCCCCTCCTTGGTCGAACTCGGTAGGATGTATCTCGACGCCATGAGGTCCGGTGGGGATTCCGCCCTCAACTCGGACAAAACCATCGAGGATCTGAAGCGGCCAAACCTCCAGAACCTCTTCCGCTACGCCTCCTCGCGTGGCATCCACGACATTCAGGACATCAACCGAGACTTCATTCAGGACTGGCTGAATGCCGCCGGGGGGAGGGCGGAAACCAAAAAGAACCGGATCCGGACCGTGCGCCACTTTCTGG
>JBEEPE010000283.1:0-2551 GCA_041191265.1 Verrucomicrobiota bacterium | reverse complement strand
CGAGTGCCGGCGCGATCGACAATGCGTTGAAGGCGCTGAAGTTGTTGGCGCGGGTCAATCCAATCGCGACTGTCGAAGATGAGCTTGTCGACCCAAGGCCAGATTTGGGCGTTGGCGGTTGACGGGAAATCTTCGTGCCACCAAACGTACAGCGGGAGGTCGTAGTCGAGGTGGGAGAGAACGAGGCCTGTGGCAGCGTCCAGCGAAAGACCTCGGGTGACGAGTGTCACTTGCTCGCAGCACACTTGACGTGCGCCTGCTTTGGGGAGGTGGCAGTGCGCGTTAATCCACGATGCCACCGATTTCTCGTCGCCCGTTGCAGGTTGTTCCGTGTGGGCTACCAAGAACGCTCGGCAAGCGTGTTCGCGGACGATTTCCGAGATTTGATGGGTGACGGGTTCCATCCCCGCGGGTGAGCCGCAGAAGACCACGAGGTTTACGAGCGATGCGCGGGTGCGCGAGGCGTCGAGTTTCCAGAGCTTTTTGAGTTCAGGAGCAATCGCCGCTGGATCAACCGAGGATCCGAGGATGTCGAGAGGGAGCGACATGAAAAATAAGGTCTCTCCGGTTACAGTCTGCGCCAAATACGCCCGTCGCGTGCGAGGAGATCATCCGCTTCCGTGGGGCCCCAAGACCCTGCGGGGTAGGTGCAAAGCGGAACGCTGGAGTCCTCGGCGTGCCACGCGTGTTCGATGCTGTCGATGAATGACCAAGCCGCATCAACTTCATCGCGGCGCGCGAAGAGTGTCGCGTCACCGACCATGGCGTCGAGGATGAGACGTTCGTAGGCCTCTGGGCTGGGTCGTCCAAAGCTGGTGCCGTAATGGAAGTCCATTTTGACCGGTTCGAGACTAAGTTGCGTCCCCGGGCGCTTCGATTGGATGCGCAAGGAGATGCCTTCGTCGGGCTGAATCCGGATGACCAGAACGTTTGCGCCGGGAGCGGCGTCTGCGGAGTTGAAGAGGACTCCTGGGGGCCGTTTGAAATGGATGGCGATTTCGCCACCGTGCTTGGGCATGCGTTTGCCTACCCGCATATAAAAAGGGACGCCTGACCAGCGCCAGTTGTCGATTTGGAGTTTCATCGCAACAAAGGTTTCTGTTTGCGATTGCGGGTTGACGCGTTCCTCGTCGCGGTAGGCGGGGGCAGGTTTTCCCATGACATCGCCCGCGATGTATTGTCCGCGCACGACGTCAGTGAGGATCGAGACCGCATCTTTTTTTCGGAGGGCCCGCACCACCTTGAGCTTTTCGTCGCGGACGCTATCCGGACGAAGGTCGGCTGGGGGTTCCATGGCGACGAGGCACAGGAGTTGGAGCAGATGGTTTTGAACCATGTCGCGGAGGGCGCCGGAGGCGTCGTAATACGGGCCTCGTTTTTCCACGCCCATTGGTTCGCTCGCGGTGATTTGGATATGGTCGATGAATCGGTGATTCCAGAGAGGCTCAAAAATGGCATTGGCGAACCGCAGCACCATGATGTTTTGAGCGGTTTCTTTGCCGAGGTAGTGATCGATGCGGTAGATGGAGTCTTCGTGGAAAACGTTGCTCACTGTCTCGTTGAGTGCGTGTGCGGACGATTGGTCCTTCCCGAACGGTTTCTCGATGATGACTCGGGACCAGCAGCCTTCTGCGGCGCGGTTGAGTCCGTATTTTTCCAGAAGCGAAAG
The DNA here is from genome assembly GCA_041191265.1 of Verrucomicrobiota bacterium. Taxonomy (GTDB): domain Bacteria; phylum Verrucomicrobiota; class Verrucomicrobiia; order Chthoniobacterales; family Chthoniobacteraceae; genus JBEEPE01. Next base: position 882 of record JBEEPE010000283.1, on the reverse strand, counting down.
GATGCCGGAGAACTCGCTGGGTGCGACGCTCAGATAGAAAAGCCGATTTCCTGCGGTGCCCAAGTCGCGGTCGAACTCGGCGAGGCGTTTGGCGAGGCTGGCGTAGGCCTCCTCGTTCCCGAACTCGCCTTGGTGATAGTGGAGGCGGCTCGCAAAATCGGCCCAAACGGCGGGGTCGGCTCCCTGACGGGAAAACTTTTGCGCAGCGTCGAGGAGTTCGCCGCGGAAACTTTCGTCGGTTTTTTCGCGGCGCGCGAAGCCGATGACGCGGGTTGAGGCGGGGAGTTCTCCGTCGACTTGGAGGTTGTAGAGTGCGGGGACAAGTTTTCTGGCAGTGAGGTCACCGGAGGCACCGAAAATGACGACGTTGCAGGGTTTGGGGTGGGCCCGGTGGGAGAGGCCTTCTCGGAGAGGGTTCACGGCGGTGTAAGGTTTTTCGGTTAAGCCCTAGGGCGGCGGATGTGCTCTAGCGTTCCGAGGCGGGGGAGACGAGAAAAAAGGGTGTTCGTTGACCGTCCGGCGGTTCGTGTGGAGCGATGGGGGGATTATGACGGAGGGGAATGGTGACAACGTTCTGGGCGCGGTGATGCGGCGGCGCGAGTTGGAGTTGCAGGCTGAGTGGTTTGGAGGGGGATACGGGAACCGATTCCGAGATGAGCGTGGGCGGGAGGTCATTGTGGTGGATTTTGGTGAGTGGAATCGGGATCCTGGCCCAGATTTTCGGGAAGCGGTGATTCGGATTGAGGGGGAGGGGCTGATTCGTGGTGGGGTGGAGATTGATTTTCGGGACGGGGATTGGGAGGTCCATCGGCACGGGGTGAATCCGCTCTTTGGGGAGGTTATTCTTCACGTCTTTTTCCAGCGTTCTTTGAAGCCCTTCTT
>JBEEPE010000282.1:0-6064 GCA_041191265.1 Verrucomicrobiota bacterium | reverse complement strand
ACCCAAACATGGGCCTCTCGAACGGCCCCAATCACACCTCCCTGAATCAGCTCCACCACCCGACGATAGTTCTCCCCCGCGTGAATCTGGATTCCCATTTGCGTCGCAAGTTTCGTGGTCGCCGCAAACTCACGAACCTGTCGCGCCTCCCACACACTGTGCGTCAGCGGTTTCTCGCAATACACGTGCTTGCCCGCACGAAGCGCCAGCATCGTGGCAAACGCATGCGTGTGTTCCGTCGTGCTCACAATCACCGCATCAAAATCATTCGTCTTATCGAACAGACGCCGAAAATCCTCCTCTGTGCGAGCTGCCGGAAACTTGCTCTTCGCCGCGGCCAAGTTCTTCGCATTTAAATCGCACAACGCCACAATGTTTTCCCCAGATGCACTAGCCGTATTCGCCGCTCCACGCCCGCCCGCCCCCACCACCGCAATATCCAACTTTGAGTTGAGATTCTGTCCGCGAACCACCGCTGGAGCCAACCCCGTCAGCGCGGCCGCCCCCAAAGATTCGCGAATGAAATCCCGACGCGTCGCGTCAGCCGGCAAGTGGGTGTGAATCGCCATGTCGGGTGAGGGAAGCATCCCGCGAACCACTCCGTTCCATTGGAGGAACTTCGACCATTTACGACAAAATCCAGACCGAGAACGCCGCATTTCCACTACTGCGGCGACTTCCTTCGAAATCGGCTCTGCCGTTTACTCCTGCTCTGTCCGTTTCGGAGCCCTCTCCTCACCTCAAACGAATCCTCTTCATGAAACACATCAACGTCGGAATTGTCGGATACGGCTGGGCTGCTACAGCTCACATCGACGCCATCAACGCTACCAACCAAGCTCGCGTCACGGCTGTCTTTTCGTCCAGAACCCTCGACGCAGCAGAACTTTCAAAGCGCCACGGCAGCCCAATCAAGGTCTATAACACGCTCGAAGCGATGCTCGCGGACCAAGAGATTCACGTAGTCGACATCACCAGTTTACCGAGCCGTCACGCCAACGAGGCCATCGCAGCAGCCCGCGCTGGCAAACACATCATTCTTGAAAAGCCGATGGCCAACTCTTTGGACGAAGTGCGCGCCATTGTGCAAGCCGCCGAAGAGAATGGAGTACGCGGTTGCGTTTGCTTTGAGTGCCGCTTCTCGGGCCAGTTCACCAGCACACGCGCCATTCTCGATCAAGGCCTTCTCGGCGAAATCCACTACGCCGAAGTGGATTACTACCACGGCATCGGGCCGTGGTACGGACAGTTCCGATGGAACACCGAGCGGAAAGACGGAGGCAGCGCCCTGCTCACCGCAGGCTGCCACGCGCTCGACGCGCTGCTCATGTTCATGGGCACACAGGTGGAAAGCGTCACGAGCTACTCGACCAAGTCGAAAAGCGACATTTTCGCACCCTACGAATACGACACGTCCAGCGTCACCATTCTCAAGTTCAAGAACGGCACCATCGGAAAGACCGCAGCCATCGTTGATTGCCTACAACCCTACTACTTCCATACCCACCTCGTCGGGAGTCAGGGCAGCCTTCTCGACAACAAACTGCACTCCAACAAACTCCACACCGACAAATCACGTTGGGGCCAACTCCCAATGAAGATGCTCGATTCCGGTGATGTATCCGACCACCCCTACCAAACGCAGTTCCAAGCGTTCTTTGACGCTCTAGACGCGGGCAAAGACATGCCTCTCACCAGCTTCCGCGAGTCCTTACGCTCGTTTGAAGTCATCTTTGCGGCTGATGAAAGCGCAGCCAACGGCGGTCGAACCATCCATCTCTCCTAACCCACCTCTCCTCATGCCTCGCAAACTCAGCCACATCGCCCCCGATTGGTGGGACTACACCACGCTCGACGATTCGTTGATTCAGGATGCTGCGCGCCTCACAGAGAAAAATCTGCGTCAACTCAGCCGCCCAGGTTTCAAAGTCGTGATGTACGACACGCTGGAGGACTTCTACCTCGCAGAGGCGCTTGAATACATTCACGCGTGGAAGCAGGCCACGGCAGATAACCCCGTCGGAATCTGCGGTCCCATCGGTCCCACCGAACAGCTTCCCCTCGTTGCACGCCTCGTGAACGAACTCGGCATCTCCCTCAAGAACGCCCACTTCTGGGGAATGGACGAGTGGTTCGACGCCTCGACAAAACGAGAGGTTCCGACATCGCACCCGCTCTCCTTCGAGAAAGCCGATCGCGAACTCTGTTTCAACCGCATTACGAAGCCGCTCGCGATGCCCGAGACAAACCTCCATTTCCCCAAAGCCAATACGAAGCCCTACATAGAATCCTGGACCGCAGGCGTTCGGTGCGCAGTCATGCAAGGGGGTCAAGGAGACATCAAGCATTGGGCGTTCAATGACCCGCTCCGGCGAGAAGGGAAGCACAAGAATTCTCCGCCAACGCCCGCAGAGTACCGGAAACTCGGCACACGCGTCGTCGAGCTCCACCCAGTCACGCTGGCGCAAAATGCAAGAACCTCTGGCGGAGGCAACATCACCATGGTGCCCAAGATGGCCATCACCGTTGGTCCGAAGGAGACGTGGCTCGCCGAGAAAGTATCTATCTGGCACGCAGGAACTCACGATAACCCGCTCGGCCAGCGCCTCACCGCACTCATGATCTCCAAAGGCATCGCAGACGCAGCCGTGCCAATGTCGCTCCTCGCGGATCATCCAAACGTCCAGTTCAACTACTTCCGCGGCGGCCTCGGCTCGTGCTCGGTTGAGATGCACTGATTTTCTCGCACCAATTTTCCGCGTTCACTCCCCGTGTAGCTCCGATGAGAGGCGTACGAACAGGCAAACTCTGATTCGACGCCGCACCCAGTTCTCGCGCCAAGCGTGAGAGCTGCGATCGATCGGCGCCCGCATGGTGCCGGTGGTTTTTCGTCGCGCGTACTCCTCAAACCACCGGCCACCGGCTTTCATGCCGCTGGCACGAAGGCACGTTCGCACATCAAGTTGCGCGATACGACTGGCCTACCGAGTTCTCCCTTCGTGGCTTCGTGTCTTCGTGTGCCCATCTTCTTCCCCAGTGCTCGAAAACATCGGTGCACGGTTTTCTCGGCGCCCACTAACTCTTTTTGATCACAAACCGATGCGGCTTCGGCTGCGCCGCTTTGTACATACCCGCTCGAGCCTGCTCGGCCTCCTCCATAAGTTCTTTTTGCACCGGTTTGTACTTCCGGTAGGCGTCAAAAACATTCCTGACATCTCCCCTCCACGGTGCCTTCTCCGTCGCATCCGGCTTTCCTCCAGCAGCTTTTGAGACTGCCTCGGAGATGGCCTGAGGGTCGTTCAAATCGATTTTCGAGTTAGCCAACCACATTTGCGTGGCGGCAATTCCCCGCAAGCGCACGGTCTCCAACATATGGCGCTTCGTGTTCAACGCATCCACCTCAAGCGCCTGCTGGTATTGCGGCGTCTTAGGGTTAGACGCAAGATTGACCCCTGCAGCGAGTTCCGTCGCGTCGAACTGCCCCACTGGTTTATCGTCAATCGAAAGCGTGTACTTTCCCTCGGTCAGACCCGTAATCCTCAACAACTCCTCGTTCAACTCCCTCTCAAAAGGAATCAGCGTCAAAGCCCCCCGAGCCCCTGCAGCAACCGGAAACGGAAGCGCTGATTCGAGACAGTCGAATGATAGTTCCTCAGGTGAGCCCTGAACACGGCTAATGGTACAGTTCACCTGCGCTGTCGCTTTGGCGGATGCCGCATCTAACACCATCTTCGACACGCCTGAGGACATCCCCTGCGCTTTGAGTACCTCGTAGGCGATGACGAAGTGCCCGACATTCCCCGGATGAACTCGATCCCTTCCCACAAGGGTGAATGTTGTATCCGTCTGCTGAGCCTTACGATTAATGGAGTTCATCGCCTCGTGAACATCGATCAAAGGCAGGTCGTACTTCCGAGCAATTTTCTTAACCTCCTCACTGCACTCGGACAGCCCATCATTGCTGCCGAAGTAGTTTGGCACGCCAGTGTCAACGTTCTGCTCATAGATTGTCGGAGTAAGCAAAGTCACTTTCGTGCCCGCCTTAAGCAGCCTCTCGACAAGCGCAGTCATGTTGCTCACATATCTCTCGATTGCAGCCCGTTGCGCTGCCCTGCTCTTCTCGTCAGTCTTGTCGGTGCCATAGAGCCTGAGTCCCACATCGTTCATGCCGAGAAGCACGGTCGCAACCGTCGGTCGGTGGACCAGTACATCCCAGTCGAGCCGACTAGCCGCGCCCGCAGCCGTATCCCCCGAAATCCCGCAGTTGACTAATCGCACCTCGCGAGTCGGGAACCGCGTAGCGTAGAACAGGTAAAGATTTGAGTGATACATCCCGCCATGGGTGATGCTGTCACCAACCATGCAAACCGTTTCGCCTTTCTGGAATGCCTGAGGCTTAGAATCGGCCATAGCCGCTGACGAACCAAGTGCGTAACTGATTCCCACGAAACCCGCGAATTGCCTGAGCGGACGATAGGCCAAGCCCAAGAGTGAAAGCCAAGTGATACGTTGTTTATGCAGCATAGAATACTCTCCAGGGCGGGTTGATTTGACTGGGGTTAGGAAGTCCAGTTGTGACCGCTTCACGGAGTTGTCAAGCCATACCCCCCCACAACATTCATCACCCTCGCGAGAGAACCCCGCATGCGGCAACCGATCACCGCGCATTTAGGGAGGCCCTAAATATTGCGACTCATCTTCTCGCACGGAATCCGCTAATGCATACGAGCATCTGGATTCCCCCAAGGAGATGAACCTCGTCATCGAACGTCCCTCACCCCTCGCCGCCACCGAACTCGTCGCCTGCGAGCGTGTTCAAGGCGAAAACTTCGGTTGCGTCTGGCACCATCATCCAGAGTGCGAAATCACCCTCGTCTCGCAAGGCGGCACCCAACGATGGATTGGCGACAAACTCACGCCCCTCTTGCCGGATGATCTCGTGTTCCTCGGACCCGACGTCCCGCACGACTACCGCAACTCATCTCCAACCGGAGTCGGCGCCCCAGTGGACGCCCACGTCATCCAGTTTCTCCCCGCGCTACTCGGCCCAAGCTGGCAAGGTCGTGCCGCCATGCAGCCCGTTCAAAAGCTGTTCCAGCGGTCAAAACGCGGCCTCGAAGTTCATGGTGCAACCCGCACAAAAGCGATTTCGCTCATCAAACGTATCTTCGACGCGAGCGGTCTCCGTCGTACCATTCTCCTCCTCGAACTTCTCGACGAACTCAGCCGATCACCGGACCTTCGCGAAATCGCTTCCCCCGGATTCTCCATCTCGGCAACCACTTCCGACGATCGCATCGGTCGCGCCTGCGAGTTCATTGCGAAAAATATCGATGGCCCAATCTATTCTCCCATCCTCGCCCAACTGACCGGGCTCAGCGTCAGCGCATTCAGTCGCCTGTTCAAACGCTGCACCGGTCGCACGCTGCCGCGGTATCTGAACGAACTCCGCATCGGCCGCGCTTGCCGCCTCCTCGCTGAAACCGACCAAACCGTGAATCAAATCGCCACGGATTGCGGTTATGAATCCCTCTCGCATTTCCAACGCCAGTTCACTCTCCACCAAGGCCGTTCTCCCAACGCCTACCGCGCTGCGGTCCGACGCGCCTAATTCGCTCGTCATGCACCGAATCCACGCGCAGACCTTCGCCGCCGCTTTTTGCGGACTGTTGTTGTTCCCGCTCTGCGCACAGCAACGGCCAGCGACAGAGTTGACGCCAGCAACCAGTCTCAAGAGCACCACCACCCACGCGGCAGCCTACGGCCCGACCCGAAACGCCGTGAACGTCGACCCCGCGAAAGACCTTCCCCGCTACCCAGCAGTCCCGCCCAAAGAGGCCTCGGCAACTTGGCAGGTGAAACCCGGCTTTCGACTCGAACTGGCCGCACACGAACCCTCCGTGCGCGACCCCATCGCAATCTGTTTCGATGAACGCGGACGCCTCTTCGTCTGCGAAATGATTGATTACTCCGAGCGACGCGATGAAACCCCGCACCTCGGCCGTATTTCTGTCCTCGAAGACAGAGACAACGACGGCGTATTCGAGTCATCTGCCGTCTTTGC
>JBEEPE010000281.1:0-16606 GCA_041191265.1 Verrucomicrobiota bacterium | reverse complement strand
TACCGCATCACCATCTCGTTGTCCGGATCAATTTCCCGAACAGACGCACTCCCAAAAGAAGATTGCCGAAACGCATGACTCGTCACCAACTCCCGAATCAACCGCTTCACCGACCAGCCCCCCGCAACAAATCCTTCCGCGAGATAGTCCAACAACTCGCGATGCGTCGGTTCTGCCCCGTACACGCCAAAATCGTCAGGCGTCCGAACAATGCCCTTCCCAAACACCTGCTGCCACACTCGGTTCACCATCACCCGCGCCGTCAGCGGATGCTCCGGACGCGTCAACCACCGCGCGAGCTCCAACCGACCGCTACCCAAACCCAACTCCACCCCAAGCCCGCCTATCGCCGAAAGAAAACCGCGCGGCACCTCCGGCCCCAACTTCTTCGATTCACCCCCAATATTGATCTTACAATCACCCACCTTCCGCGCGTCGCGAACCCCCATCGCCAACGGCGTCCCCGGCAACTGCGGAAACGCCGCCTTCGCCGGCTTCTTCTCATCCTTCTTCTTGGGCTGCGGTAAACTTTCAGGAGCCGGGACCGGACTTCTAGCCGCCGCAACCAATACGTGCAAAGGGGTTTGCGGCGCCGTTAATGCCTCGTACGCCGCAGGCCCCCACAGCGTCTCCGTGCTCTTGAAAATGCCAGCCAACGCATAGTAATCCCGAGTCGATACCGGATCGTGCTTGTGGTCGTGACACCTCGCACACCCCAAGCTGATTCCCAAAATTCCGCTCCCAACGGCAGCAATCTGGTCCGCAACAACGTCCATCTCAAAATTGTCGTTCATCGCCTTCGCCGGCTTCGCACCAATCGCCAAAAATCCCGTCGCCACTAACCACCGATCCCCCTCCTCCGAAGAACACGCCTCCAACAAGTCTCCCGCAATCTGCTCCGTCAAAAAACGGTCGTACGGCAAATCCACGTTGAACGCATCAATCACGTAATCCCGATACCGCCACGCATGAGAAAATGTCGGGTTCCGACCCAACCCGTCATTCCCATTGCTCTCTCCAAACCGCGCCACATCCAACCAATGCCGGCCCCAACGCTCCCCATACCGCACCGAACCCAATAACCGATCCGCCTCGCGCGCCACCGCTAAATCCGCGTCCGCTGCATACGCCACCTCAAACACGCGCACCTCCTCATCGGTTGGACGCAAACCCGTCAGCACATAATGCAATCGACGCAAAACCACCTCGCCGGAGGCGTCCAGCGAAGGCCCACGACCGCGACTCGCCGCTTTGGCCCGAAGAAACGCGTCAACAGCACCCCTCGACCACCCACTCTCATCCCGCGGCACCTCCACCCGCTGGCGCGGACGAAACGACCACACATCCGCCGATTTGGACTTTTCACCCGCACCCCGTGCCCCCACCTCGGATCCAGACCCTTTCTGAGCGTCGCCGCTCGTGCGCGGATCCGGTGCACCCATCTCAACCCAACGCACCAAATCGGACACCGCAGCGTCAGACAGACGATGCTTCGGAGGCATCTCAGGCCCCTCGTAACGAACCGCTTGAATCAACAGACTTTCCGACGGTTTCCCCTCGACCAACGCGGGGCCCGACTCCCCGCCCGCTCGCAACCGCACCGGGTCATCCAGATACAGCTTTCCACCCAGTTTCTTCGCGCCCTCAGCGTGACACTCCAAACATTCCTTCACCAAAATCGGCCGAATCCGGCTCTCAAAAAACGTTCGCTGCTCAGCGGTCACCGCCCCACCCCACGCGTCGCATCCCCACCCTCCACTCAGAGCGAGCACAAAAACCCACACCACCATTGCTCCCCGCATCTGGAACCCTTCTTGCACACCCCCTCTCTCGCCATTTTTATGCCACGCTCGACTGCTCAAGCCCGCCAACGACGAACGCACCACGGATGCGGTTTCAATCCGAAGAGTGGGTTCTGGATAGCTGGATGTGCAACGTCTGCGCCCACTCCGAGGGTTCACCCTTTGTAGCCTCTCTCCCGTGAATCGTAACCTCCTCAGCGGACTCATCCTCCTCGCCGCTTTCATCGCCCCAGTCGCGAGCGCTACAAGCCCGACGCCAACCCCAGATGACATCGCTTTCTTCCGCGAAAAAGTTCACCCCGTCCTCTCCGCGCACTGCCTAAAATGCCATGGCGGCGAAAAAACCAAAGGGGGGCTAGACCTCACACGAAGATCCGCCCTCGTCAAAGGCGGTGACTCCGGCCCCGCCCTGCCGGATACCCAGCCAATCGAGCCCGAAAAAAGCCATCTCCTCGAAATGGTCAGCTACCGCGACGCCGACCACGAAATGCCGCCCGCCGGAAAACTTTCTGACACAGAAATCGCCACCCTCCGCGACTGGGTCGTCCGCGGCGCCCCATACGATCCAGCCCTCGAGAAACCCGACTCCGCAACGCCCGCTTCCAAGATTGAATCCCTAGCCTCCGACTGGTGGGCCTATCGCCCCATCACGAACCCCCTACCCCCCAACGGACCCGCATCCAACCCCATCGACCGTTTCCTCAACGCACGCCTCAAACAGGCCGGACTACAACCCGCCCCCAGAGCCCAAAAGGCACAGCTCATCCGACGCGCCACCTACGACATCCTCGGCCTGCCGCCAACCCCCGAAGAGGTCGACGCATTCGTCGCCGACCAAACAGCCGACGCGTGGCCACGCCTCATCGAACGCCTCCTCGCAAGTCCCCACTACGGCGAGAAATGGGCGCGCCACTGGATGGACGTTATTCGCTACGCAGAAACAGAAGGATTCGAGTACGACGGAAACAAAGACAACATTTGGCGCTTCCGCGATTACCTCATCGACGCCTTCAACAACGACATCCCCTACGCGCGCTTCGTCACGGAACAGGTCGCTGGCGACGAGTTGATCCCCCCAACGCGTGAGTCCATCACCGCCACGGGGTTCCTGCGCGTCATGCAATGCGACATCAGTCCCGCAGACGCCACGCTCGCAAAATACGATGTGCTCGCTGACATCGTGCAAGTCACCGGAGAAGCCTTCCTCGGGATGAGCCTCGGATGTGCCCGTTGCCACGATCACAAAAAGGATCCGCTCACCCAAAAGGACTACTACAGCTTCATGTCCTTCTTCCACGGTGTCAGGGATTACGCAATCACCCGAAACAAGCCCGTCGTGTGGGCCGACGCCTCCGACCGCGACCGTCTCGAAAAAGAGCGCACCGCAAAAATCGAGGCGCTCGATAGCAAATACAACCGCCTCTCCGAGCTGCTCGAACGCCACACCACCGACATCGACCCCATGAAAGATCAACCTGCCCTGGTGGAACCATCCACGGGGAAGGAAAACGCTTGGAGCTTCATCACCACCGAACCCGCCTCAAACTGGCAGGCAGAGAACTTCGATCCAGTCGACTGGCAAACCGAAGGAACGCCCAATGCAAACCCCGGCAAACCCATCTGGCTTCGGGCCCTGTTCGGTGTGGCCGAAGTGCCAAAGGTGCTCCACCTCGACCTCGCTTACGCCGGCGAAACCGAGATTTTTGTCAACGGCTCAATCGCGTTCGACGGCAACTCTCTCCCCGAAGGACGCCGCGTGATCGATCTCCCACCCAAAGCAATCAATCTCCTCCACACCGGAACCAACCTCATCTGCATCAGAACATTGCAGACCACCAAACATTCCGTGCTTCCCGCACTGCGAAAGGGCCTATCACCGCACCTGCGCCGCGAGGGACATTTAAAGAATCTGGGAGCGGACGCCCTTCGAATCATCAACAAGGATGCCGGTGGCGATTTGCTCAATCTCCTGAAAGCAAATCGCACCGCGTGGCTCGACGAAGCGCAACGCGACGTCGGGATTCCCTTGAGCGCAGTCACCGAAATCCCAGTCCCCGCAACACTTCACATCCATCGGCGCGGTAACCCCGCTTCAAAAGGCGACGCCGTAAACCCCGCCTACCCCGCCGTTCTCGAACCCGCGACCGGACGCCCCACAAAGGCAGACGTTCAACGCATCAACGAGCGCGCATCCTCCGGCCGACGCTCATCGCTCGCGAACTGGATGACAGATCCCAAAAATCCGTTGCTCTGGCGCGTCGCCGTGAACCGCATTTGGCAGCACCACTTCGGACGTGGAATCGTCGCGAGCTCGACCGATTTCGGCCGACTCGGCGACCAACCCTCACACCCCGAGTTACTCGATTGGCTCGCGAACGCATTCCTGGAACACGGAGGCAGCCACAAAGCGATGCATCGTCTCATCATGAGCTCTGACGCGTATCAGCGCGCTTCCACTGCTCTCACGGAGCATGACACAAAAGACCCCGATAACCTGCTCCTCGGACGCTTCCCCATGCGCCGCCTGACCGCTGAAGAAGTCCGCGATTCCGTTCTGTCCGTGGCAGGAACCCTTCGCCTCGAACTCCACGGCCCTCCGGTTCATCCCCCGCTTCCTGAAGAAGTCCTCCAAACACAATCGGTTCCAGGTCGCGGCTGGCCCAAGCAAACCACTGCACAAACCTCGCGCAGGACCATTTATGTTCACGTCAAACGAAGCCTCTCCCTCCCCCTGCTCGCTGAACACGATCAGGCGCCGACGGATACACCATGCGCCATGCGCTTCGTTAGCACCGTGCCCACACAGGCGCTCGGGATGTTGAACTCCGCGTTCATGGACGAACACGCCTCCCTCCTCGCCGCACGGCTTGCCAAGGAGGCCGGACCAGATACGGAGTCCGCCATTCGGTTTGGCCTTAAACTCACCCTGCAACGCGATTCGCAAAACGCTGAAGTACTCGCCCTGAAAAAGGCTCACGCCACCTTCGTTCAAGAGGCTGGCTTGTCCGAGGAAGATGCGCTTCGCCGGGTTGCTTTGCTCCTCCTTAACCTCAACGAGTTCATCTACATCGAATGAATCCATCTTCCCCGATTCCGAATCGATTCTGTCGTAACTTCCGTCGGCGAGAACTGATCACGACGGCTGCCGGTGGATTCGCGCACCTCGCTCTCGCAGGGATGCTCGCCAAGGAGGGAGTCAGCGCGGCACCACACATCCAGCCGCACCTCGCGAAAGCCAAGAGCGTGATCTTCCTGTTCATGTACGGCGGCCCTAGCCACGTGGACTCGTTTGATTACAAGCCCGAGCTCATCGGAAAGGACGGCATGACCGTGCGCCTCGAAACCAAAGGACGCGGCGGCTCGAAAAATGAAGGACGAATCGTTGAGCCCCGCTGGAAATTTCAACAGCGCGGGCAATCCGGAAAGTGGGTTTCTGACCTTTTCCCCAACATCGCAACTTGCGTCGATGACATCGCGTTCGTTCACAGCCTCATCGCCGAATCTCCCCTCCACGGTTCCGCCATGCTGAAGATGAACACGGGCTCTATCCTCAGCGGGAAACCCTCCCTCGGCTCATGGATCAACTACGGCCTCGGATCCCTCAATCAAGACCTCCCCGGTTACGTCGTCATGCTCGACAAATCAGGCGGTCCCATCTCCGGTGCCAAAAACTGGACGTCCGGATTCATGCCTGCGAAGTACCAAGGCACCGTGTTCCGCTCTTCAGGCTCGCCCATCCTTGATCTCGCTCCCCGCGAAGGGATGACCGAATCGCAGCAACGCCTGCTGATTAGCTCGCTTAATGAGCTGAACAAACAGCATTTGAACCGACACCCCCAGAACTCAAATCTTGCCGCGCGGATTGATAGCTACGAACTCGCCTTCCGCATGCAGGCCGCAGCACCCGAGGCACTCGATTTTTCCTCCGAACCCTCTCACGTTCGCGAACTCTACGGACTCGATCACGAGCGCACGAAAGACTTCGGCCAAAAATGTCTCCTCGCGCGGCGCCTGGTGGAACGTGGCGTCCGTTTCATCCAAGTCTACTCGGGAGGCAATCACACCGATCACAACTGGGACGCACACGGCGACCTCGTGAAAAACCACGAGTTTCACGCGGGCAACACCGACCTTCCCGTGGCAGGACTCCTCCGCGACCTCAAACAGCGCGGACTCCTCGATGAGACGCTCGTCGTCTGGGGCGGCGAGTTCGGTCGGCAGCCCACCGCAGAGTACAAGGAGGGCACCGGACGCGACCACAACTCCGCGGGCTTCACCATGTGGCTCGCTGGAGGCGGAATCAAAGGAGGCGTCAGCTTCGGCAGCACCGACGAACTCGGCAACAAGGCCGTCTCAGACCGCACCACCGTCAAAGAACTGCACGCCACAATCCTACACCTCCTTGGAATCGACCCTAACGCGCTCTCCTTCTTCTACGGCGGCCTCGATCAAAAACTCGTCGGGGTCGAAGGAGCCGAACCCATTCGCCCCATTCTCGCGTGATTCACCCCCCACAAACGTTCGCTCTTCCCGTTAAACCAACCCCTTATCTAATACCCTCCGCCACCATGAATCAGAAATCCCTCACCCTTGCTGCAGCCGCTCTCCTAAGCCTCACGTCACTCCTCCAAGCCGGACAAACCGGAGCCCAACACCGTCTGCTCGTTTCAAACGGACGCACTGTTGCCGTGGTTGCGCCCGATGGCTCCATCGAACGCGAACTGAAAACCTCTGGGCTGCATGACGTTTCTTATTTGCCGAACGGGAACATTCTCTTCCAAAGCAGTTGGACAAAACTTGTTGAAGCAGATCCTTCGGGAAAAACGGTGTGGGAGTACGACTGCGCGACATCGAATGGCAATGCGGGAAAACCGCTTGAAGTGCATGCCTTCGAACGACTCCCGAACGGCCATACCATGATCGCGGAATCTGGAATCGGCCGCATCATTGAAGTGGACGCCTCCGGCAAGCTGATGCTCGAGATTAAGCTCAAACTCGAAAAACCCAGCAAACACCGAGACACGCGCCTCGTACGAAGCACTCCCCAAGGAACCTACCTCGTCTCACACGAAGGTGATGGAAAAGTCAGAGAGTACGCGCGCGACGGAAAGGTCGTTTGGGAATATGCAGTCCCCCTGTTCGACCGCGCCCCCAAAGGCGGACACGGCCCCGAGGCATTTGGAAATCAAACCTTTTGCGCGCGTCGCTTAGAAAATGGAAACACCCTCCTCACGACAGGAAACGGTCACCGCGTTCTCGAAGTAAACAAGGAAGGCAACATCGTCTGGCAACTCACTCAGGAGGACCTGCCCGGCATCACCCTCGCATGGCTCACCCGCGTCGAACGCCTTCCGAATGGCAACACCCGCTTCGGAAACTGCCACGCCGGCCAAGGGAACCCCCTCAGCATCGAGGTCGACAAAAACAAGAAAGTCGTCTGGTCCTACGACGATTTCGCGCGATTCGGAAACGCCACCGTCGCAGTAGATGTCATCCCAAACTGACATCCCCCATACGCCCCATACGCCCCATACGCCCCATACGACCCATACGACCCATACGCTCCCACACGGGAGCCCCCCTGCCCCCCACCCCTCATCGATCGAGCACCGCCGAAGCCGGCACGCCGTGCAACTCAAACAGCCGCAGGATTGTCTCCTCAATCAGGTTGTTCGGGCAACTTGCGCCCGCAGTGATTCCCACCGTGACATGGCTCCCTTTCGGTAACCACGGCGACACCGACACCTCCGCCTTCTTCGCTAAATCGTAGCAGGTGATGCGCTCTCCCGACTCAATCCGAGAGGCGTTCCGGATGAAATACGTCGGCAACCGCTCGCCTCCCATCTCCGCAAGATGCGACGTGTTCGACGAGTTGTACCCGCCCACCACCAACAGCAGATCCATCGGTTGACCCAACATCTCCCGTAACGCGTCCTGACGCTCCTGCGTTGCCCCGCAAATCGTATCGAAGAATCGGAAATTCCCCGCCGGCTCGCGGTCCCCATCACGCTGCTTGACCGCCTCCATGATCCGTCGCTGCACCTCTTCCGTCTCACCACGCAGCATCGTCGTCTGATTTGCCACGCCCACCCGCTTCAAATGAACGTCTGGATCAAACCCATCGCTGTAGGCCCCTCGAAAACGCTCCAAAAACGCCGCCTTGTCGCCGCCGCTCACGAGGTACCGACACACGTAATCGGTATCGTCGAGCGTCAACACCACGAGGTAATGCCCGCGCCCCCCCACAATCGCACGGGAAGCCGTCGCCTTCGTCTCCTCGTGCGAAGCCTTTCCGTGAATGATCGACGTCATATCGTCGTTCGCGTTCTGTCGCACCCGCTTCCAGACGCTCATCACGTCCCCACACGTCGTGTCAACAATGCGGCATCCGCGCTCCTTAACGCGAGCGAGCGTCGTCACATCAGTCCCAAACGCCGGCACAATCACCACATCGTCTGGCCCCAAACCCGATACGTCCGGCTCCCCCGCTCGCTCCAGCAGATTGATGATGCCCATCTCGTTGATCTGACGGTTCACCTCCGGGTTATGGATGATTTCACCCAAAATAAACAACCGGTTCTGTCCAAACACGCGCCGCGCTGCGTAGGCCAAATCAATCGCCCGCTCCACCCCGTAACAAAATCCAAACTGCTTCGCTAACCGAATCGTCAGCCCCCCAAACGTCAGCACTCCCCCCGCCGAACGCAACCGCTCCACAATCTCACTGCGATAATGCTTTTCCACCTGCGCCTGAACCGCCTCCATCACATCAGGCGTCCGCAAGTTCACTCGTCCAGGTGCCGCAGTCTTCTCTTCACTCATCCCCACAAACTACACCACCCAACCCGCCGCACGCACCTTTTTCAAGACCCCAAAACCCATCCAACCAAGGCAACCTCGCCCCATGCGCCGCCCGTCAAACCATGCCGCCCGTCGAACGACGCCGGTTGCCCCCACGCGGCTTCCGAAGCCGGTCCGCACCTCCCTCAGTCTCGGGCAAGTACGGCTTCACAAACGCCTCATGAAAATCAAACCCCTCGTCAAAATCCTCAATCCGATCTGTTTCTGACGCACTGAAGTACCCCCCGTTGATGAGGTTGAACACGATATTCCCAACGTCCCGCGTCTTCAAAATTCCCCAGTGCTCGAAGACCGTCGGCACCATCGGACCAAACATCCCCAACGCCCGTGAACGCGCCGCCGCAAGAATCTGCGCCCCGTTCACATGCTGCGCCGTCATCTTCCCCTTCCGCGATGGACGCGCCTCGCGTCCGCGCGAGTTCGCTGCCGCCGTTAACTCCTCCACCACGCTCCGAACAAACTCGTACGCATCCGCATGATAGCGACTGTCACGCTCCAACAACTTCCCCACCACCGTCTCAAAAAGCGATTGATCCATGTAAAACAAACACGCTTGAGCCTCACTGACCCAAGGTGAACGCAAGCTACCAGAGCCCCCCAACCCGTCAACCTCCGCACCGCCCAGTCACCGAGGCCTCACCAGGCACTGCGGGCGGGCTTGCACCCGCACCGCAAGGCCGTATCGCCAACTAGTGCGCTGCCGCGCGATGCTGACGCAGCAAATCCATCCCGAAATCACGTCCGAAATCGCGCCAAACCGAGTGCGGATGATTCGCATCGTTCTGCACGTTGTCGTACTCCACCACAAACGTCTTCCCCTGCACCCGATAATAGTGCGGCTGACCAGGCTCCATCCCGCCGGCCCACGTGAAAAACACCGCCTCGTCTCCTCCCGTCGCCGCACGCTTCCGCTCGCCTTCCTGCAACTCCGGACGGTGACGGCCAATGTATTCCATCACAAGACGGTCCAAAATCTTGCGCTGTGCCGCTGTTAAATCGCTCGCCGCAATCCCCTCAGGCTTCGTTGGATCCACGCGCTTCGGATCGTTCAAAATCTCCTTCGGAGCCTCCGTCAACACCACCGCCTTCTTACGCTGCTCCGCCGTTAAGCTGCGGGCCAACTCGCGCCCCAAATCTTCCTCGCGCCCCAACACCCGCGTTCCCTTCCGCGGCCCGTCTTTCACCAACCCAGGATTCGTCCCCAAAAAGGAGGGCGTCAAAGCCGGAGCCACGCCGCCACCGGGACAGGTAAAGTTAAACGCCAAATGGTGGCCCTCAACCCGCCAACCCCAAACCGATTTGCCAGGAGTCCCAAACACCGAGAAAAAGTACAGCTCAGGATCACGCACTGGACCGCCCTTCCGATCCTTTTCCAAAATCGCCAGAATCGCCTCCAAGCTCATCACGCTCGTCGCCTTCTGATACCCCTGCGAACTCAAACCCGTCACCAACAACGCGTGCGCAAGTAACCGCTGCTCCTGCGTCATCTCCTTAATCGGCAACCCCAAACGTGCCCTCGGAATGAAGTGCCAGTTTTTCCGCTCATCCGAATCAAACGCAAACGCAGCCTTCGCCCGCTGTTCATCAGTCAAGGCCGCCAGAAAGTTGCTCGCCGCTTCCGCCATGTGTTCGGAAATCTCATGCGCAAACGAAGGACGCGCCGCGGCAACAAGTGCAGTCGCAGCAACCAAAGAACGTGTGATGGTGTTCATGCGCCCCCCTTTGAGCGCAAACCGCGCCACGTGTCAGCCCGCAACGCAGCCCACTCTAAAGAATCACCGAGAAATCGTGAACCCCTTCGCCGCAAACACCGGAATCACATGCACCGTGTGCCCCCGAATGTTGCCCTTCAACTCGCTCTCCAAAATGCCCTTGATAAACGCCGCCACCTCCTCCAACTCCCCGCACACCTGCACTTCAACCCGTCCGTCCGGTAAGTTGCGAACCCAACCCGTCACGTCAAACCCGCACGCAACCCGCTGAGTCGCGTACCGAAATCCAACCCCCTGAACCCGTCCCTCAAAAAAAATCTGTCGCGCAATCATCGCCCCACCTTGCCCGCCCCACACCACCCTGCCAAGACCACCCGACTCGCGCGCCTGCCATTGTCCAAACGCACAAGGGCGCATAACGTCACCCCATGCGCCGCACCATCTCCCCCCTCGTTGCCATCCTTCTCCTCTGCACGCTGTTCCAACTGCATCCCACCCTCGCCGAGACCTTCGCGGAAAACCACGCACTCTCCTGCCGCCACTGCGCACTCGCAGCCCCCGCACCCCGCCCCGACTCACCCGCCTACCGCAAATACGCGCCCGACCGCAAAGTCGACATCCTCCACCTCAAACTCGACGTCACCCCCGACTTCAAAAAACGCACCATCCAGGGAAACGTGGTGCTGCGATTCAAACCCATCGCAACCCCACTGACCGAGCTTCGTCTCGACGCCGTTGAACTCGACATCCTTGGCACCGGAAGCTCCGAAACCGGTTTTCGACACCACCTCACCGACTCCGAAATCATCTTCACCTTCAACCCGCCTGTTCCCGTCGGCAAAGAAGCCAACGTAAGCGTTGATTACAAAGCGGAACCCCGTCGCGGACTCTACTTCCGCACCAAGGAAATGGGCTACCCCGCCAACCACTTGTGGACGCAGGGAGAACCGACTGAATCGCGCCACTGGTTCCCGTGCTTCGATCATCCCGTCGAGAAGTTCACCACCGAAGTTTCCTGCCGCGTGCCCGAAGGCATGGTCGCCCTCTCGAACGGCAAGAAGCTGTCTGAATCCAAAGAAAAATCCGGCCTCACCCGGTTCCACTGGCTCCAAGACAAACCCCACGTGAACTACCTCGTCACCCTCGTCGCGGGCGAACTCAAGAAAGCCGAGGATCGCCATGGCGAACTCCCGCTCGAGTTCTGGACCACCCCCGACGAGTTCGCCCACGCCTCGAGCCTGTTCCGTAACACGCGCCGCATGATGGAGTTCTTTGAAAAAGAAATCGGTGTGCCGTACCCGTGGTCCAAATACGGACAGGTCGCCGTTCACGACTACCACTGGGGCGGCATGGAAAATACCACGCTCACGACGCTCAATCACCGTAGCCTGTTTTCGAAAGACACCGGTAACCTCTACAACGGCGACAGCCTGGTCGCCCACGAACTCGCACACCAATGGTTCGGCGACTTTGTGACCTGCCGCGACTGGAGCCACATCTGGCTCAACGAGGGATTCGCCACCTACTACGACTGGCTCTGGCAAGGCGAAGACCATGGCCGCCCCGAAATGCTCAACTCGCTCCACCGCGCAGCCGTCGACATCACCAGCAAAGCCAATGAGACGCGCGGCATCGTCTGGCGCAAGTTCGACCAGCCACAGGAAATGTTCGATTACCTCGCCTACCCCAAAGGCGCCTGGGTTCTCCACATGCTCCGCTCCGAACTCGGTACCGACCTGTACCAGAAATGCATTCGCACCTACCTTGAACGCAACGCGCTCGGCTCCGTCACCACGGACCTCCTCCGCGCAACCATCGAAGAACTGTCCGGACGAAGCTTCGAAAAGTTCTTTGATCAATGGGTTTATGGCGTCGGCACCCCGCAGCTTGATGTCAGCTACACATGGGACGAACGCGCGAGTTCGGCAAAAATCAGCGTCAAACAAACCCAGAAAATCTCGGAGGAAACCCACCTGTTCGACGTTCCGCTCACCATCCGGTTCCGCACGAAGTCGGAGACCATCGAACGAACCGTCCGCCTCCGCGAAAAAGAGGAAGACTTCCACTTTCAACTGCCCTCCACGCCAGAGCAGGTGCGAATCGACCCGAACACTACACTACTCGCCAAGATTCAGTTCAAGCCGTCCAAACCCATGCTGACGCTGCAACTGGCGAACAACGAGGATCACATCGGACAACTCCTCGCCCTCGACCAACTCGCAGAAAAACCGGACGCGGATGCCGTGCAACTCATCAAAAAAGCACTCGGAAACGCAACGCATCACGCGGTCCGAATCAAGGCTTCCGAGACGCTCAAAAAAGCCGGAACACCCGAAGCCTACGCCGCCCTAAAATCAGCCCTCGGAGAACCTGACGCGCGCGTCCGAAACGCCATCGTGCGCGCGCTCGGCGGGTTTCTTGAAGGAGACACCGCCCAAACGCTCCGCACAACTGCCGCCAGTGAACAAAACCCTGGCATCGCCGCCACAGCCCTTCGCGCGCTGGCGGCATGGAACTCCCCCGAAACACGAACCCTCCTCGCCCAATCCCTCGGACGCAGCACGTTTCGCGAACGCATCATCGAAGGCGCTCTCGGCGCAATGAAGGCGCAAGAGGATCCCGCCCATGTGCGCCCGATTCTCGCAATGCTGGATGCACGCAAAGATCTCCCCTCCCAAACGCTCGCCATCGCGCTCGATACCGTCGCCTCCCTGCAACGCCACGAGACCGACAAAGCCGCAGTTCGTGATCGCCTCGCCCGCCACCTCACCGACCCGCGCGAACGCGTCCGTCTCGCCGCCATCAACGGCCTCGGTTATCTCGAGGACCCCAAAGCCATCGCCCTCCTCGAACCCCTCGCCGAACGTTCCACCGCCCACGTCGAAACCCAGCCCGCCGTCAAAGCCCTCGAAAAACTCCGGTCCGGTAAAAAAACCGTGGAAGAACTGTCCACCCTGCGCACCGAAGTTTCCGAACTCAAATCCACCGCCCGCGAACTCCGCAAAGAACTAGACGCCCTGAAAAAGAAAACGGACCTCCGCTAAGCCTCGAACTGCTGTGATTCAGGATTTCGATACATCCGCCCTGCTCACCTATTTTCGGGGCGAACGGTTGACCCCAGAAGGAACACGACCGAACCCCACAACTCCTGACCAAGAGAAGCCAAATCAAAGCGTCAACGTTTGACCTGCTGGTTGACAGAGACCGATCGCCGTCTAGCTCACACGCAGGAAGCTTAGCCCTTCGAGTCGCTTATTCTGTGCGTGAGAGTTCACCGTCTTCTGACAAAAAAGAAACTCAAGCGCGTTTGAACTGCACAACTCCGAATGAGAATCGGTCATGAGTACTTCACTGAAACCGCAGACTGACAGCATGAAGACACCGTTTTTACTGGCGACATGGATTGCCCTTTCACTGGTCGTTTCTGCCACTGAACCGCCACCGCGACTTTCGCAACTTCCGTCGATCGTTGCTGAAACCGCTCCAGCGACCCCGGGCGAAAAGCTCTACGACCTCAACGTTTACGTCCCGCGACTCAGAGTCGGGGTGCCGATTGATGTCTCCATGGTGACCATCCTGCGTCCGAGCCCTGGGGACGACTACTGGTACCGACTTCCGCACACCCTCACCGTGAAGGGCACATTGCCTGACGGCGTGCAACTCGTACAAAAAGGCCCCGGGTTCCATGAACTCGCTCGCTTCGCCGGCACCCCAACCCGAGCGGGAACCTACTCAGTGACTCTCCAAGCGACGATGGCCGATGGAGCAAAGTCCAAGGAAGTGCCCGTCATGATTGACGTATCCGAGAGCGGCTCCCCCTCCTACACCTACCTCGTCACTTACGGCCGAACCCGCTTTATCGCGGGCGAACCACTGAACGACTCAAGTTACGCATCCGTGGTCACAGACCTCGGCCCCAGCCTTTCCGAAAGTTACTCCCTCAAAGTGATTGGCTTGCCAACTGGCGCTGAGTTCGTCTCTCCACGAGGCGACGGTAACTTTCTGCTCTCCGGATCAATCAACGAACCTGGTCTCTACCCAGTCACGCTACAATGGGTTCATAAAGACGGCACCTCGCTAGCCGAAGCATCGACAACCCTCCAAGTCTTAGACAAAGACTACGTTCCAACGAAACGCGTGGTGGTGACCTCGCATGGAAGATCGTTAAGGCAATCTGACCTGTACGAGGCGGGCGGCTTCGCTACTCCGTTCGTCCACATTGAAGACGACTTAGGCCGAAAGACGGAATCCAGCTACACCCTGATTGCCGAGGGACTTCCCAAAGGTCTGCTGCTTTCCTCGAACTCCCCATACACACCCCCGTCTATTGTGGGACGCGCCCTAGAAAGCGGAACATTCAACTTCAGAATCAAAGCAGTCTTCGCTGATGGGACCGAATCCGAATCCGAGGAGTCCACTTTGGAGGTGGAACCAGCATTCAACTTGGCGGATATGGCAGGAACCTACGACTGCCTCATTGATCGCTCCGATCGTCTCAACAGAGGCAACGGGGGACGACTTGTTGCGACCCTCTCAAGGAACGGGTCAGTCTCCGGTTTTTTAGTGAACAACTTCAAGCGCTTCCCATTCACGTCGAAGGACACTCAACTCAATCGAGAGACCAATGAGCTGACCATTAATCCACCGAGTTCGGGCATAGTGTACCGAGGGACCCTCTCAGAAGACAGTCAAGGGTACTCCTCGCCGTCTCGCAGAATGTTCGTCCTCGTCGGCACGGTCTCTCTCGCGAACGATGCGGAAATCGTGGCAGCCTGCTCTGGCATGGGAGCGCCGCAGGTTCCGAAAGGCGTAACCAGCGCATATTCAAGCCCGCATCCCGTCAACCTCATGGCCATCAAAGGGTCTCCCTTTTCCGTTGAAACCGCTGAAACCGCAGGCCCAACGGGGATTGGATTCAGTTCATTACGAGTGTCACAAACGGGAGTTGTCACAGCCACCGTCTGGGCTGCGGACGGAAGCGCTCCAGCCACCTGCTCCGCGCGCCTCTGCGAAACCGAAGGACTCGGTGCACGGTTCAACGCCTTTTTCACGCTGCGCAACTCCAGCGGCCAGAGCGCGCTCGCTGGCAACCTCTTCATCAACGAAGCAGGCGATGCTGCCGGACAACTCGAGTGGTACCAGAATGCGTCAAACCGAGGTGCGTTCCCTGACGGCATCCCTCTCGTAAACTACGAAGGCGTCATTGGATCACGAATGGTTCCCCAACCCGCTGGGCTCAACTTAGACGGCTTCGAAGAGGGCCTCCGAACCGCCGAACTGGACTTCATCGGAACTGACGGAGCCGAAGAAGACTCCGTTCAACTGAACATCAAAGCACAGGCCTTCCAAGCCGCAGCAGCCAACGCCGCAGATGAAGGACTCATCGCCTCGCAAACCCGTCTCCGTTACAGCCCAAAAACAGGTCTCCTCACCGGATCTCTCACGTGGAAGGACTCGACGACCAAAGAAATACGCCCAGTGTCCTTCCGCGCAATGCGCGCTCCCGATGGATCCTCGTTAATGGGACATTTCACCGTCCCAAATCAGGCCGGAAAATCGAGACTCGAAGCCGGTACAGTCCACATCCACCCCGCAGACAAATCCCCGTAATCTCTCCCAAACGCGCTGTTTCCGAAGATAGCGAGTCAACGCCCAAAAAAAGCCCAAAAAAAAGCCCCGTGCGTTTCCGCACAGGGCTTTTTGATTTTTTCCCGCGAAACTCACGGGAAAACAACGTGCTTAGTAGCGACGTCCGCCACGATCACCGCGGTCACCGCCACGGCCACCGCCGCCGCCACCACCGCCGAAACGACGTCCACCGCCGCCGCCACCACCGGATTCTTTCGGACGCGCCTCGTTCACGGTCAGCTCACGGCCGCCGAGTTCGAACCCGTTGAAACGACGAATCGCTTCCTGTGCCTCGTCATCGGAGGACATCGTCACGAACGCAAATCCACGCGAACGACCTGTGTCGCGATCAATCATCAATGCCGCGTCAGTTACCGATCCCGCGCCGGAGAAAAGGTCCATCAACTCACCCTCTGTCGTGTCATACGACATGTTGCCTACATACAGTTTACTGCCCATTTGTTTTTTCTTTCGTTATGTGATGCGTACGAGCCCTTTCGGTCAGGGATCCGTCAACCGGATGCGATACGCCACACAGGGAGTCGAGGCCTCAGCCACCACACCGCCAGCAATCTTCCATCAGTCCAAAAACGGCCCGAACGA
>JBEEPE010000280.1:0-2611 GCA_041191265.1 Verrucomicrobiota bacterium | reverse complement strand
GATAACTTCCGTACATGGCCGGACGCACCAAATCCACAAACCCCGCATCCACCATGATGAAGTCGGCCCCGTTTCCTTTCTCATTCGTCCGAGTCTGCTTCAAATCCGTCACACGCGAGACCAGCGCACAAGAGGACGCCACAAAATAACGACCCGGCTCAATCTCCACGCGCAGTTCCGGTGAAGACACCTCGCGCAACCGGGCCGCACACCGAGCAAACAAATCGCGCAACGGTTCCAGCGGAATCTGCGCGGATTCGTCTCGGTAGTTGTGGGGAATGCCTCCGCCCAGACTGATGCCCGTGAGGCTCGGAACCTTCTTCAGCCACGCCGAAAACCAATCGGTCAGCCGCTCCAAGTTCTCGTGCAACTCCGCAAACCGCGGCCCGCTCCCGATGTGCGCGTGCAGCATTTCCACCCGCATACCACCAGACAGCGCCTCGTCTATCACTCCCGGCAAATCCTCCGGCCAAACCCCGTGCTTCGAACTCGGTCCCCCCGTGTCGCACGCATTCACGTGCCCGTGCCCGAATCCGGGATTCACCCGCACCGAAACCCCGCCCTGATATCCCGCCTCCCGCAACTGACGAATCATCCCCGGCGACCCCACGTTCGGCAGAATCCCATGCTTCAAAACCACTTCCAATGCGTTGTCGCGAAACACATCCGCCGTGAACAGGATTTTTGGGGGATTCGCCCCGCCCGCATAACCGGCTCGCAACGCCCTCAAAACTTCATTACCCGAAACAGCATCAATCCACACCCCGCTCCGTTCCATCTCCTGCAAAACCCGCCCGTTCGGGCAGGCCTTCATCGCAAACCGAGGCTGCACCGCATCGCCACAAACAAACCGAATGTCCGCAATCCGCTGACGCATCACCGCCGCATCATAAAACCAGAACGGAGTGCCAACTGCGGCCGCAAGACCGCCCAACTGATCGGAGGAAAATTGCATCCCCACAAACTGAACCAAAACAGCGCACGAATCATCCGAAAATCGCGAAACCGCCCTCAAGGTTGGAGACCACGCAGTCAACGCCCCGCATCCATGCGTGACGGTATTTCATCGAGTCTGATGGGCACACTTGAACGCTCAACAAGCCAACCACCGAGTAGGTTTAACTTGCCAACCACTAGACCACGGTCAGGGCGATTCCTCATTCTTGCAGATTGGGAATCCATTCCCAAACTTCACGATTCTGCCCGACAGCGTTTCATACAACCGTCAACCACCGACAACCTTCACTGGTTGCCCGCTCAACCTCCTCTCTCACGCAACCAACCCCCAACAGCGGGGTTTAGTTTAAAATGAAGTCCTTGGTTGCCGCACTGCTGCTCTTGCCCGCCCTCTGCTCCGCCGCTACTCCTGCAGAAGAAGCCTCCGGAATCTTTCAAGCATCCAACATCAAAGGCGGAATCATCCTCCATCTCGGCATCGGCGACGGCACACTCACCCGCGCTCTGAAAGCGAACGAATCGTTCCAGGTGCAAGGACTCGACACCGACCCCGAACGCGTCCGCACCGTTCGTGCCGCCCTCCAAGCCGCCGACGCGAATGGGCCCGTCGCCGTCGATCGGTTCGACGGAAAATCGCTCCCCTACGTCGACAACCTCGTGAACCTCATCGTCGCCGAAAGCCTCGGCAGCGTGCCCCGCGAAGAAGCGCTTCGCGTTCTCGTGCCCAATGGTGTCCTCCTCACACGCACCGACGGCAAATGGACCGCAACCCAAAAGCCTCGCCCCGCAACACTGGACGATTGGACGCACTACTACTACGACGCAAAGGGAAATGCCGTTTCCAAAGACGAAAAGGTCGGCCCTCCCGAGCGCCTGCAATGGGTCGGAAACCCGCGCTGGTCACGCCACCACGACCGCATGTCCAGCGTCTCCGCCGAGGTCTCTGCAAACGGACGACTCTTCTACATCATGGACGAAGGTTCGCGCATCTCGATCCTCCTTCCCTCAAAATGGAACCTCATCGCACGCGACGCCCACAACGGCACCATCTTGTGGAAACGTCCCATCCCCAAGTGGTCCGATCACATGTGGCCGCTCAAATCTGGGCCCACACAACTCACCCGTCGACTGGTGGGCGACAAGGATCGCATCTTCGTCACCACCGAACTGGAAGGCCCTGTCTCCAGCGTTGACGGAGCAACCGGCAAAACGCTGCGCGAGTTCACCGAGACAAAAGGCACCGAAGAAATCCTGCACGCCAACAACACGCTATTCCTCCTCGTGAACCCCGGGAAATGGTCCATCAGCGATTATGCTCCCAAACTCCAAAGCGATCAGGGCCGCGTGCAAAACGAATACGAATGGGATCGTAAACCACGGGTCATCATGGCAGTTCATCCTGACTCCGGTGCGACCCTCTGGAAAGTTGAGGCCGTCGTTGCGCCCATCACCCTAGGCACCAATGGCGAATCCGTTGTCTACTTCGACGGTGAACGCGTCGTATGCCTCGACGGAAAAACCGGGGCGCCCCGGTGGAAAAGCGAAGCTCAAGGGAAACGGAAACTCATCGAATACAACTTCGGCCCGCGCGTCCTCATTCACGATCAAACCGTTCTCTACGCGGGCGGTGACGGCGTCGAACGCGCACTCGATC
>JBEEPE010000279.1:0-12897 GCA_041191265.1 Verrucomicrobiota bacterium | reverse complement strand
AGGAGATCTCTGATTTACACTGAGCTATTGAATGCAGGGATTGTGCGTGGGTTGGACATCAATCAGGCACTCTCGACGCGTCTGAACTCTCAGGTTGCAGTGGAAGAAGGCGCCTTCTACGGCTGGACTTCCGGCTTCGGGAGCAATGCCCGCCAGAAGGGCGATGCGTCCGTTGGGGTTTCCGGATTCAGCTCCTCGAACTGGGGTGATGTTCTCGGAGCGGACCGCAAAATCGGTGATGCCTCCGTCGGGGTCTTCGTTTCCACGCTTGGCTCCACCATCACAGGTCGCTCGAACTCCGATCGCGCAAGGACCACTTCAACGATGGGCGGTGTTTATGGAGCCACGGATTTGGGTGAAGTCCGCCTGAGTGGCGCGTTGGCCATCGGCCAGTCTGATACCCGCGTGAGCCGGATCTCAAACGGGGCGGGTGTGTCGGGATCGGCAGATTCATCCGATTGGCTAGCTCAGGTGGGTGTGTCTGCACCGAAAGCCTTTGCTTCAGAGGAAAGCGGTTACATCCCGAGCGCGGAAATCTTGGTGATTGGTCAAAGCGTGAAGGACACCACCGAAGAAAGCAACGCGTTCCAACGCGGCGTCAAAGTGAAAAACTCCTCCGCAACCGCGACAATCTCCAAAATCGGGGTTGAAGCCTTCAAGAAGACCACTGTGGCCGGCAAGGCGACGCGCGTCTCTGCCAGCGTTCACTGGTTGCACAACTTCAACGCTGAACGCCGCACCGCGAGTGCAGCCTGGATCAATGGAGGGGTTGCAGGTGAGGGCTTCGAACAGTTCTCCGGGTCGAAGTCTTCGGGCGATGCAGTTCGCTTGAGCGCAGGCGCTCGGATGCAGCTGACCGAGCGCATCGATGCAGGGATTCAAGCCGACGTTCAAGTCCAAGGAGGCCAGACCATAACCCGCGGAAATCTGAACATCGGCGTTGCGTTCTAAGCGCACGTTGTTGAAGAGAACAGACGTTGGCTCTCCGGAAGGCGCAGAACTGTTGTTCGTGATGGCCGCACGTGTCATGCGGCCAAGTTAGGGGCGGCGAGCGCGCAACTGATTCACAACAGTGCCGCTCGAATAATGCGGTCCACTACGTGATTCTTCGCGACACCTGGCTTGCGCTGGCTTCGTTGCGGACGAAGTGATCGTTTTTGGGTCGATTCCCAGGCTGGAACGAATGAGGGTCTCGGGGCTCATGCGGGTTTGCTGTCAGCAGCACAAAGGAAACTTTGAAGTCTCCCCGCACGAGGGGGAGGAGCAGGTCGCTAGGAGGAGAATCGCTAGGCTTGCCGGGTGATATTTGTTGGGCGGAGCAGACCGCCGGCGAATGTGCGCCAACGGCGCCCCCCGTGCCGGTTGGGGCATCGCCTCACTAACACATCCCCTATTACCCAAGGCCTTGCAGGGGCGGGATAAAATGTCCCCCTGCGAGAAAAACAATCGTTCCGCCCTCCAACCAAAAGTCCTCAGCAGAGGCGAAAAAAGCGCTCAGCAAGGCGACCGAGCACCCCCGTAACCGGCCTTCAAAAGCGAACACTAACCCCGCCCGTGAGCATCGCGTTGGTTCGGTGACCGTCAAAGTCACGATCGGCCGAGCGGTAAATCTTGGGCTCGACGCGCAGCAAAACTTGCTTCGTGACTTGGTAGTCGAGGTTGACCGAAAAGCCGGTCACGGAAAACCCCGTGCCCGTCCCCCAACCGATATTCGCGCGATCAGGGTCGTGGTAATACTCCGCGCGCGCCGTAGCAGACAGCGTCCCAGTCAGCTTGCGCTGCGCCATTACCATCGGTGAATACCACCGCTTCCCCGCCTCAAACCCGATGTCGAATGTCCCAAAATAACTCCAATCACCCTGAACAAGCGCAAGATTCACGTGATGGTAGTGGCGATAGATGTCTTGAGCCGTCGGATACACCGTTCCGTAGAAGTTGCTGTAGTTCGCAGAAACCGCTTCGCTGAACCGATGCTTGAGTTGTAAACCGAACGCTGGCCGATTGATTCCCTCCACAAAATCAATCCGCTGCCAACCGTTCAACACGTGGAACGCGACTTCGTTCTTCTTATCAGGAGAAACGTACGTCGCCCGAACTCCGCTCGAATAGTACGGAGAGTTCTCCGCGACAATACTTCGGGTCAACGTCGGGCAATCCGCCGAAATCGCGCTCTCAATCCCGATGTGCGACGCGTAAATGCCCGCATCAATCCAGAAGTCGAGATCAGCCCAAGGCTTGACCCCCGCATACGCTTCGTTCCATGGCTTGGCGCCAGGCGGTTCAGCGGCAAGATTGTACCTCCGATAATCCCCGTGCATCGCGGCCACAACAGCCCGCGCTCGCTCCGATTGAAAGTCCGCCTTCAAGAGAATCAGATTGGTCGCGACGCGATTCTGGACGACATGGTTGTACAGAAATCCGCTTCGTTTGCCGTTACCGGTAGAGTCGAAGCCAAAATACGCATCGGCGTACCCAGAAAGCGTCACGCTGGGTCCATCAGGGCTTCCAAACCGGAACGGTGACTCGGCACGCAAACCCACCGAGCAGACCAAGCCAAATGCCACAGATAAAAAGGCGTAGCGAACAATCATGAGAGACCGTTTCGCAGTTTCCGGTCCAGTACCTCCGCAAGCAAAAGAGATAACGCCGTCCTTTCAACCGTGGCCCCCCGTTAGGAGGGGCGCTGCGATGACTCAAAAGCCTTCGCTGGCGTAATGCAGGCTGACCGTTCGCAAGGCGTGCTTTTTATCGACCGCAGAGAAATAGACGAGCTTCAACGCCGTATTCGCAACCTGCCACTTGTGGCCGACAATGGTTTGCCGGATCTCACCGAGCTCCTCGGTCTTCCGCGCAAGCAACTGGCCTTCACCATACCGATCATTAATCCGCTTCCGAAACTCGCTCATCATCTCGCCGTACTGATCATCCGGCCATTTCTCGTCTGAGTACTGGAGTTCAATGCCGACCAATAATCCCTGTTTGAAAGAGAAGACCGACTTTTTCAATCCCGGCATCTGATCTGCCGCGATGCCCTCGATATCCCACGCCTCTTTGCCACCACGAACCGCGCGCCGTTGAACGACGCGCGCTTTGGCCGCCGTCAGCGCTTTCTCAATGCGCTCTGCCGACTCGCCCCACCGCAAGTTGAACGGCAACTTCAGCTCCTTGGATTTTGCCACCTGAGCCGGTGCAAGCCGAGGCAACCCCAACAGAGCCGCTGCGAATCCCCAAAAAAGAACGCCCGCAATCGGCAGGCATGTGAGCGCTGGCCGTGCGGGCGAATTCATGGAGCCTCGGATTAAGACTTAGGCCTGCGGCGGTTGAACCACCGTTGACCGAATGGCGAGTTCGCGCAACTGCTTCAACTCGACCTCCGTCGGCGACTGCGTCATCAGGTCCACGCCGCGATTGTTTTTCGGAAAGGCAATCACTTCGCGAATGCTCGCAGCACCGCAAATCAGCATGACCAAGCGATCCAATCCGAGCGCGATTCCGCCGTGGGGCGGCGCGCCAAAACTGAAGGCCTTGAGGATGTGTCCAAACTTCACCTTTTGCTCCTCCTCCCCGATCCCAAGAACATCGAACAGCTGAGACTGTAACTCTTTTTCGTGGATACGAATGGATCCCCCACCCAACTCAACGCCGTTCAACACCACGTCGTACGCCACTGCACGCAACGAATCGAGTCCGTCCCGCGTCCCCAAACGCGCCGCATCCTCCGCGTGCGGGCGCGTGAACGGATGATGCACCGCCACCCAGCTATTGTCCTCTGCACTGAATGCCAACAAGGGGAAATCAACCACCCACAAGAAGTTCAACTTCTCATCGGAACGAAGCCCCAAAAGGTCACCCACGCGCAACCGAACACGACCCAAAATCTCACAAGCCGGAGTCCATTGATCCGCACCAAAGAAAAGAACATCCCCCTCTTCAAACTGCATCCGCGCAGCAAGAGCGGCTCTCTCGGACTCCGAGAAGAACTTGATGATCGGGGATTCCCATTCGCCGTCCTTGAATCGGATATAGGCCAAGCCTTTGGCCCCCAACTCCGTCTTCACCCACTCTTCCCACTTCTTGAGCTGCTCTTTTGAAAGCAAGGTGGCTGCGCCCTTCGCATTGATGGCCTTGATCACGCCCTTGTTATCCAAAACCGAGCGGAACACCTTGAAGGAGGTCTCCGTAAACACCTCGGTAACGTCCGTTAACTCCACCCCAAACCGCGTATCGGGTTTGTCCGACCCAAACCGATTCATCGCTTCGTTGAACGTCATCCGCTGAAACGGCGTGGGAATGTCCACCTGCCGCGTCTCCTTGAAGATGCGTTTCAACAAACCTTCGATGAGGTCTTGAATGTCTTTGTCCGTCACGAAGGACGCCTCGATATCGATCTGGGTGAACTCGGGTTGACGGTCCGCGCGAAGATCTTCGTCGCGGAAGCAGCGAGCAATTTGGAAATACTTTTCAAGCCCACCAACCTGAAGCAGTTGCTTATACTGCTGCGGCGCCTGAGGAAGGGCGTAGAAAGAGCCGGGGTTCAGCCGTGACGGCACGAGGAAATCGCGCGCCCCCTCGGGAGTCGGGTTCGAAAGAATCGGCGTCTCGATTTCGAGGAACCCGCGCTCGTCCAGATAGTCGCGAGTGGACTTCACCACCCGGTGGCGAAGCTTCAGATTCCGCGACATTTCGCTCCGGCGCAGGTCCAAGTACCGGTAGGTCATCCGGAGATCCTCGTTCGCTACGGTAGAATCCAGGGGGAATGGCGGCACGTCCGCCTTATTCAGCACGTCGAGATGTTGCGCGGTCACCTCGATGGCGCCCGTCGCGAGTTTGGTATTTTCCGTGCCGGTCAGGCGGGCTTCCACGGTTCCGGTGATGCGGATGACGTCTTCGCTTCGCAGCCCGCTCGCGGCCTCGGCGATTTGCGGGTACTTCTCCGGACGGAACACCACTTGGGTTAGGCCCTCTCGGTCGCGAAGATCGATGAAAATGACGCCGCCATGGTCTCGGCGCGAGTTCACCCAGCCCGCGAGAGTGACCGTTTGTGAAATGTGTTCCTTTCGGAGGCTGTTGCAGTCGATGGTGCGGTACATAGGAACCCACGAACGTAGCGACGGAATGGGCTCTTTTGAAACCAAAAGAAAACCGCTCAACGGTCTTTTGACCACTTGAGCGACGGATGTTTCAACGCGGACGCGACAAACGAGTCAGCGACGCCTTAGTGTGACCATGCGGGCTCGGAGATTTTGCCGACCCCGCCGACCACTTGAACACGCGTTCCAGACAAGGTGTCCAACCGAATGAGTGAATCTCGTTGAGCGAACAAAAGATGACGGGAATCCGGTCCCCAGACCGGGTCTTGACCCTCCCCGACCACGCGAACGCCCCCGCCCCCGAGATTCATGATAGCCACCGCAAAACTGCCACCCTGACGAACGTTGAACGCGACTTTCGAACCGTCGGGAGACCAGTTGGGCTCGGTGTTGTACGGTTGGCCGGTGCGGAGCGCCTGCGGAGTGCCGCCTGACGCGCTAATCTTGTACAGCTGCGGAGAACCGGAGCTGTCGCTGGAATAGATGATTTCTGACCCATTGGGAGACCACGTCGGCGAGGACTCGACACCCGATGTGTTGGTGAGCCGTTGCGGCGAGCCGCCCCCTGCACCGACCACGTAAAGTTCAGGGTTGCCGTCCTTGCTCAACGTCACCGCAATCCGCGAACCGTCCGGAGAATACACCGCACCAGAGTTGGTCCCCGGAAACTTCAGCAATCGCGATCTGCTGCCCGATCCGAGGTCGATGGAGTAAACATCGGCGTACCCGCTTTGGTAACCCGTGTAGAGAAGCTTGCGACGGTCCGCTGAAAGCGAAGGGGCAACACTAATGGTGCCGTCCTTCGTGAGTTGAACCACATTCGATCCATCCGCGTCCGCGGTATAAATTTCCTTTCGCCCCGTGCGCGTCGCAACAAACGCGATTTTAGACCCGGCAAAGCCCGTTGAACCGGTCACCGCTTTCACAATGTCGTCGGCAAACTCGTGCGCACGCTGTTTGAGCGATCCGTTGTAGGTCTTATCGAGCAGCACTTTACCCGAGGGATCCGACAGTTGGCCTCGAAGGGCAGAGCCGTTGGACGTACCGCGAACGGTGTAGTTACCTGACCCAGCTGCGCCGATGGTGAATGCGTTGCTGGCAGCGAGATCGCGCTTCACGGCATCAGACACCGCAGCGCCGTCAGACCCGGAGAACGGGCTGAACCCAATGGCCGTTTTGTCGGATTTGGTGATGGTGATGACTGGGCTTTGGGCCATCAACAAACGTGGCACAAGGGAAGCCACAGAACTAAAGGCACCAAGCGTGATCAAACGGCGGCGGGAGAGGGGTGAAATGAACATGGTGAACTTGAAAACAGAATGTTACCCCACCCGATTCCCCAATCCAAGGCGCTGCAACGCGAAGGGGAGAGTCCCGCCGAACCATAGGCTAACGTCGGAGAAACAACTCCGACGTGGCCAGTTCGGTGATGAGATCGCGCAGAGGGTAATTTTTGGCGGTGAGACGGTGGGTGATGGCCGCAATCGCAGGTTGGTCGTCGCGAGTGGTAACACGGCGGAGCGCATATGTTGCCGCCTGTCCCGCGAACGCTTCCGCAAATCGTCCGCTATCCGCTTTAAGGAGTGCTTTAAACTCGGACGGTCCCTGAAACCGACCGCTGTTTGGGAGGGTTCCGGACGCATCAACCAGCGGGTCCTCGCCCAGCCCAGCCCCGACAAACTCTCGGTCCCGCCACCGGCCTAGCGCGTCGAAATGATCAAACGCAAACCCCAGCGGATCGATGCGTTCATGACACGAGGCACAAACGGCGTTCTTCGCGTGTGCCGCGAGTTGCATGCGCACCGTCGCTTTCGGCGAGTCGGAAGGCGTTGGTTCCAGCGGCTCTACATTCGGGGGCGGTGGCGGTGGCGTGCGACCAAAAATAGTTTCGGAAACCAGCACACCTCGATGCACCGGACGATGCCGCGTTCCGTCCGACGTCAGAGAAAGCAAAGACGCCTGCGTCAGAAGGCCTCCGCGGTGGGTGGCCGCGTCCAGACCGACCCGAGCGAACCCGCCGGAGGCGGAAGGCTTCATCCCGTAATGGAGCGCGAGCCGTGGATTCAGCATGGTCCAGTTGGAATCTAGAAACTCCGTGATGCTCAGATTCTTTCTCAGGACTTCTCCGAAAAACCGTTTCGATTCTTCCACCATGCTCTGCTCAAGCCAGCGATCATATTCCGGGTAAAGCTCTGGATCCGGCGGAAATGCGCCCACGCGATGCAGCTGCAACCACTGCGCAGCAAAGTGATCCACCAAGGCGTTCGCTCGAGCGTCGTCTAGCATTCGCACCACCTCACCCCGAAGCACATCAGGCTTCAAAATGGAACCATCCCGCGCACTCGCAAATAGCCGTTCGTCAGGCATCGAACTCCACAAAAAATACGAGAGCCGTGAAATCAACTCCCAAGCAGTCAGATGCTTGCGGTCTTCGGTCGGCGTTCCCTCATGCAACTGGTAGAAGTTCTTAGAGGCCAATGCCGAAACCAGTGCCGAAAGATAAGCCGAGCGCGGCGTTTCACCGGCCGCACGCTCCTTCGAAATCAGCGCCATGTATTCGTCCAGTTCTTGCACCTGGGCCGGTCGCCGCCAGCACCGCTCCAAAAATCGCCCAAGCGTTGTCCGTATCGTTTCGACGGAATCATCGGAAGGCATCGCCTGCGCGCGTAACGCCTGCACAGCCGCATCCGGCAACGGTCCCTCCCACTCCACAGAATCCACCAACATCAGCGGAATCACCGCGCGCCCCGCGTCGTCAAACAAGCGGTACGTGTACGGCAGAACCAATCGCCGCTCCTTGCTGTGAGTAAACGGCGTCTGTGTCGTGGCACTCAGCACGAACGTTTCAAAGGTCCCCGGCGCCTGATTCAGTAAACTGTACCGGCCACGCGGAAGCCGAACCGTGAACGTCACGGTCTCAGGACGCTCCTCCGAAATCACCACGTCCGCTCCGTCCATGCTCCGCTTCAAAACATCGTCCCACACCACGAGATGAGGAATCCGTCCTTTCGCAGAGGGCAACGCGCTCAGCTTGACCGTAATGCGGTAGGTCCCCGAATCCCGGGCGTCGATCGAACCAAACGTGTGTCCTGGGAGCAGGAGATGCCGCGGCGGATCCGTAATCCCTGCCTTTGCAAGCAACTCACGATTCCGAGCGTTCGCCGCTTCTGACAGGCCTTTTCGCGGCTGAACCGGTCGTTCGGGAAATGCCTCGTTCACTACACGTTGCGCGGCCTCGAAATACCGTTCCACATGAGAAGGCGAGAGAGTAAGTAGACTTCCGATGCGCGTAAAACCGCGCCAGCGAGAATCTTCGTTCAAGCCTCCCGGCGCTTGAACATCGAAGACCGCACCCAACAAATCTCCAACGGTCTGTGCATATTCCTCCCGGCTTAGTCGGTAGAGCTGAACGCGCCCGCGTTTGGATAACCGTTGCGCACTTCCCTCAGCCAGTCGTGCGTGAATCCACTCGCTGATGCCAGAAACCGCCGCCTTCGACGGTTGCTTCTCCTCCTCGGGAGGCATCTCTCCCGCAGTGATGCGCAGAAGGATTTCGTCCCAAATTTCTGACGTCCTCAAATCCGAGAAATCTCGTCCCACCTGATCCAGCCGAAGTCCGCCTTTGGTCGTTTTGGCGTCATGACATCGCAGGCAATGTTCGCGGAGAAAATCGTGCGCGAGGTCTGCGCCCTGCGCGAGTGCGGCAAGGCCCGACAGTGCCGCGAAAAAGAAAAGGCGTGGGAGACGCATGATTATTTAACTCCTGAAGGTGAGGGGGATGAATCGTCAACGACCTGCTCAGGCAACCGAAGGGTTCGACTCGCCGAACGATCTTCGAGGGATTTAACGCGCTCTTCCGGAGTGTTGCTGATGAACAGCCAGCTCTCGGCTTTCACGCGAACCGCGTTGCCCGGACGAAAATGATCCAGCAACTCCGTAAACTTCAGGTGGAGACGCACCCCGCTGAAACCCAAGAACGGTTTAGCGTCTTCCCAACGCCGCAACTTGCCGAACACCCGATCGCCTCGGTGGCGCCATGTGCGCAGGGTTGGTTCGGCCGAGGCGACGGCGATGCGCTCGTTCTGATCTTTCCGTAAATCGTCCAGAAGTTGTTGAGCCACACCGCCCACCAGCGCAATCGTGACTTGGCCGCCGCCGTAATCAAACGGCTCAACGGATTCCACGATTCCCGGAAGCCAGCGCACGCGGTGGTAGCGCACGTTGCGGCGTTCCTGCGCTTCCCGCGCTTGCGAGAAGCTCTGTTCGTCCAACCAAAGGTCGTCCGTGCCAAACTCGTGATCGGTCCAGTTGATGCCGCGCGCGAAGTTGAGGCGAACGAGGGCGCCCTCTTTCACGTGATCCATGGACACCAAGGCGCCCTTTTCCCAAACCCGCGTGGCGAGATCAAAATCGAGTGTCAAAGGCCCGGACGGTCCCTCCGTGCCGGTGGTGCCCACCGGTTCGACCCGCAGCTTTGAGGTGTCTTTCAGCACACTCAGCACTCTCCATTGGAATCCGACCCGCCGCGCGAACGACACGTCGTCTTCGATGAGAAGTGCATGGTTTTGGGAAGGAACCAGATCCGCGAGATCCGAGGGAGGCGGGGCGATTCGCGTTTCGGAACTGGCTGGCGCGGGAATGAAATAGCCCTGCACATGCGTCCCTGGCGGAATGTCCTGAAAGGTCGCTGGCGCGCCGTGAAACCAAATCTCGCCCGTAGGAACCATTGCGAAATAGTGCAACGGCCCGCTGCTCTCCCGTTTGTTTTCGCGCGGCGCGCAATCAATGCGCAGTCCCGCCCGTCGATTGATGGGGTCGAGCACCGCCAACTCGCCCGAGAGGAACACGGCATCTTTCGCGGAGGGGAAAAAAGCGCTGGGTGTGGTCGCCGCCACCGCCGCTGATTGGCTCAGCGCCGCAGGCAAAACCCCAGCGCCCAACAGGGCCGCGCCCGACATCCGGTGAAGCACGGTTCTTCGCGTCATCATGGGACCCATCTTCAGTGGAGTGGCTAGGCGCGAAGTGAACGGAGAGGGCCGGCACTATCCGCAAATCGGTCCGTCTCAACGCCCATCGATTGGGCGATGGTTAGCAACAAGTTGCTCATGCGGGCTTTGGGGTTCACCGGACTAAAACACATCCGATAATGTTCGCGAGGGTTGTCGAGCTGGTACCGCGTCAACCCGCCTTCCCGGTTCAGATCCAAATGAGCACCGTGTTTGAACCCGAGCGCAGAGCCACCGGCAACCACGATGGGGAGATTCGCATTTCCGTGACTGTGTCCATAACTCATCCCGCTTCCAAAAACGGCCACGGTGGTCGAGAGCAACGGGCCATTCGCATCGGTCGCTTCTGTCAGGCGATCGAGGAAGTATCGGAACTGATCGATGTTAAATCGGTCGCTCGCAGTGAGTTCGTCCATGCGCCTCGGGTTCCCGTTATGGTGCGAGAGCGAGTGGCGGTCCTGTTTGATTTGAATCTCTGGAATGGCCAGCCCCTGCCCTTCACTGCCGCTGCTAAAGGTCGCGACCCGGGTCATGTCGGTCTGGAACGCCAGCACCACGAGGTCGTACTGCGCGCGAAAATATTCGCCAACCATCTGCTGATTCGGGGCTCGATCCACTCGCGAACGGTCAGCGGCCTGAACCTTCGGAAGCGGCGTTTCCAGCCAGCGCGCCGCCCTTTCCGTGCGAATCTCCACTTCACGTAAAGACGTCAGATATTGGTCGAGGCGGTCGCGATCTGCCTGACCCACTTGGTTTCCCAGCCGCTTCGCGTCAGCTCCAATGAGATCCAGAATACTCGCTTTCCGGTCGAGCGCGCGGCGGTGACGATCCAAACCGCCCTCAGGCGCCTCGAACAACCGCTTGAACACCACCGCCGGCGAACGCTCCGAAGGCAGAGGAATCCCGTCCGCCGTCCACGCGAGCGCGGAACCGTCGCCGCTCAGCTCGATGGAGGAGTGCCGCGTGGCTGCGCCGTTCTTTGCGGCAACGAGTTGATCGAGGGAAATGGAGTTTCGGTCGGCGGGACCAAGCTTGCCGCCGGTGAGCCAGATTTTTTGACAGCTATGATGGAACCCCAGCCCGTTCGGGTGGTGCAGTCCGCTAATCGGCGTGATCGATGCGCGGTGTTTCTCCAAGGGTGCCAGGGCCTTGGACATCGCGTAGCCCGCACCTTCCTGCTCGATCTGGAAGTCAATGGTGTTCACGCCGTTCGGGAGGTACGTGAACGCGCAACGCTTCGGCTGATCGACGGCCAGTTCCGCGAACGCGCGCATGGGACGCATGCAATCGAGAAAAGGGAGGCTCACAAGAGCGCCAAGGCCGCGCAACGCGTGGCGTCGGCCGACCGACCATTTGCGAAGGGAGAGAGAACTCATAACGTGAAGTGATTAACCGCGCCGGCGCCTGCCGAAGGCGCGTGTGTCTAACCACTGTCTGATGCAAGTCCCCTGCCCCAGCGCACGGTTTTGTTAAGAGCCAGGGATTAACTCGCCCCCTGCAAGCGTGCAGAACGCGACGCGACTCGCGGATTCAGAGGCTTGTTAGCCTCCAGCGGTGGGAACGCAGGCGCAGAACAAGTTGCGGTCGCCCCATACGTTGTCGATGCGGCGTACGGACGGCCACACTTTCGACGCACGGGTCCACGGGGCGGGGAAAGCCGCCTGTTCCCGGGTGTACGGAAGCGTCCAATCCGACTGACACACCATTGCCGCGGTATGAGGCGCATTTTTGAGCGGACTCTCCGAAGCGGGGATTAAGCCGTTTTCGATCTGGAGGATTTCCCCGTGGATAGCAATCAGCGCGTCGCAGAGTTTGTCGATCTCCTCCTTGGACTCGCTCTCCGTGGGTTCGATCATGAGCGTTCCAGCTACGGGCCAACTCAGCGTGGGCGCGTGGAATCCGAAGTCCATCAACCGCTTCGCAACATCCTCAGCCGTCACGGAATGGTACGGGCGGATGTCGATGATGCACTCGTGGGCAACGCGTCCCTTCGATCCGCGGTACAGCACGGGGAAGAAGGGGTGCAGCCGTTCCGCGATGTAGTTTGCGCTCAGTATGGCGTGCGCCGATGCCGTCGCGAGGCCGTGAGGCCCCATCATCCGAACGTACATCCACGGGATGGGAAGAATCGAAGCGCTGCCGAGTGGCGCTGCCGAGACGGCTCCCGCGCGTGTCCCCTGCCCCTGAATCCCGCGCTGAGGCAGGTATGGAGCGAGGTGGGCTGCGACGGCGACCGGACCAACGCCGGGGCCCCCGCCCCCGTGCGGAATGCAGAAGGTTTTGTGAAGGTTCAGGTGGCAAACGTCCGCTCCGAAGTCGCCAGGGCGACAGAGTCCAACCTGCGCGTTGAGGTTCGCGCCGTCCATGTAGACCTGACCGCCCGCCGCGTGAACTTGGTCGCAGATCTGACGGATAGAGGCTTCAAACACGCCGTGCGTGCTGGGGTACGTAACCATCAGTGCGGCGACTCGCGGCCCGTGGGATGCGAGGTGGTGCTGAAGATCCTCGGTATCGATATCGCCGTTCGGAAGGCATTTAACGGTAACGACTTTCAGGCCGGCCATCACCGCGCTGGCGGGGTTGGTCCCGTGCGCACTCACAGGAATAAGGCAGAGATCGCGATGAGGTTCGTTGCGGGCTGCGTGGTAGCGACGGATGGCGAGGAGGCCAGCGTACTCCCCTTGCGATCCCGCGTTTGGTTCAAGAGATACCGCCGCAAAGCCGGTGATTTCGGCAAGCCAGCTCTCGAGTTGGGAGGCCATCTCCGCGTATCCCAGCGATTGATTCGCGGGGGCGAACGG
>JBEEPE010000278.1:0-9054 GCA_041191265.1 Verrucomicrobiota bacterium | reverse complement strand
CAGCGGTCGGCGTGGGTTGACAGCGCGCAGCCGAGATTGGAGAACGAGGCGTTGGCGGGAAACAACTTGTTAAATGCGTTGAAGGAGACGGCCTCGAAGCATGGGGTGACGATTACGAAGCCGCAGATTGGGGTGGCGGTTCCTCAGGGAAAATCGGTGGCGGTTCCGGTGCAGTTTGAGGTGCGGACGTCGTGGAAGAGTTTGGGAGCGTTTGTGTATGAGTTGCAGGGGCCGGGTCAGTTTATGGTGTTTCAGCAGGCGCGTTTGAAGGTGGATCCGAATGACAAGACGCTGATGTTGGCGGAGTTTACGGTTGCGAAATGGTTTTCGAAAAAATGAAGATTTCGTGGCAAAAGTTGGGTGGTGCTTGGCGGGTGTGTTGGGTGTTGGTTCTCGCGTGGTTTCTGTCGATGGCTGCGGGTCTGGCGCAGGAGGGGGCGGGGGTGGGGGATGCCGGTTTGCCTGCTGTTTCAACGCCAGTCCCTGAGCGGTTTGATTTTTCGCGGTTTGCGGGTTTGTTAGAAAACTCGCCGTTTGCGGTGGCGACGGCGGCTCCTGCGCCGGAGGTTCCCAAAGAGAACTTTGCGACGAACTGGACGATTAGTTCGATGTGGCAGGATTCGGCACCGGATGGCGGGAAGCGGTGGACGGTGAACATTTTGTCGCGGGATTTGCAGACGCGGATGACGGTGCGCGGCGAGGAGGCGAATGAGCAAGGGGTGGCGATTGTCTCGGTCGAGGAGAGGGATCATCCGACGAAGGCGGTGGTGACGTTGAAGAAGGAGGGAGAGGTGGGTACGGTGCAGTTTGATCAGGCGCGGATTGCAGCGGCGCCTCCGCCTCCGCCGCCTCCGATGCCCGCGGCGAAGACGGCGGCGAAGGCGACGGCACCCGTTGGGACGGCACCGAAGCCGGTTTCTCCGACGGCCGCTGCGCCCGCGAGTCCGAGTCCGATTCCGAGGCCGGGCGTTTCGCGGACGGTGCCGATGCCTGGGAGCGGTGGGGCGATTCCGCCGCCGGCGCCGACCTCGACGAACCCTTCGGAGATTCGGAAGCGGATTCGGCCGATTGCGACGGATCGGGCGCAGTGAGGGTGGCTTTTAGGGTTGCGGGATTTTTTGGGTGTCGTTTGGGTAGGGCATGAGTTTCAGCGAGAACACGGAGTTATTGGAATGGTTGGGGACGCCGCGGGTGGTGGGGACGATTCCGAGTCGGGCGGCATTGGATGCGGCGTTGAAGGTGTCGCCGGAGCGCGTGGATATCATGGAGTTGCGGATAGACGGGCTTTTGGCGGAGGGCGGGTTGGATCGAGGAGATTATCGGAAGTTGTCGCGACTGAGTCATCGGCATCCGCTGTTGTTGACGGTTCGGCATCCTGGCGAGGGGGGGGCGATTCCGACGATGGATGCGGCGTCGCGGTTGCGGTGGTACCGAGAGTTTTTGCCGGCGGCGGCGTTGATTGACGTTGAGGCGCGGTCGTTACGGGGAGCGAAGGCGGAAGGGTTTGCGGAGTTGGTGGCGGATGCGCGGTTGGAGGGGCGTGGGGTGGTGGTATCTGCGCACGACTTTGCGGGAACGCCGGGGTTGGGTCGGATGCGGGCGCTGGGACGGTTCGCGATGGAGCGTGGGGCGGACGTGTTTAAGCTGGCGGTGCGCTTGCGGGCGGCGGATGAGTTTGCTCGGTTGGTTGCGTTTGGAGGTGTCGCATTGGGGCGAGGGGTTTTGTCGTTGATGGGGATGGGGGCGGAGTTTGGGCGTGTTTCGCGCCTTGCGATGGCGGCGTTGGGGTCGGCATTGAACTACGGGTATCTTGATGCGGGTGCGCGGGTGGAGGGGCAGTGGGCGGCGGCGGATTTCAAGGATCGTCTGTCGGAGGTCCTGCCGAAGGCTTCGGAGTGATTTCTTTTCCTCAACATTCGCTTCAGAAATCGTCGTTTCTGGCCGATTATTCCAAGGAAGGCTTTCCTTCGATTCGTTCACTGCTGGTCTCCAAGGAAGGTTTGGCGGGCGGTAAAGCGACGGAGGGGAAACCAAAAATTTAATTTCAAGGGTCAAACGGAGATAACGTATGGCAGGGATACAACTTACAGGATTGGCTTCAGGTTTGGATTGGCGTTCGGTGGTCGATCAGTTGATGCAGCTTGATCGGGTGCCGCAGGATCGGTTGCGGACGCAGCAGACTTCGATTACGCAGCAGTCGACGGCGTTGGACCGCATTAAGGGAAAGTTGTCGACGTTGCAGACGAGTCTGTCGGATTTGGCGTTTAGTTCATCCTCCGCTTCGACGCGATCCACGGCGGTGTTGAGCAGTATTTATCAGGAGTACACGGGCGGTGTGGTGAGTGCGAGTCGAGTAAATCAGTCGCCGACGGCTTCGGTGACAGCCACTTCGAGTGCCCCCTTGGGAACGTACCAAGTCGAGGTGACGCAGATGGGTAGTCCGTACACGGTTGTGTCGGCGAACACGGCTTTGTCGGGGGTTGAATCGATTCTTTTGCAGGATTTGCCGTTGGGTGCGGCGATTAGTGAGGGATCTATTTTCATTGATGGCACAGAGGTGACCGTTGGAGCGGGTAAGGACATTGATCCCTCGACCATGACGGTTCAGAACCTGATGGATAAGCTTCTGGACTTTTCCATTCAGGGGGATGTTTCGTCCGCGCCCGGGTATCTAAAACTCACTTCTAACAACGCATTCATTTTAAATACGGCTGCGGACTCGAGCAACCTGATGAAGCTGTTGGGACTTGCTCCTTCGGCGGTTTCGTCTGGTGGGCCGACGGAGTATTTGTCTCCAGTTGCTCTTGGAAACTACAGTTTAAATACAAAGATTAGTCAGTTGGTCAACACGTTGGATACGGCTAAGGGGCCGGTTCCTGGGGCGTCGGGATCCTTCAAAATCAATGGAGTTCAGGTGAGTTGGAGTGGGTCTGACACTCTTTCGTCGGTGGTTTCGAGTATTAATGCGGCGGATGCGGGGGTTTCGGCTTCGTACAGTCGTGTGGATGGCAAGTTGATGTTGGTCGCGAAAGACGGGGGCAAGCCTCTGGTGTTCAGTGATGACACGGGTGATTTGCTGAAATCGTTGGGGATAGGTGAGTCAGCGTTGAGCAGTGGCATTTTGACGTTGGATTCGGCGGCGACGGTTTCTGGGAGTGCGTACAAATACTCAGTCTCTCGGGATGGAGTGTTGGTTGGCACGGGGTTCCAGAGTATGTCCAACACGTTGGACCTTTCGGATGCGGGTTTTGAGGGGATTTCCGTGCAGGTATCGGAGACGGGCAAAACGAACTTTTCTGTTTCGGCGGACTCTGCGGGTGCGATGGCGAAGGTGAAGGCGTTTATTGACGCGTACAATGCGGTGCGTCAGGACATTGAGGATAGCACGAAGGTGACGAGCGTGGATGGCAAGGTGACGACGTCGGTGTTGTCTGGGAACCGCGATTTGATGGGGGTGGCCTCCAGTTTGCGGAAGTTCATTTTTACGCCGATGACGGGGCCGACTTTATCGGTGACGACGACGTCAGGTTCGACGGAGTTGACGGTGACGGGATCGGGTTTGAGTGCTTTGAAGGTTGGGTCTGACATTTCTGGGGTAGGGATTCCGACTGGGGCGAAGGTAACGGCGATTGATACCTCGACGAACAAGGTGACGATGAGTAGCGCGGCGACGGCGAGCGGGGCGGGGGTCTCGTTAAAATCGACGAGCACGGCGCGTTACACTCAGATGGAGCAGCTGGGGTTGGCTTTTAGGGGGACTAGCGGAGATTTGTATATTAAAGATTCTGCGAAGTTGCAGGGTGCGCTGGCGTCTTATTCAACGGACGTGGAGAAGTTTTTTACGAATGCTGGGGTGACGGCGACCTCGACGGGAACGACCACGTTTAATGCGGTTTACCCGACGCAGGGCGTAGCGGAGCGTCTGGATTATTATTTAAACAAAATCATTGGATACAATGGGTTGTTTGAGATTCAGAAGAAGTCGCTGACGAGTCGAAGCAAGACGATTGACCGGCAGATTTCGGATATGGAGCGACTTCTGAAGCAGCGTCAATCGGCGTTGGAGCGGAGTTTTATTCAGATGGAGCAGGCCCAGCAGCAGGTTCAGACGCAGTTGTCTGCGCTGACGGGATCGCTCTCTGGTTTTTCGTCTGGCACGGCGAAGAAGTGATGTGGCGACTGGTTTGGCCTGAAAATGGCTTTCTGGACCGTGGTCACGCGGAAAGTGGTCGACAGAGTTGCATGGATACGAAGGTCAAAAACCAGATAGGCGGTTGCGAGTTACTCGAAGGTTTGGCGTCATTTTTGACGTCTTCCTTGGCGTTGTTTGCCTTGGCGTTGTTTGCTGAGGGGTGGATTTGGGCGGTTCGAGGGTTGAGTCGGGTGGGGGTGCGGAGGATTGGTCGGGTTTGGGGAGTGGCGACGGGGCTGGTGGCGTTTGCGCTGTGTGGGGTGGCGTGCAAGTCGGTTCA
Source organism: Verrucomicrobiota bacterium (assembly GCA_041191265.1). Taxonomy (GTDB): domain Bacteria; phylum Verrucomicrobiota; class Verrucomicrobiia; order Chthoniobacterales; family Chthoniobacteraceae; genus JBEEPE01. The sequence continues at coordinate 4,582 of JBEEPE010000278.1, read as the reverse complement.
GGTGGTTCGGGTGCCGGTGAAGACGGAGTTGCCTGAGAACTGGTTTCGGCCTTCGGATGGTCCGGGGATGTTGATGCGGCGAATCGTGGTGTTGCCGGTGTATAACGAGAAGTACACGGGCTTGGTGATGAAGGACATTGATGACGCGTTTTTGGCGGAGCTGAGCAAGTTGAATGCGTTTGAGGTCGTGAGTGTGACGCGGGCGGATATGGAGACGGTGATGGGGCGGAGGGAGTTGTCTTCGGTGGAGCCGATCAGCGTGGATTTTTTCCGAAAGATGCGTGATGTGTACGGGGCTGAGGGTGTGATGTTCATTGATTTGACTTCGTATTCGCCGTATCGGCCGGTGTCGATGGGGGTGAGGTGCAAGTTGGTGGATGTGCAGGCTGGGCGTATTCACTGGGCGAGTGATGCCTTGTACGATGCGGGGAACGAGAAGACGGCGGCGGCGGCGCGAGCGTTTGGGCTAGCCTTGGGCAGGGAAAACTTCCCGGTCCGAGAGGATGGAGGCGCGATTTTGCTGAGTCCGAAGCGGTTCGCTCGATTTGCTGCTTTCGCATCATTTCGGAGTTTGCGGAAGGATCGTCCGTCAGAAGGCGCCGAGTAGGAGTGGGATAGGTGGGTGTTGGTGGGGTGCGCGGGTGGAGGAAGGCGTGGGGATGGCGAGTCCGCGCGAGGTTTTGGCGGTGTTTCCTCTAAACTTTCCGAGGATTCCTCCGATTTACTCTGTAGCCATGAATATCTCTTTTGACCCCAGTTCTCCGAAAATGGCGCCGGTTAAGATGCTGGCGGTTCCTCCTTCTGCGGCTTTGGCGGAGTTTCAGGTAACGTCGGTGGGTGACGCGCTGAGGGCGAACTTCACGACGAGTTTGTTGAAGCGACTGGAGGAAGCGAAGGTAAAAGCGCAAGCGGCGCCGCCTGAGCCTGTGCGTGAAGAGGTGGTGGTGAAAGCGAAGGAGCTTGCGGCTTCTTCGGAGTATCCTTCTCCCGCCGTGATGAAGGCGGTAGCTCAGCAAGTTTTGGCGTAGTTTGGCGTAGCGAGTCGGTTGGCGAGTCTGTGACTTTTGCGGATTGATGAGGGTCATCTGGCGGGGTTGAACGCGTGTTGGGATGGTTTCGCTTCGGTGCTTTGATGGGGGGGGGCAAACTGAGGGTGTGGGGGAGATTTTGGTGAGAAAAGAGGTCGAGAGGGCTAGAGGATTAAACGGGTAGAAGGCGGAGCGGATTTCCTTTCGGGTTTATTTCGTCTTTGAGTCGCAGTTGGTATTGGATTCGCTAACAACAAGCTGCATTTCAGCGAACAAATGAAAACCACGGTAGCGAGTCACGCAAAGATTTATAAGACGGCCTCAGTGAGCACGGCTTCTCCTGGAAGGATTGTGTTGATGTTGTTTGACGGGTGCCTTCAGAGATTGGCTCGAGTGGAGCACGGGTTTGGGATTGAGTCGGTGGTGCAGAGGAATGAGGAGATTCACAACAATCTGTTGGTTGCCCAAAATATTCTTCGAGAGCTTCAGGTGTCGTTGGACATGGAGCGAGGGGGAGATTTTTCGAAAACGATGTATTCGCTGTACGACTTTTTGATTGAGCACTTGATCAAAGCGAACATCAAAAAAGAGGTGTCGTACGTTCAGGAGGTTTCTCGGTTGGTGAGGGAGGTGCGGGACGCGTGGGCGCAGATGCTGGATGAGGTGGTGAAGGATTCGCCGCAAGCGTGATGCGGCTTCAACTTTGAGCTCTGAATGTCGTCCCGATCAAGAGGTGCCGTTTCTTCCGCCGCAGATTTGAAGCGTCGTTTTCTGGAGGCACTGCTTGAGTTTGAGAAGGTCACTCGGGTGGAGGGAGTGGCGATTGCGAAGCGTGATTTTGGGGGGTTGGAGCGATTGGCTTCGGAGAAGGATGCGATTATTCGGAGGGTTCAGGAGTTGTCGCAGTTGTCTGGGTTGGACCGAGCGAATGCGGAGGTGGATCGACAACTAAAGAAGATTGAGGCGCTGGCGCAGGCGAACGTCGCGAGAGCCGCCGAAATTTTGGGTGATTTGGGGGCTGAGCGGAAGGAGGTCGTGACGATTCAGAATCGCCTGAAGGACGTTCGAAATGCGTATTCGCCCAAGGACCCTGCGAGAGACCTTTTGGGTGAGGCTTGATGGGTGGGGCATGATGGGTGGGCTGAGTTTCTTGGTTCGGCTGGGTGAATGAGAAGGTCGCCATGATGAGTGTTGAGGGTCATCGGTGGGCGTGCGTTATTGTGGGGAACGTTGAAAGGAGATTAATCGGTGCGATGTTGCATCGACCAACGAGCGAGGCGCGGTGAAGCGGATTGAATGGTCCGGCGCTTGAGCACACGAATGATTATGTCTGATTCAGAAAAATGTTGCGGTGGCGGGTGTGGAAAAGGGGCTGATAGCCAAGCGGTTGGGGTTCAAAATCCTTGGGTGATTGATGCGATTGAGACTGCGGGTGAACGGGTGACGTTGAGGATGTTTGAGACTCGGGCGTGGAGTGAGGCGTTCGAACGCCTGTTTGAGCTGCAGGAAAAGTTCAATGCGTACATGGCCTTTATCTTGGACGGCGAGATGCGGGCTGATTTTCCAGACCTTGCGGGCCGTCCGGTCGGGGTGATTTTGGAGTGCAGAGATTATCCGATTCCCGCGGTGGTGGATTTTCTCCAAAAAGTGCGGGAGCAGATGCTTCTGATGGACATTGATTTGCAGGTGGATGTTCGGGGCCGTGGAGATGAGCGAGCGGGGATGGGTGACGAACTCGCGAGCGGCATGGCCGGTGAGAGCGGGCCAGGCTGTGGGTGTGGTCCGGAGGGATGTGGAACGCTGGGAGGGTAATGAAGATGCGGAACCCGAGTTTGAGTCTCTGTGCGTTTGACGGGCTGGATTCGGTTTCGTTGATGGATTTAGCGGTTCCGGAGTTGGGGAGCGGCGAGGCGTTATTGCAGACGTTGGTTTCGCCGATAAACCCTGCGGATTTGAACGTGTTGGAGGGCAAGTATGGTCGGCTTCCTGTGTTGCCGTGTGTTCCGGGGACGGAAGGCATTGCTCGTGTGGTGGCGGTTGGCGCGGGAGCGTCGGGTCGATTGTCGCTCGGGGATCGCGTGGTTTTACCCTCGGGGTATGGTGCATGGAGAACGTTAGGGGTGGCGCGGGTTGAGGAGTTGGTGGTGGTTCCGGAATCTCTTGATGAGATGCAGGCTGCAATGGTCAGGATAAATCCGGCTACGGCGTGGTGTCTTTTGCGGGAAATCGTGTCCTTGGACGGTGGCTGGGTTCTTCAAAATGCGGGAAACTCGGGGGTGGGGCATGCGGTTCGTTCGCTGGGGCGTCAGTTGGGCATTCGGGTTGTGAGTTTTGTGCGGGATGCCGATGCTGCGGCGCGTTTGCGGGAGGGTGGGGAATTGGCGTTTACGGATGATGCGGCGTCGGTGGAAGAGGTTCGTTCCGCTTCGTGGTTTGGCGAGGGGGCGGAACTCGCTTTGAATGCGGTGGGCGGAGAGAGCGCGCTTCGGCAAGCGAACCTGCTTCGGGCGGGGGCAACGCACGTCACGTATGGGGCTATGGCGCGTCAGCCGATAAAGATTCCGAACGGGCTTTTGATTTTTAAAAATTTGGCCTTCCGTGGATTTTGGGTTTCGGAGTGGTTTTCTCGCGTTGGGCTTGAGCGTGGGCGCCAGTTGGTGGCTGAGTTGCTCGCGCGGATGGCATCCCCCGATTGGATTCCGCTTCCCGTGCATTCTGAGTTTTCGGTTACCCAGTTCGCGGACGCATTGCGAACCGCGCAATCTGGTGTTCGTGGCAAAGTGATGATGAGGTTTTCGCGATGACCTTCTTTGCCTCCATGCGGCGTGCGCTTGTGATTGCAGCGACTGGGGGTGGGTTGCTTTTGGTGGGGTGGATTATCAACTGGTGGCGTGTGGGGGTGCGCCCATCCGTGGGAGGAGTTCCGTTCCTTCACGAGCGCTTGATGTCCGTGGCGCATTTTAGTCAAGCGGACGGAAGATGGTCGGGTGATGCTCTTGGGGCGACCGCTTCGTCGCTTGGGGCGGAAGGTTGTGCGGTGACTTGTGCGGCCATGGTTCTGAGGTACCACGGGTTTGAATCTGACCCTGGAATGCTGAACCGATGGCTCACCTTGAATGGGGGTTACACGGCGCAGGGATGGATTCACTGGGAGAAGGCGGCCGAGTTGACGGATGGGCTTCTTGAACATGCCTATGAGGCCGCACCATCCTACCGGTGGATTGATGGAGAGATTTTGAGGGGTAATCCGGTCATTGTTCGAGTCCGGCGTGTTGGGGCGGTGAACACGCATTTCGTTGTGATTGTTGGGAAAAATGGCCGGAGGTATGTGGTCGCTGATCCGGCGGAGCGGACGTTAGGGCGGCGGTATTTGGACGAAATTGCGCCGGACATCGAGGCGTTGCGGTTCTACCGCCGGAAGCGGTGATTTTTGGTGAAGCGAGGGCCTACGTGGTGGCGTGGTTGGGGGGTTGGGGGGTTGGGGGGGTGCGTGGTTGGGGGGTCGCGGGGGTCGCGGGGAGATCGGAAGAGCACACGTCTGAACTCCAGTCACC
>JBEEPE010000277.1:0-4049 GCA_041191265.1 Verrucomicrobiota bacterium | reverse complement strand
CTCGCAACATCCCTGCAATGAGTCTCTCGCAACAGCCGGCCCAGTGCGCTAAATCCTCTTCACAACCCTGCGTTGCATTCTTTTCATTTCACAGGGACTGGATTGAGCGTGTGAAGAAGTTTCCCTTCCTTCACATCCCAAATCTGCACTTTCCCGCTCTTGCTTCCAGACAACACTCGTGAGCCCGCTTCGTCCATCGCAACGCCCAACACCGGTGCCTCTGCCTTCGGCAAAACCACGAGACGGCCTCGGTCGGCAAAACGGTACACACGGATGTCCGAAGCCCGAGTTCCCACCACCAACAGTTTCCGATTCCCACTCGTCGCGAGAGTCATCACCGCTTCAGTTTGTCCCTCAAACGCACGAAGATACTGCGCCTTCTTGTTGACCGGCGTTGCTCCATTCCCCGACCCAGTCACCTCAACCCCTGCCAAGGCCAACTTGTAGTCATAGCCCGCCAGTACCTTAGCGCTCCCCCCTGAAACCCCCGTGTCCCCATCCGTCGCCACCGCATAAATCATCTCGTTCGACTCATCCACCGAACGCAACAGAGCCATCTCCTCCACGCTGCTCACCTTCGTCGTCTTATCCCGACTCCCACTCACCAAGCGCTTCCCATCCGGCGTGTACGCGACGTCCATCACCCAATCGCTGTGAATCTCCATCGCACGAACCGGCTTCGCAGAGTCCACCGGAATCACATGAACCACGCCACCAGGTCCCCCAAACGCAACCTCGGAACCGTCCGGACTAAACTCCCCCCGAAAAAGCGTATCTGCCGCTACCTTTCGTAACCCGCGCTCAGCCCCACTCGCCGCGTCGAGGAACAAAACCCCTCCCCACTGCTGAGGATACCCTCCCGAAACGGCAATGAGCCCGCCATCTGGGCTGAACGCAACGTCGTTCACCAAATCCATTCCCGTCGGGATTCGCTTCATCACCTTGCCCTCGTCCACATCGACTATCACGACCTCACTACGGCACCCCACCACGCCCCGCTTGCCGTCCGGGCTCAGTGCAACCGCAGTAACCGCCGGTGCAGTCGCATAGACCTCAGGCACCTTGACCGCAGGAACAACCATCTTCGGAACCTTATCGATCTTAGCGCCTTGTGCGATCCATTCGCGGAGAATCTTGACCTTCTGGGCCGACAACGGCGGCTCCTTCTCCGGCATCTCCGGCTTTTCGCCCGACACTTGCGAAATGAGCAAACTCTCATCCGGCTTCCCAGCCACGAACAACGCACCCGTCTCTCCGCCCTTGGTCAACCCATCCGCAGTGTCCATCCGCAACCCTCCCTTCGCCTTCCCCTCCGCGTGGCACGCCACACAGTGACGCCGAAAAATCGGCCACACTTCGCGCTCAAAACTCATTGGCTCGGCAACCGCAGATCCAGCTGCAATTCCCCACGCCACCAACACTTTCAAAAGAATGTTCTGATTCATCGAAGCATCATGAAGTCGCGACTGTTCAACAGCGCCCACATCAAATCCTGCATCGCCTCCGCACGCTTCTCCCCGTACTCCCCAAAAAAGCGAAGACCCGCCTCCCGCTCGCCCACCGACGGAAGCCTCGACAACGACCACAGGTACAACTGCTCAACAGCCTGTTCATCCGACACCTTCTCCTTCAACAAAAGCGCCGGTCTCCCGCTCGCATTCGAAACGCGATTCAGAATCGATTGCCCGTTAATGAAGTGAAGCGCCTGCAACATGTTAGTTCCAGTATCCCGCTCACATTCACAGGCTTCCATGCGTTGAGGCTTCCCAAATAACGAAAGGAAACTGCTCTGCACATTGCCATCCGGGAGCTGAGCCGCAGTGAATCCCGCCGGAACGCCACCAAAGTTCTCCTTCACCCCAGTAGCCTGCACCAAAGAGTCCAACAACGCCTCCGCCGGAATCCGCCGCGGAATCGCTTTCGAAAAGTTCGCGTCATCATGCGCGTTGGAATCGTTCGGCACCGAACTCCGCTGGTACGTCTGAGAGTTCACAATCACTCGCACCAAATGCCGCATATCGAACCCGCTCTTCACAAAATCCGCCGTCAACGCATCCAGCAACGCCGGATTAATCGGCGGACTCGTCGATCTCAAATCGTCCACGGGATCGATGATGCCTCGGTGAAAAAAGTAGCTCCAAAACCGGTTCACCAAACTCCGCGCAAAGTGAGGATTCTCCCCCGCCGTCAGCCACCGCGCATAGTCCTCACGCCGGTCCCCCGTCTCAGCCAACGCCGCCACACCGCCCCCAAGGTAACGCGGCGGCTCCGGCTTCCGCGTCCTCGGATTCGTAGACGGCCCCGTCTTCAAGTTCACCACCACCGTCTTCGCATTCGTCGCCCCCGCCTGCCGCGTATCCACCTTGGTCGCAACCTGATTAAAGAAGCTGTGCAATCCGTAGTAGTCCGTCTGTGTCCAGTTTTCGAACGGATGCGGATGACACCGCGCGCACAGCATCCGCACACCACAAAACACCTGTGTCGCACGCTGAATCGTATCGTCCGTATCCTTACTCACCGTGAAATACGCCGAGGCCGCATGGTCAGAATAACCTCCCCGCGCCGTCAGCAACTCCCGCGCAAATCGGTCCAACGGCATGTTCATCGCCACCGCAGACCGAATCCATTCCCGGAAGGCGTACACCGCAGGATCACTCGCCGTGTTCCGCGAGTTTTGGAGCAAATCCCCCCACTTTAACGTCCACCAATCAATAAACTCCGGACGCCCCATCAGCGCCTCCACCTGCTTCGCACGCTTGTCCACCGCAGGATCCGCAACGAAGGCAGCGCGCTCGGACGGAGTCGGCTGCAATCCAATCAAATCAATCGAAACGCGGCGCAAAAAGGTCTCATCATCCACCACCGCAGACGGAGTGATTCTCAAGTCATTCAACTTGGCAATCACGTGCCGATCCACCACCCCTTCGGCGGGAACCGGCGTCGGACGAAACCCCTTGTCCTGCGGCAGAACGATCAGATTCGAAACAGCAAACAGATTCTCGTATCGCGCGATGATGGCGGATTCGCCAAGCTCTGTAACCGTCACCAAACCATCATCATCGGAACGGGCAATCCGTTCGGTATTGACCGTGTAAATACTGTCTTTCGAGACGTCGCGCAGCGTCCCATCCGAGTACCGCGCCACCACTTGGAACCGATGCCGACTCCCCGAACGAGCCGTCACCTTCTCTGGCACCATTTTAATCGACTCCAACTTCGGCATTTTGGGGTCGTCATCCCGCGCACCTTCCCCAATCCATCGCAACACGAGATCGTACATCGGAGATCCCTTGTCGAGTTTCACGCCACCCTCGTGCGGAACCTCCCCCGTGCCCTTCAACAAAAGAAGACTCGCCTCCGGATGATGCCGGTTCAGCCGCCGCTCCCCAAACTCGTCCGTCAACGCAGGATAATCTTTCTCGGGATCAGCCCCGCGCAGCGAAAGCTTGAACCCGTTCTTCCCCAGCGAATAACCATGGCACGCCCCCATGTTACAGGTCCCCTTCGAAAGCACCGGCATCACGTCTTCTCGAAAACTCACCTTCTGAGCCGACTGAGGTAAAGCCACCTCCACTGCCACCTGAAACACATGCTTCCCGTGGCGAACCGTCACCTCCGTTTTTCCATTCGAGACCGGTTTAACCCATCCCTGAGAATCCACCGTCGCTACCGCAGGGTTCGCACTCGCAAACACCGATTCATCCGTGACATCGGTGTCATACCCGTCCTCCCCCTCAACCCCCGCAATCAACGAATGCGCACGGCCCAAATGCTTCAATGTCATGGCCTGCGGATGCACCGAAAACCGTTCGGCCGCGTAACCCCACACCGACACAGCAGCGAAGATCAACAGGGCAATGGCCGTTTTCTGGGAAATCGTTTTCATGTTTAACCGGATGTCTTCTGCGCGGCGTCATCGGCCGCGACGACTTTGAGCGTGAGCGGGAAATCCCGTGTCTTTACCTGAACCTGTCCAAACGGCTTGCTCGTGGCAGACACTTTTACCGCAGGAAACTCACCCGGCTTAAACGCCGCAGGGAGATTGATTT
>JBEEPE010000276.1:0-7925 GCA_041191265.1 Verrucomicrobiota bacterium | reverse complement strand
CGTTGGAGCATCGTGTGCCGGTGTTGCATGAGGTGTTGTGCGTTGAAAATGAGCGACAAGCGGAGGAGCGGTGTTTGCATCCGGAGTTGAACCGCGGCGTCGAGGCGGCACGTGCGGCTTGCCGGGTGGTGTCTGTCATGCGAGAAATCGCGGGTTGAACCAGCGGCGGCCCGTGAGGGGTTGCGGCGGAGTTCTGATGATCTTTATGGCATTGCAGAAACAAGCGGGTAAAGCGGGTGGCGACAAGAAGCGTGGTCCGAGGCGCGGGGTACGCGGGCCTCGGCGTTTGGCGCGGGAGGCTGCTTTGCAGTATCTTTACCAGCGTGATTCAGGGAATCCTCCGGAAGAGTTCGGATTTTTTTGGGCGGACTGGTCTGCTTACCATTCTGGGGGCAAGGATGGGAGTAAGGCGGTGGAACCTGGGGATGAGGATTTTGTGGGGCGTGCGGTGCCGGGTCTCGATTTGGAGGAGGCGCGCGAGTATGCGCGGCAGCTGGTTCGGGGGGTGGAGGATAACATGGCTTCGATTGACTCCATCATTGCGCGGTTTTCGGAGAACGTTGACTTAGTTCGCATCATGCGGACGGATCGGAACATTATTCGGGTGGGGTTGTATGAGATTGTTTTCGGGGGGGTGCCGATCACGGTGGCGATTAACGAGGCGGTGGAGATTGCGAAGATGTACGGGGACTCCAACTCGCGCCGGTTTGTGAACGGGTTGTTGGATCGCGCGGGGAAGTTGGGCAACGACGCGCTGATGGCGGGGGTGATGTCTGGCAGCGCTTTGGATACGGGGGTGTTTCGTGGTTCGTCGGGGACGATGATTGTGTTGCCTCGGAAGGATGGGCGTGAGGCTTCGCGCGAGGCGCGCGGTACGGGCGAGTGACCGAAGTTTTCTAGGACATCATGGCTTTTGGATTTTTGAAACGGTTGGTGGAGCGGTTCACGGGGAAGCCTGTGGATTGGGATGATGTGGAGGAGGCGTTGATTCGTTCGGACATTGGCGTGCAGATGACGGGGCGGATCCTTGCGGCCTTGCGCGAGGGGGGGAAGGGATTGACGGAGGAGACGGTGATGACGGTCGCGCGGGAGGAGGTGCTCAAGATTTTGCCACGAGATCAGGCGATGCTGCGTCCGTTTCCTTCGAAGCCGAAGGTGGTGATGATGGTGGGGGTGAATGGGACGGGGAAGACGACGACGACGGCGAAGTTGGCGGGGTTACTGAAGCGGAAGGGGCATTCGGTGATGATTGCGGCGGCTGACACGTTCCGTGCGGCGGCGGTGGAGCAGGTGGAGATTTGGGCGGAGCGGTTGGGTTGCGATTTGATTAAGGGGCCTTACAACGCGGACCCTGCTGCGGTGTGTCATGACGCGTATCAGGCGGCGGCGGCGCGCGGCGTGGAGTTTTTGATTTGCGATACGGCGGGTCGTTTGCACACGAAGGTGAACTTGATGAGTGAGTTGGCGAAGGTGAAGCGTTCGCTGGCGAAGGTGGATGCGGAGTCACCGCACGAGACGTTGTTGGTGGTGGACGCGACGACGGGGGTGAACGCGTTGGTGCAGGCGCGAGAGTTTGCTGCCGCGACGGGGTTGACGGGTGTGGTGGTGACGAAGTTGGACGGGAGCGGGAAGGGCGGGTGTGTGGTGGCGATTCAGCAGGAGTTGGGGATTCCGACGCGGTTTATTGGAACGGGTGAGCGGTTGGAGGACATCGCATTTTTCGAGGCGCGTCCGTTTGTGGACCAGATGATGTGAGAGTGGGGGGCGGGGGCCTCGCTGAGGGGTTGCGGGTGGGTTCAGGTGATTTTGGGTGGTGAGCGGCGTGTTTTTTCTCAAAGGAAAAACAGGATTCGGGATTGAAGGCGCGGTTTGTCGGGTGGAAGGTTTTCTCATGCGGACTGTGACGGCTGCGGTGGTGTCACGGTTTCGCTGGAATCCCCTCTAGAGACATACGTGAGCACGAACCAAGATTTCATTCTCGAGATATTGCAGGAGACGAGTTTGGTGACGCCTGATCAGGTGGCGATGGCGCGGGAGAGCGCGGCGGACGGGTTGGTGGTGGAGGAGTTGATTCGGCAGGGGGTGTTGACGGAGGAGGACGAGATGCGGGCTTTGGCGGCGCATGCGCAGATGGAGTTCGTTGATTTGGGGGAGTTTTCCGTGCCGCAAATGGCGGTGGATGCGGTGCCTCGGGAGTTGGTGGAGCGTTTTAAGGTGATTCCGGTGGCGTTGGCGGGGAATGCGTTGACGTTGGCGGTGGGGAACCCGATTGATTTCGATACGTTTGATTCGCTGGGGCACATGTTGACTCAGCATGAGTTGTCGTTTGTGTGCGCGACACCTGCGGCGATTCGCGAGGCGCAGAAGCGTTACTATCGGATTGGGTTGGAGGGGGAGAGTTCCGCGCTGGATGGGATGCAGTCGTTGGCTGACGAGGAAGGCGACGCGCCGATTATCAAGATGGTTTCGAACCTGTTGCTCGAGGCTCACAACCTGAGGGCGAGTGATATCCACCTCGAGCCATTGGAGACGCGCTTTCGGGTGCGGTTCCGAGTGGATGGCATTTTGCAGGAGATGCCGAGTCCGCCGAAGAAACTGGCGTCGGCGATTGTTTCGCGGCTGAAGATCATGTCGGGGTCGATGTCCATTGCGGAGAAGCGGTTGCCGCAGGATGGGCGCATTCAGGTGCAGGTGGGGGCGAAGCAGGTGGATCTTCGTGTTTCGACGATTCCGACGACGCACGGGGAGAGCGTGGTCATGCGTATTTTGGACAAGTCGTCGCTGCAACTGGGGTTGCCGCAGTTGGGGTTTCTTTCGGACGACCAGGCGGTCTTCGAGCGGATGCTGGGGTTGCCGGACGGAATCCTGTTGGTGACGGGTCCGACGGGGTCGGGGAAGACGACGACGCTGTATGCGTGTTTGAACTACATCAATCGGTCTGACCGCAAGTTGATTACGGTGGAGGATCCGGTGGAGTATCAGATGTCGGGGATCAACCAGGTGCAGGTAAACACGGACATTGGGATGACGTTTCCGGCGGCGTTGCGGTCGATTCTGCGTCAGGCCCCGAACATCATCATGATCGGGGAAATCCGGGATCCTGAGACGGCGAATATTGCGATTAATGCTTCGCTGACGGGGCACTTGGTGTTTTCGACCTTGCACACGAATGATGCACCGAGTGCGGTGGCGCGGTTGGTGGACATTGGGGTGCAACCGTTTTTGGTTTCGTCGGCGGTGCGGGCGATGATGGCGCAGCGGTTGGTGCGTCGGTTGTGTCCGAAGTGCAAGATGCCGGCGGAGCTGAAATTGTCGGAAATGCGTTCGTTGGGGTTGGATGCGAGTCAGATGGCGGGTGCCTCGGTTTCGCAGGGGAAGGGGTGCGATAACTGTCGTTACAATGGGTATCGTGGGCGGGTGGGGTTGTTTGAGATTTTCCAGGTGGATGACGAAGTGCGGCACATGATCAACTCGCGATCGACGACGGTGGTATTGCGGAAGCGAGCGCGGGAGATGGGGATGCGGACGCTTCGGGAGGATGGGATTCGGAAGGTGCTGGCGGGGATGACGACGGCGGACGAGGTGATTTCGGTAACGATGGGGGACAAGGACTGATCCACATAGATCGATTGATATGAACCATTTCCAAGTTCTCGAGTTGTTGGCGGAGCATCAGGTGATTTCACAGGATGCGGTGGAGGATCTGGTGAACCACGTGACGGCGACGGGGTTGCCGATTGGCGCTGCGTTGGAGCAAATCGGGGTGATGTCGAAGGTGGATTTCTACCATGCGCTCGCTCAAATTGTGGGGACGGAGTCGCTTGATTTGACGGGGTTTGAGCCCGCGATTCCGGTTCTACGTTCGGTGCCGGCGGGGTTGGCGCAGTTGCACCGAGTTTTCCCGGTGGGGCTGGACGGGCACACGATTCAGTTAGTGGTGGCGGATCCTTTGAACCATCAGATGCTGGAGGATTTGCGGTTTGGGTTGGGCCGAGACATTCAGGTGTTTTTGGCGCCGGAGGACGACATCGATCAGTTGATTAAGCGGTATTACAGCCGAGGGGCGGAGGAGTTGGAGGGGGCGTTGAGAGATTTGGGGGCGGTGAGTGTGGAGGATGAGGATGAGGCGACTGCTGCGCCGATTATCAAGTACGTGGATCTTGTTTTGCAGCAGGCGATTGCGGACCGTGCTTCGGATATTCACTTCGAACCGTTTGAGCATGAGTTCAAGATTCGGTATCGCGTGGATGGTGCCTTGTACGAGATGGCGCCTCCGCCTCGGCATTTGGCGAGTCCGGTGATTTCGCGGGTGAAGGTGATGTCCAATCTGAACATTGCGGAGCGGCGGTTGCCGCAGGATGGACGGATTCAGAAGCAGATTGCGGGGAAACAGGTGGACCTTCGTGTGTCGACGTTGCCGACGCAGTTTGGTGAGAGTGTGGTGTTGCGGGTGTTGGACCGATCGGCGGTGAGTTTGGATTTGGAGACCCTGGGGATGCCGAAACGGATTTACGATTACCTGTTGCGGGTGATTGAGTTGCCGAACGGGATTTTCATTGTGACGGGCCCGACGGGGTCAGGGAAGACGACGACGCTTTACGCCTGTTTGAACAAGATTAACACGATTGATGCGAAGGTGCTGACGGCGGAGGATCCGGTGGAGTATGACATTGATGGGATTATTCAGGTGCCTGTGAGTGAGGGCATTGGCTTGACGTTTGCGCGCGTTTTGCGGGCGTTTTTGCGTCAGGATCCGGATCGCATCATGGTGGGGGAAACGCGCGATGTGGAAACGGCACAGATTGCGATTCAGGCGTCACTGACAGGGCATCTGGTGTTGACGACGTTGCATACGAATGATGCGCCGGGGGCGGTGACGCGATTGATTGATATGGGTGTGGAGCCGTTTTTGATTTCGGCGTCGTTGGAGGGGGTGTTGGGGCAGCGCCTGATTCGTCGCGTTTGCAAGCAGTGCCGGACGCCGTACGAACCGACGGAGGCGGTGTTGTCGCAGTTGGGTCTGTCTCCGCACGAGATTGGAGACAAGAGTTTCTATTACGGTCAGGGCTGTCAGGTGTGTAACAGCACGGGGTACAAGGGGCGGAAAGGGATTTACGAGTTGTTGGACATGTCGGAGCCGATTCGGGAGTTGATCAATCAGCGGGCTCCTGGGGTGGTGATGAAGCAGAAAGCGATTGAGTTGGGGATGACGACGTTGCGTGAGGACGGGTTGCGGTCGATTTTTGATGGGGACACGACGATTGAGGAGGTCCTGAAGTACACCTGATGGTTTGATGAAAGCCTGCACGGGCGTGATTTTCGCTTTCCGAGAGGGCGCGAAGTTGTCGGTGCAGCGGTCGAAAGAATCTTTAACCCCCAAAGACTATGCCGAAGTTTGATTATGTGGCCTTGGATGCGCGCGGACAGGAGAGTCGCGGCACGATGGACGCGGCCTCGCAGAACGATGTCGTGTTGCAGTTGCGTCAGGCTGGATTGTTTCCGACGTCTGTGGCGGAGGCGAAGGCGGGAGCGAAGCCTGCGAAGGCGGGTGGTTCGAAAAAGAAGGCGGGCGGTGGTGGGGGGATGTTTCAGCGGAAGACGGTGAGTTCGAAGGTGCTGATGATTTTCACGCGTCAGTTGGCAACACTGATTGATGCGGGGTTGCCGTTGTTGCGGGGTCTGGATGTGTTGGGCAAGCAGGAGAAGGATCCGGTGTTGAAGAAGATTATCATGGGGATTGCGGAAGCGGTGCAGGGCGGTAGCACCTTTTCGGAGTCGATGTCTCAGTATCCGAAAGTGTTCAGTCGGTTGTACGTGAATATGGTGAAGGCGGGGGAGTTGGGCGGGGTTCTTGAGATTGTGCTGAACCGTCTCGCAGAGTTTCAGGAGAAGGCTGAGAAGTTGCGGAACAAGGTGAAGTCAGCGATGACCTACCCGGTGGTGGTGTTGTCGATTGCGGTGTTGATCATGGTTTTCCTGCTGACGTTTATCGTTCCGCGTTTCCAGACGGTGTTTAACGACATGTTGAATGGGAAGCCGTTGCCTGCGTTGACGTTGTTTGTCATGAACCTGAGTAAGAATGCTCAGGAGTACTGGTATTTGCTGGGGGGCGGTATTTTCGGAATTTTCCTGCTGGCGAAGACCTTTATGGCGTCGACGAAGGGGCGTGCCGCGTTTGACAAGGTGGCGTTGCGGTCGCCCATTTTTGGGGACATTTTGCGGAAGAGTTCGATTTCCCGGTTTACGCGAACGCTGGGAACGTTGGTGACGAGCGGGGTGCCGATTCTTCAGGCGTTGATGATCACGCGTGAGACGGCGGGAAACTCGGTGGTGGCGGATGCGGTGATGAAAGTTCACGACGCGGTGAAGGAGGGGGAATCGGTGGTGACGCCGTTGGAGTCGTGCGGCGTGTTTCCGCCGATGGTGATTTCGATGGTGGACGTTGGTGAGGAGACGGGTCAGTTGCCGGACATGTTGATGAAGATTGCTGAGGTGTATGACGATGAGGTGGACAACTCGGTGGAGGGGCTGACGTCGTTGTTGGAGCCGCTGATGATTGTGTTTCTTGCGGTGATTGTGGGGACAATCGTGATTGCGTTGTTCTTGCCGATGATCGACCTCATCAAGGGGATGAGTGACGTGAAGACGTAGTCTGAATGTTGAATGGCGAACCCCTCATGACGATGAAGATGCAGACGAATGTGCGTGGCGGACGGAGTGGATTTTCACTCGTGGAACTGTTGGTGGTGATTGCGATTTTGGCCGTGCTGACAGGGCTGGTTTCGCAGATTGGCGGTTCGGTGTTCGGGAAGGCCTCGCGTTCGAAGGCGCAGTCTGAGATGGCTGCGATGCGGACGGGTCTGGAGAACTATCGCGCGGACAACTCTTCGTTTCCGCGTGGGCAAATGTCGGACGCGCTGGATCCGCGTGCGAGTCAGGATCCACGCACGGCGGCCTATATTGGGGCTGCGGCTGAGTTGTATGCGGCGTTGTCGGGACGTTCGCAATCGGGCAGCGCGGCGCAGGACACGAAGGCGTACATGGCTTTCAAAGCTGACCAGACGGGGCGCGCTGGGGGGTTAACGTATCTGCGTGATCCTTGGGGAAATGCGTATGGGTATTCGACGGCGCGTGCGCAGTGGATGCAGACGGAGTTGAGCGCGGGGCGTCGTCCGGTGGAGAGTGATGCGTCGCCGGGGTACGGTGCGGATTATGATTTGTGGTCGACGGCCAAGGGGACGACGGGAGCTGATGTGGCGAAGTGGGTGAAGACGTGGTGAGCGCGGGCTGAGGGGGCGTTTGTGGTTGGGTCGGCTGAGTTGCGGGGCGCCTACGGCCATTGGCGGGGGGATTCTCGAAAGGGAGCACGAGGGCTGCTTTAAGGGCGGGAGAGTTTTTTTATGAAAAGCCGAATCGTGCTGGTTGTTGCGTCCTGCGTGCTGAGTGTGTTGTTGGGACTGGCGGTGTCGAAGGGCGGTGCTGGTGGGGAGCGCGTGCGGGGGAAGCAGGGCGGGGCGCCGCGGATAGGATTGTCGTTGGACACGTTGAAGGAGGAGCGGTGGCAGCGGGATCGCGACACGTTCGTTGCGCGGGCGCGCGAGCTGGGGGCTGAGGTGGTGGTGTTGTCGGCGAATAGTGACGATGCGCAACAGATTCGGGATTGTGAGTCGTTGCTGGGGCAGGGCATTGATGTGTTGGTGGTGGCGCCGCACAACGGCGAGGCGATGTCCAAGGCGGTGGAATCGGCGCATGCCGGAGGGGTGCCGGTGCTTGCGTACGACCGATTGATTCGCGGGTGCGACCTCGACTTGTATGTGACCTTCGACAACGTGAAGGTGGGTCGGGTTCAAGCGGAGTATCTGATGGAGAGGTGGTTCGGTGGCGAGGGGGCAGCGGGTGGGAAGCGGCGGATTGCGCGGATCTAT
>JBEEPE010000275.1:0-2650 GCA_041191265.1 Verrucomicrobiota bacterium | reverse complement strand
AGGAGGCGAAGCTGTATTTCCAGACGATGTACGAGCTGATTTATTTGGCGTTTCTCAGTGATTCGACGCGGGTTGCGACGTTCCAGTTGGGGCGTGAGAATGGGGAGGGGCCGCACGATTTGTTGTCGCTGGCGGTGGGACTTCCTGGGGCGCACGGGTTGACGCATGCGGTGAAGAAGCCGGGGGGATGGCAGAATTTGGGGACGTACAATCGGTATCAGGCGGAGGAGTTTGGCCGGTTTGTGCAGCGTTTGCGTGAGACGCAGGAGCCTGCGGGGCAGGGGAATATGTTGGACAATACGTTTGCGATGCACGGATCAGCTTCGAGCAGTTTCCATTTATCGCGAAACTATCCGATTATTTCGGCGGGCGGTAAGAACCTTGGGTTTAAGAACGGGCGTTACCTCAAGTTTGGGAAAGGGAATGAGGACAACCAAGCGGGGGCTGGGATTGATTCGGACGCTGGCTGGACGGGTAAGATTCAGGCGGAGGAGCTTCCGCTTTCGAACTTGTTTGTGACCGTGCTCCAGCGGCTTGGGGTTGAGACGAATGCGTTCGGCGGGGTGAGCGGAACATTGGAGCGGGTGTAATCGTATTGAGCCCTGCAGGGGCCGGATTCATTGCGTTGCCCACACTGGGCTTGGGTAAAAGCGGTGTGGGCACTGGGGCGATGCCGTTGGCGCGGAGAGGGGCGCGGTCAGTGAGGGGGGGAGTGTGGTATGAGGTGCTCGGTTGGGGCACCGGAGGTCGCTTGTCTGGGGCCAAAGCGGTTCAAAGTGTAGGGGAGAGAAACGACTGATTGGTGGCGCAAATCACTGCGAATCAGCAAAGGTGGCCTTCCGGTGGCGGAAAATGAGCGAACCGCCCCCGATTTGCAGCACAGCTTTCATGAAAAGGGCGCCCGAATGCCTGCGGGAGTCTGGACCCATTCTGGGTTTAGGGTTTTTGTGCGGAGGTGGTTGGGAGCGATTCGCGGTCTGTTGCGGCCATTGGCGTCATGGTCGTGTTTATCCGACCACGGCGGCGCGGTCATCGGTGAGGCCGCCGGATTTTTCGAGGAAGTAATCGTATCCGCCGGGGTAGCCGGTGACTTTCCCGTTTTTGACGTGGAGCACTTTGGTGGCGAGTTTTCGGATGAAGTGCACGTCGTGCGAGATGAAGACGAGGGTGCCTTCGTACTTTTCGAGGGCGAGGATGAGGGATTCGACGGTGATGATGTCGAGGTGGGTGGTTGGTTCGTCCATCAACAGCAGGTTGGGCGGATCGACGAGGAACTTGATGAGGTTGAGGCGCGTTTTTTCGCCACCGCTTAACACGCTGGTTTTCTTGTGGATATCATCCTTTCGGAACAGGAAGCTGCCGAGCATGGCGCGCGCGTCGGTTTCTTGGAGGTCGCCGGTGGCGCTCGCGCAATCCATGACTTCTTGGAGGACGGATTTATCGGGGTCGAGGGTGGCGGCGCGGTGTTGGCTGAAGTAGCCGAGCTTGGCGTTGAGGCCGAGTTTGCGGTCGCCTTTTTGGAACTCGAGAACGCCGGCGATGATTTTGAGGAGCGTGCTTTTTCCGGCGCCGTTGGGTCCGACGAGCACGGTGCGTTCGCCGCGTTCGATGTCGAGGGAGAGTGCTTCGTAGACTTTGAAGTTCCCGTAGGCCATGTGGATGTTGTCGAGCGCCACGATTTTGGATCCGCTGCGGACGGGTTGCGGAATCATGAATCGGAACGGTTTGCGTGGGGGGAGCGGCTTCTCGATGAGTTCCATGCGCTCGATTTGCTTGAGCTTGCTCATGGCTTGCGAGGCTTTTGAGGCGACCTGACGGAAGCGGTCATAGAACTCGCGGAGCGCGGCGATTTCCTTCTGCTGATTTTTGTAGGCGGCCGACTGGCGTTCGTAGGCTTCGTCTTTGAGGCGGAGGTAATCGGTGTAGTTGCCGGTCCACTCGTGGAGTTTGCGGTCTGCGATTTCGTAAACCTTTTCGATGACTTCGTCCATGAACTGGCGGTCATGGGAGATGAGGAGGACGGCGCCGGAATAGTTTTTGAGATAGTTTTGGAGCCAGAGGAGGGAGACGAGGTCGAGGTGGTTGGTCGGTTCGTCGAGCATGAGGAGGTCGGGCTCCATCACGAGGAGGCGCGCGAGGTGGGCGCGCATGACCCAGCCGCCGCTGAGTTCGCGCGCGGGGCGGTCGAAGTCGGTGCCACGGTAGCCGAGACCGGCGAGCATGCGTTTGGCCTTTGCATCGACCTGCGGGTTGGTGAGCGCTTCGTATTTGGCGTTGGCCTCGAGGTAGTCGGGGCCATCGACGTCTCCTTTGGCTTCGAGTTCGCGGAGGCGTGTTTCGAGGGCGGGGATTTCGCTGGCGCGTCCGGTGGCAATATCGAGCACGGTTTCGTCACCAACGGCTTCGGCCTCCTGCGGGAGGAAGCCGACCATGGTCCAGGGGTCGCGCTCGATGGTGCCGGCGTCGGGTTCGTCGCGTTTGAGGATGAGGGAGAAGAGGGTGCTTTTGCCGGCGCCGTTGGGTCCGACGAGGGCGACGCGTTCCCCGTAGTTGACCTGCATGCAGGCTTCTTCGAAGAGGGTGACGCCGTGGGCTTTTTTCAGGTCGCGAATCGTGAGCATTTGTCGCGCATCATACGCGGGAACGGCGT
>JBEEPE010000274.1:0-9546 GCA_041191265.1 Verrucomicrobiota bacterium | reverse complement strand
CGCTGCTCGGACGTTTCGTCATCGTAGACAACCGCCAGGTTGCCGGCGGTGGAATCATTCACAGCGGGGTCTACGCAGATCGCAGCAAGGTCAAGAGCTCCAATATCTTCTGGTCTGAGGGCAACGTCACCTCAACAAACCGAAACCTCCGAAATGGTCATCGCGGTGCCGTCATCTGGCTCACCGGACTCAGCGGCGCAGGCAAATCAGCCATCTCGCGCAACCTCGAGCGCGAACTCTTCAACCTCGGCAATCACGTCTACGTGCTCGACGGAGACAACGTGCGCCACGGCCTCAACGCAAACCTCGGCTTTTCTCACGAAGACCGAACCGAAAATATCCGCCGCGTCGCCGAGGTCGCAAAACTCATGGCCGATGCCGGCCTCATCGTAGTAACCGCGTTCATCGCCCCGTACCAATCCGACCGTCGCCGTGCGCGCGAAATCGCGCTCGAAAGCGGAGTTGAGTTCTTCGAAGTCTACGTGAACGCACCGTTGGCAACCTGCGAATCTCGAGACGTTAAAGGCCTCTACCAGCGCGCGCGAAATGGCGAAATTCCCGAGTTCACGGGAATCAACTCCCCCTACGAGGAACCCGAAAATCCCGAAATCATCCTTCACACAGATCGCGAAACGCTCGACGAATCCACCGCTCGCCTCCTCGAGTTTATCGTCCCCCGAATTCGCGTTCGTAGGGACGACGATGTCTCCATCTAAAGCCAACTCATTCAGGACCGCTGGGAGCCCCCCCACCCTCCCAGCGACCCAGCCATCCAATCCCCACTTTCGGCTCTAACATTGTTTCGGCAGATGGGGTATCCTCCCACGATGGCCAACGCCCGCCCCGGCACCGCCCTTCTGATTTCCCTCGCTTCGCTCGTCCTCCTCTCGCTCGCCTCCAGCGCGGCGGACGCTGGCCCCTCGTGGCACACCCGCATCCAACCCCTCCTCGACACTCACTGCGTAAAGTGTCACGGCCCCATCGAACAAAAAGCCGGCCTCGAACTCGATAACCTCCCCGCACTCCTCAAAGGCGGAGATTCCGGTCCCGTCGTGAAACCAGGCAACCCGGAGGCAAGCCCGCTCTTCACCGTGCTCTCCGAAGGCAGCGACCCACACATGCCGCCCAAAAAGCAGCTTCCATCCCTCGAACGAGAAACAATCCGACAATGGATCGCGAACTTGCCTGAGTCGCCTTCCGCTCCAATCAACACCGTCGCTGTAGCCACTCAAACCCGTGACTTCAATGACATCCCAACCGCAATCAATACCCTCATCCAAGAGGGCTGGATGCGCCGCGCCCTCAAACCCTCTCCCACCCTCTCCGATGCCGCTTGGCTCCGACGCGCTTCCCTCGACCTCGCCGGACGCATCCCAACGCCGCAGGAGTCCGAAGCATTCACCCGCTCGACCGCCCCCGACAAACGTGGCCAAGCCGTCCAACGCCTGCTCGATTCCGCAGAGTATACCATTCGCATGCGCGAGCTCTGGGACAACTTCCTCATGGGACGCCCCAAACGCGGGTCCAGCGAGGACCGACGCAAACAAAGCGGTTGGTACGGCTTCCTGGAGCGCACCTTTCAAGCGAACCAACCGTGGAATCGGACCGTTCACCAAATCCTTACCGGACGGGGTGACCGACCGGAAACAAAAGGGTCAACGTGGTTTCTTTACGAGCGTAAGAACGATCACCAAGCCATCGCAGAAGCTGTGGCCCCACTCATCTACGGCACGCGCATCGATTGCGCACAGTGCCATGACCACCCACTCGCCCGTGAAATCAAGCAGTCCCACTACTGGGGACTCGTAACCGCTTTCAACCGAAGTAAAAACGTCGATGGTTCTAGCGGAGTCGCCGAGTCAGCCGTGGGAGGGTTCGTCAACTTCACCAACCTCAAGAAAGAATCACAACCGGCAATCATCACTCTCCTAAACGGACGTTCCATTAGCGAAACTTGGCCCGCCGGCGACCACAAACCCGAGGACAAAGACGACCTCTACGTGGATGCAAAAGCCAAAGTTCGCGTCCCCCTTTACTCGCGTCGGGAAACGTTTGCGGATGTTGCCACCGACGAAAACACACTCCTCGCTCGAGCATTCGTCAACCGAATGTGGGCCGCACTCATAGGCCGCGGAATCGTGCATCCAGCCGATGAAATGAACGCCCGCAACGCGCCCAGCCATCCCGAACTGCTCGAATGGCTTACCCGCGATTTTGCGAACCATCAATACGACGTAAAACGCCTCCTCCACGGAATCGTGCTCAGCGAACCCTACGCACTCTCCGGAGGCCTGACCGCCGACCCTACCGCATTCGCCAGTGCACCCGAACGCCCGCTCACCGCAGAACAGCTATCCCGCTCCTGGCGCATCGTCGCCGGACTTCCTCCCGAACACGAACCTCTCCGAAAAGCCGCCGTTGCCGCTATCCCCGACGTCCTTCCGAAAGACTACAACGCCAACTTCGTTCAGGCGCAGTTCCTCACAAGCTCTCCCCTACTCCGCGAAATCAGCCAACTGGAAAGTCCGCTCATCGCACGTCTCCAAACCATCACACCGCCGGAAACCTGTGTGATCGAGGCGTTCATAGCTACCCTCGGAAGAAAACCAGAACCCGATGAATCCAAGTATTTTGCAGATGCATTACACGCCACCTCTTCGAACAATGAGGGGCGATTGAACGCTATTCGCAACATCGTTCACGCGCTCATCACCAGCCCCGAGTTTCTAATCGTTCCCCGATGAACAACCCTGACTTCGAGATGCCGAACCCTTGCAACACCGGAGATCACCAACTCCACCGCCGCCTCTTCCTCAAGGGACTCACAGGCGGCGCACTTGCAACAGCAACCAGCTTCGAAGGCCTCTTCCTTCGACAGGCACTCGCCGAGCAAACCGCAAAAGCCAAAAAACACTGCATCCTCCTGTGGCTCTGCGGCGCACCCAGCCAGTTCGAAACGTGGGACCCCAAACCCGGACGCCCCAGCGGCGGGCCCTTCGGAAGCATTCGCACCTCAATCCCCGGCATTCACTTCTCCTCGCTTATGCCGAAATGCGCTTCAATCGCGCACCGACTGAACATCGTCAGAAACATGAAAACCGCTCAACCCGAGCATTTTCAAGCAATCAGCCTTCTGCAACGAGGAAACCCAGACCGCCCAGGCTTCACCCGCCCAACCCTCGGCAGCGTCATCTCCCAATCGCTCGGCCAGCTCGATGCAACCATTCCCAACTTCGTCCTGCTCGATCCCATCCCCGGAGGAAACGAGTTCGAATCGTTCAAGGCAGGGAACTGGGCAGGTTGGCTCGGCTCAGAACACAGCCCCGTCCGACTCGGCGGCGACTACACCAAGCTTCTGCGCGAAGGTGGCGACTCGCTGCCAGCGGACGATCGAGAATCTCGCGAAACACTCCGCAAGTTCCTCGCAGCAAGGTTCGAACAAACACAATCCAGCGCCGTTGCTCGCAGTCAAAACGCCGCCTTTGAGCGGATGAAAGGCCTCTCCGCCAGCGCTCACCTCTTCGACATCGAACGTCTCCCCGCAAAAGACCGCGAACGGTACGGTCCAGGCAGCTTCGCACAGCACGCCCTTATGGCGCGGAACCTCGTCGAAAACGGCGCTCCATTTGTCATGGTCGCCAACGGAATGAACTGGGACAACCACGTCTTCCAACACGAAATCCACCAGATGCTCGTGCCCGAACTCGACCGCGTACTCTTCCACCTCATCAACGACCTCGAATCTCGCGGACTCCTCGACTCCACTCTCGTCATCGCCATGGGCGAGTTCGGTCGCACCCCTTGGATCAACGTAGCGCGCGGACGTGACCATTACCCTAACGCGTGGAGCATGATGATGACCGGATGCGGCCTCAAACGGGGCATTGTCACCGGCGCAACCGATATCGATGGGGTCGATGTCGACGGCACCGCTTTCAACGAACAAAACCTCTTCGCAACCATCTTCACTGCGCTCGGACTCGACCCTCACGCAGAATACGAACTCGATGGAATGCCGACCTTCCATCGCGTCGAAAACAAGGTCGCTCCCATTCGAGAACTCCTCGCCTAAACGCCATGAAACTGACCTCCGTCCGCGAGACGAAACTACCCACCGGAGCTCTCGGACTCGCCATTGCAACCGACGCATCGGTTGCCTACGCCGCATGCGCCGATGGGTCCATTCACTGCGTAGACCTCCAATCCAAGAGCACACGTGAGTTCACAGCGAAGCACACTTCCTTCGCCAGCGGATGCGTTCTCCTTCCCGATGGAAAAACATTGATATCCGGAGGTTATGACGGCGCGCTTCTCTGGCATGACACCACTTCCGGCCGCTCTTGGCGCCGAGTGCTCGCCCACCAGTTCTGGAGTTGGCAACTCGCACTCTCACCCGATGGATCCCGCGTCGCATCCACAACCGGACAATACCTCCCAGGCGGCTGGAAATATGAGCCCGCTCCAGAAACCGAACCATCGGTGAAAGTGTTCGACACGTATTCAGGGGACCTTGTCGCAGCGTTTGAGCACGTGCCTCCGGTGCAGAGCTGTGCCTTCTCGCCAGACGGTCATTTTCTCGCAGCCGGAAACATGATGGGAGAAGTCCGAGTTTGGGATCTTCGCAAGCCAGTGAAAGAACCGGTTGCGTCCTTCACTTCCCCCGATTTTACCTCGTGGGGATCCATCAAAACGCACCACCACTGCGGCGGGATTTTTGGGATGTCGTTCTCACCCGACGGCCAAACGCTAGCGGTTTGCGGGATGGGTCCGATGGGAGACCCAATGGCCGGAAACGGCAAAATGACCTGGCAACGCTGGGACTGGAAAAAAGGCGCGAAAGGCGACCACATCAAAGACGGTCAACACGGTAATGGCCTGATGGAAAGCATCGTGTGGATGCCAGATGGATCACATTTTTTCATGGCAGGCCGCCAAGCGCAGGGCACATGGAACGCCGCACTTTTCTCCGCTCAAGACGGAAGCCTCGTCCACTCCGTCGACACCAAAAACCGCATCACACAGGCTCGTTTCAGCGCTGACGGAAAATCCATCGTTCTTTCCGCCGCTCACTCGCAACCACACCGCAAAAACGGTCTCTGGCCCGAGTGGGGCAAGGTTCAACGCCTCTCCGTAGGTTGATGACATCTCACGACTTCACCCCAACAAGACGAGATTCACCCAAAAAGACGAGAGATACCCGCCTCACAACTGACGTAACGCGTCCTCAGCCGATACTTCGGAGCCCCGGACGCGCCCAAGACGCGCCGGCTCAATGGGAGCCCCCGAACCGTTTACTGGAGCATTCGATAGCCCATCAAGAAACTCCAAGCCCTGAACGATCATTCCGAAAACCGTGTTCCGTCCGTCGAACTCCGGAGAATCCTTCAAGACAAAGAAAAACTGACTCCCGTTGGATCTCTGGCTGGGGTTCACCGTATCCGACAAGCGCGACATGGCCACCGCACCGCGAACATGTTTCAAACCCATCTCCGAGGCCAACGTGTAACCCGGACCACCCGTACCAATCGCGCGGGTTGAACCCTTGCGACTGAGGGGATCTCCCGTCTGCACAAACCGATCAGCAACCACTCGATGGACGCCCAAACCTTCGTAAAATCGAGACGAGACAAGACGAGAAAAGTTTTGCGCATGAGTCGGCGCACGGTCGGAAAGTTCAATCACGACGTCCCCCACCTTCTCACCAGTAATCCTCATCGCAACCCATCGATAGCGCCGCGCCGCGCCAAATGGATTTAAACGCTCCGTCGCAACACAAGAACTCAGGGCTAACCCTACCGCCGAAAAGACAAGCTCGCGCCGCTGTAACATATCAATCCTCCACACGAACCGGAGTGCCTTTTCTCACATTATCAAAAAACTTGCGCGCCATGAACTCAGGCATCCGAATGCAACCATGCGAGGCCGCGTATCCTGGCAAAAAACCTTGATGCATCCCAACCCCACCCGCGAACCGCATGAAGTAAGGCATCTTCGCCCCGTCAAACTTGCAACCCGCTGGAATCGGATCTTTTTTGCGATCCACATCCTTCTGAACAACCTGCCCCTGCCCGTCAACATAGTCCCCATACAGCGACGACACATGCGTCGCATCCTTATCCAAAATCTGGAAGCTCCCCTTCGGCGAGTTGAACCCCTCACGCCCCGTCGAAATGTACGACACGCCCACTAATCGCTCATCACGATAAAAATAGGCGCGCTGCTCGCTCAACGAAATCTTGATCGACTCCTTGCCCCCTACACCGTCGCCCTCCCAAAACGAAACATTGTCAAATGGTGCACGACCCGGTTCCGAAGACGGTCGGTATCCCCCAAGGTAGGTGATGTCGCTCCGAACACGTACATCCGTCTGACACCCCACCAATGTCAGCAATCCCGCAACCGCCAAAAATGGTTTCAACGCAGCGCGCATATAGTAGTGCTCCCCAAAACTCACACAACGGCTGATCCACCGCAACAGGCCTTGAATTTGCGCCCGCTCCCACACGGACACGGGTCATTCCGACCAACCTTCGGAGCCTCCGGAGACATCCGCGCAAACACATCGTCCAACCCCGTCGCATCAATCCTCGCCTCCCCCGAGGCAGGAACCTGTGTATGCGTTGCCTCACCCATCTCGTCCGGACCCGTCAACAACTGAGGTAAACTCGAGAGAAACTGCTCGAACGCCATCAGATTCGATGTCGACCGGAAGAGGTTGTGCAGAACCTCGTTCTTAATCGTCCCCATCAACGCCGTGAACATTTCAAACGCCTCCGACTTAAACTCAACCAACGGATCCTTCTGCCCGTAAGCTCGCAAATAAACCCCCTCCCGCAACGCATCCATCGCATAAAGATGCTCCTGCCAAAGACGATCAATCGCATTCAATAAAATATACCTCTCCATGCTCTGAAGAGATTCAGGCGTCTCATGCGCACACTTCAACGCATACGCCGAACGAACCTTCTCCGTCACAAACTCCACCATCTCCGCGAGCCCAACCTGCCCCTCAGACGGCAAATCCTTGCGGTCCATCCCCAACGGAAAAGTGCTGTTTAACCAATGCAACAACCCGTCCACTTCCGGTTCCACCCCATCCGCATAAAAGCCTCCCACTCGCTCCGGAATCATCTCCCCCATCACCTCCTCAATCATGAATCGCGTGTCATCCGTCGTAATCGCCTCATTCCGCCATCCATAAATCACCTCACGCTGACGGTTCATCACATCGTCAAACTCAAGCGACCGCTTCCGAATCAAATAGTTACGCTGCTCCACCCGCTTTTGAGCCGTCTCCACCGACTTATTCAACCACGGATGCTCCAACGCCTCACCCTCCTGCAAACCCAACCGCTCCATCATCGTCGTCATTCGACCCGAGGCACCAAAGTTCCTCATCAAATCATCCTCAAACGAAACGTAAAACCGCGACAATCCCGAGTCGCCCTGACGAGCACAACGCCCACGAAGCTGACGATCAATCCGCCGCGCCTCATGTCGCTCCGTGCCAATCACAAACAACCCACCCAAGTCGCTCACCCCCTCGCCCAGCTTAATGTCAGTCCCACGACCCGCCATGTTCGTCGAAATCGTGACCGCCCCGCGCTGACCCGCTTTCGAAATAATCTCAGCCTCCTGCTGGTGATACTTCGCGTTCAACACCGCATGCGGAATCTTCTCCCGCTTCAGCATCCTCGACAAAACCTCGCTCTGCTCAACGCTCACCGTCCCCACCAGAACCGGCTGCCCCTTCACATGAGCATCCTTAATCTCGGTAATCACCGCGTTGAACTTCTCACGCCGTGTTTTGTAAACCAAATCATTCAAGTCCTTTCGAACGCACGGCCGATTCGTCGGAATCACCGCCACATCCAATCGGTACACATCGCTAAACTCGTTCGCCTCCGTCTCCGCAGTTCCCGTCATCCCAGCCAACTTCCGGTACAACCGGAAATAATTCTGAATCGTAATCGTCGCCAACGTCTGAGTCTCCCGATCAATCACCACCTCCTCCTTCGCCTCCACCGCACCATGCAACCCATCACTCCATCGACGCCCAGGCATCTTGCGACCCGTAAACTCGTCCACAATCACAACCTTCCCCTCCTCAACCACATAGTGAACATCTCGCTCAAACAAACAATACGCCCTCAATAACTGAGAAATATTGTGAATCCGCTCCGACTGATGATCCATGTGCGCCTGCCGCTTCGATTTCCCCTCCACCTTCTCCGCAGGAGTCAACGCCGTATCCTGATCAATCTCAGCAAACTGCGTGATTAAGTCCGGCAAAACAAACGCATCCGGATTGTCAGGACTCAAATACGACCGACCCTTGTCCGTCAAATCCGCCTCGTGCTGACGCTCGTCTATCGTGAAAAACAACTCCTCCTTCAACGCAAATAACTCCTCTTTCCGAGTGTCCGTCGCATAAGACAACTCCGTCTTATCCATCGCCTTCCGCTTCTCAGTATCCTCCATCGCACGCAACAACGCCTTATTGCGCGGGTTGCCAAGCTTCACCTTGTACATCAACCGCCCAAACTCCTCAGACTGCTTCTTTTCAAACGCTGCCTCCGCGTCCGCGCAAAGTCGGTTGCACAACAGCGTCTGCTGCTTCACTAACCCTTCCACCACCGGTTTGAATGTGTCGAACTGGTGCGTCGAAACCGTCGCCGGCCCAGAAATGATCAGAGGCGTACGTGCCTCATCAATCAAAATCGAATCCACCTCATCCACAATCGCAAAGGCATGCCCACGCTGCACTTGCTGCTCACGAGATGTCGCCATCCCGTTATCCCGAAGGTAGTCGAACCCAAACTCCGAGTTCATCCCATACGTGATATCCGAGTTGTACTGCTCCCGACGCTCGTCCGGAGATTGGTCGTGCTGGATAATCCCCGTGGTCAAACCTAGGAATCCATACAACTCACGCATCGTCTCCGCGTCGCGTCGCGCAAGATAATCGTTCGTCGTCACCAAGTGCGCACCCCGCCCAGCTAACGCATTCAAAAACAGCGGAAGCGTCGCCACCAATGTCTTTCCCTCCCCTGTCGCCATCTCCGCAATCATCCCGCGATGCAGGCAAATCCCCCCAATCAACTGAACATCATAGTGCACCATGTTCCACGTCACCGGATGATCGCAAACAAGGTACTCATGCTTTCGTTCCGCCAAACGGCGCGCAGTGTTCTTCACCGCCGCAAATGCATACGGCAAAATCTCCTCCAAAATCGCAGGATGCTGCTCAATCGGCGCATCCGAGAGACGCTTCCGCCAACCCGCGACCTGCTCCCGCAACGCGTCATCCGATAACGAACGAAAACCCTCCTCAATCGTGTTGATTCTCTCCACCACCGGCCGAAGCGATTTAACCAATCGCGTATTTTTGGAACCGATAATCTTTTTCAACAACCACGTAATCATAGACTTGTCTCTCCTTTAAATCCTTACACCAACACCGGATGAATCATGCTCGATCATCGATACGCCCGCCCCGCTTACTTGCTGCCAGGCTTCACGGCGGGAATACCCGCCAAATCCGCA
>JBEEPE010000273.1:0-3145 GCA_041191265.1 Verrucomicrobiota bacterium | reverse complement strand
GCGCGGCTCTGGAGTCCGAGTTCGTCTTTTGGTTCAGCGGGTGGACGCGTGGCGGGCAGCGGCGCGTTGGTGTCTTGGGATGTGGGTGCTGGGGTGGGTGGGGTGGGTGGTTTTTCTGTTGGGAGGGGGTGGGTTGTTGCGAAGGCGTTGCCGGAGGGGTCTTTGAGTGAGATGACGAAGGCGTCGTCTTCGAAGCGGAGTCCGGTGATGGATGCGGGGCGTTTGGGTTCGGTATCGGTGGCCCAATCGTTTCCGTGAAACGCTTCGCCTTGAGTATTGAGGTCGCTGACCAAGAATCCTTTGGCTCGGTAGTTTGAACCTGTGACGGGGAGTCCTTTCTCACCGGTGCAATCCCAGAGGAGTTCGATGCCGTTGAGGTTGGATTTCAGCGAGGAGATTTCTTGTTCGGACGCGAGCGTTTTGACGATTTTGCCTGCTGCGTTGAAGATTCCGAGGGAGAGCGTGCCTTCGGGTTGCGGGAGTGCGACGACGATTTTCAGCGTTGGCTGAGGAGTCCGTTCGGCGGGTTTAGGGGCGTCGGCAGTGTGCGCTGGCAGCAGTGTGAGACCCAGCGTGCCGGCGATGAGAGCCGACACGAAGGGGTGAGGTGACCGCCGGAGGGCGGTTGGCTTGTCCGGGATTTGGAGGGGGGGCAGCATCCGCGGATTTTCCGAGGCTTACTTTGAGTCGACTGGCTTCAGTTCTCGGAGCCAGATGTTTCGGTATTGAACGGGGTTGCCGTGGTCTTGGAGGACGATGGGTCCCTTTTCGGGATGGGGTTTGTAGGTGGGGAGGCCTTTATGGGAGGTGGGCCCGGGGACAGCGATGTGGTTTTGTGCGACAACGCCATTGTGGAGGACGGTGATGATGGTGGGGCTGACGAGCTTATCGTTTTCGAACCGCGCGCCGTTGAAGATGATGTCGTAAATATTCCAGGCTCCGGGAGGACGGGTGGCGTTTACGAGAGGGGGCATGAATCCGTACAGGGAGGCGGCCTGACCGTCGGGGTAGGTTTTGTTTTCGTAGGAATCGAGGACTTGGACCTCGTATTTTCCGAAGAAGAGGACCCCTGAGTTGCCTCGGCCCTGTCCGTTTCCGGAAGCGGGTTGAGGGGCGGACCATTCGATGTGGAGTTGGATGTCGGGTCCGTACTCGCTTGCAGTGGATAGGCTTCCACGTTTTGGGGCAATTACGATGTGTCCGTTTTCTACTTTCCAAGCGGGTTGTCCGTCGGAGTGGTTTTTCCACATGGAAAGGTCTTTTCCATTGAAGAGGACGACGGCGTCGCTTGGGGCGGTGCCTGGCGTCGTTTGAGTGCTGTTTTCGCCGGGGGTAATGATGCGTGGTTGCGGGCGTTCTCCGTCGTGCACGTGCCATTTAGTCCCGGGAATGATGGGGGTGTCTTGATAGCCGAGCGGTTTGGAATCAGGACTTTGGGCGTGGAGGGTTGCGGCGACGGTGCCGAGGGCGAGGACGGAGGTTTTTAGGGTGTTCATGAGGTATTTATTTCGATTTAGCAGTTCTTGGGCTTGGTCGGGTGGTGTGCGTGGTTGTTGTCAGACTGTTACGCTACCGGAGAAGACGAAGTCGGCTGGTCCGGTGAGGGTGACGTCATGAAATCCGTGATTGTTCTTTTTGAAAGCGACTTCCATGACATCGCCACCTGCGACGCGGACGCGGATGGGGGAGGGTTTTCCGGTTTCGAGGTGGTGGATGAGGGCTGATGCGACGACCCCGGTTCCGCAGGCGAGGGTTTCGCCTTCGACGCCGCGTTCGTAGGTACGAACGAGGAGGTCTTGTTCGGGGGAGTGGGAGGGGGCGGTGAAGTTTGCGTTGGTGCCTTTGGGGGCGAAGTGGTCGTGGTAGCGGATGCCTGCGCCGAGGTGGTGCACGTCGCAGTTTGGGAGATCGGAGATGGGGATGACGGCGTGTGGGACGCCGGTATTGATGAAGTGGACGGCGAGTTGGCTGGAACCGACGGGGAGGAGGGTGGCGGGTTTGTGGCTGTGGGGTGCGCTCATGGTGAGGCGCACGGAGGAGCCGAGGAGCAGTGCGTGGATTTCACCGGCGAGGGTTTCGAAGCGAATGGCGTCGGAGAGATGGAGGAGGCTGGCGCCGAAGCGGGAGAAGCAGCGCGCGCCGTTTCCGCACATTTCGGCTTCGCCACCGTCGGCATTGTAGTAGCGCATGCGGAGGTGGGCTTGCGCGGAGGATGCGGGTTCTGCGCAGATGAGGCCGTCGGCACCGATGCCACGGTGACGGTCGCAGAGGCGTGCGATTTGTTCTTTGGAAAGGCTGATTTGGTTTGCGCGGTTATCGACCATGACGAAGTCGTTTCCGGCGCCGTTCATTTTGGTGAAGGGGAGGTCCATTTGTTGAATGGAACCCGAAAACGGGCTGGGGAAAAGGGTGAACCTTTTATTGGGGGGCGAGTTTGCTGCTTGATTTTCGGGGGAGTGACTGGTGCATTTGCGGTCCGCTGTGACGCGGGGATGGGTGCCAGAGTGGTCTATCGGGCACGCCTGGAAAGCGTGTGTACTTTAATCGGTACCGAGGGTTCGAATCCCTCCCCATCCGCCAGTCACGACATACGAGCGGTTTTGGTGTGGAGGGGTTTTGACGATGGGAGTGGGCGATGGGAGTGGTGGTGGGAGGTGGGAGAAGATTTTCTCTGGCGCGAACGATGCTCAGAGATGATTGAGCAAAAAATCGATGGTGCGGCGTTCATTTGAGAGGGGGTTCACTTGGGTGGACGCGGCGAGTCGGTCCTCGGGAAATGAGACAGCTGATCAGTCAACGAAACCGGATTCTTATCTATGAAAACGCTAATTGAACGTTTGGCATTGTTCATCAGGGGATTAAGGGTGGATTTGAGGGGTGGTTTTCGGGTCCTTTTGCTGATTGGGGTTTTTGTTGGTGGGCTGTGGTTGGGCGGGGGGCGTGGTGGTTCTGAGGTTGGTTTTTTGGCGAAGGTGCGTGAGACGGTTGAGGGTCGCTTGGGAGGTTGGGCTTCGGAGTTGAAGTTGCTGGCGGGTTTGGCGGAAGGGGAGGGAGAGGGGTTTGCGATGGATTTGCGGGGGGTGGGTGCGGTTCGGGGGGCTCGGCTTTCGGTGCGTGGGCCGGCGTCGTTGGATGCGGTGGGGGG
>JBEEPE010000272.1:0-3437 GCA_041191265.1 Verrucomicrobiota bacterium | reverse complement strand
CAGGTTTCCCACGTAGAGTTTCGGCGTCGTCACCTCCAACAACTCGGGCTTCCGTGGCGCACGCTGACGCGACTCACGCGCCTCGCTGAACGCCGGACGCTCCGCGCCCTCCGAACTCCCGCCCCCAGAACGCCCTTGGTAGGGGGGATAATCCTTGCGTTCCCGTCCGCCCGCTGGGGCGTCCGACCCACCAAACCCGAAAAACCTCAAAATCCGGGCGAAAAACCCGAGCTTCTGTGGCTCCGACCGACGTTCCGTGCGCTCACCGCGCTCATTCCGCTCACCGCGCTCATTCCGATTCCGATCCCCATGGCGGTGATCTCCACCGCGACGCCGTGGTCCGCGACTGCGACCCGAACGGCGATTATCATTATTACTCATGTGTTGCTAGGCGGCACCTGCGCCCGCGTTCCCGCCAGACCACGCTCAGTCACGCACACTTACGGTGCGTCGCTGGTGTCCAGTGCTCTGATTTTTGAAAATCATCGGGAAAACGGGTAAACCTCGCTAGGGTGCCTTGGTTTCTTGTTTGCCGGAAGGGAAGGCCCCGCAATCTCTCTTGGACTGCAGCAACCCACTACGAACTCTCGAATGCGTAACCGGCGAGCCTCCATGCATCTGGCTTCGACAGGCACCTCAGTACCCGCCCGGATTTGCCAACACCCACAGACAACTCGCTCCAATCACAACTCCGCCCCCACAAGGATGCGGATTCACCTTCCGTTAAGCCCCCACATTAACGTTGCACCAACTCGGCGCAAGCTTTCAAAACGCTGTAAGCCTTGAATCTAATAAAGACTATGCGGATGGCAAATGAACGTCCGGACTTGTATCTGCCCGATAATCCACCCCAGAAAGGCCAAATCCAAACAACCGAAGAAACTCCTCACGGTACCCCGAAATGTCCGAAACCGTCGCCAAGTTCTCCGTCGTCACCCCAGGCCAAACCTCCGCCACCGCCGCCTGCACATCCGCCCGCATCTCCCAGTCATCAATCCGAATCCGGCCCGCCTCGTCCAACTGCGGCGCCACGCCAGTGTACAGACGGTCTGCAAACAACCGCTGAATCTGTTCAATACAACCTTCGTGAATCCCCTTCTCCTTCATCACTTTGTACAACAACGAAATGTAAAGCGGCACCACCGGAATCGCACTGCTCGCCTGCGTAACCAACGCCTTGTTCACCGAAACATACGCCGCCCCGCCTCGTTCCCCCAACCGCGCATGCAACCGCTTCGCCGTCGCCTCCAAATCCTCCTTCGCCTTCCCAATCGTCCCATTCCGGTAAATCGCCCACGTCAAATCCGGCCCAATGTACGAGTAAGCAACCGTCTTCGCGCCCGTCGCCAACACCCCCCCTGCCTCCAACGCGTTCACCCACAACTCCCAATCCTCCCCGCCCATCACCGAAACCGTATCCGCAATCTCCTGCTCCACCGCCGGCTCAATCGTCACCGGACTCACCACCCCCTTGTCCGTATCCACCGTCTTCGATGAGAAAGTCCCCGCAATCGGCTTCAACACCGACTTCGACGTCACCCCCGTCACCGGATGGGTCCGTCGAGGCGACGCCAAACTGTAAACCACCAAATCCACCTGCCCCAAATCCTCACGAATCATCTCCACCGTCCGACGCTTAATCTCCTCGGAAAACGCATCCCCGTTGATGCTCTTCGCGTAAAGCCCCGCCGCATGCGCCTCGCGCTCAAACGCACACGAATTGTACCACCCCGCCGTTCCCAACTTGCCGCCCTCAGGCGCCTTCTCAAAAAACACCCCCACCGTCGCCGCTCCACCCGCAAACGCCGGCACAATCCGCGAAGCCAACCCATACCCCGTCGACGCGCCAATCACCAAAACCCGCTTCGGCGCACCAGTCACAGCTCCCTGAGAGCGAACATAGTCGATCTGCTGACGCACATGCGCAGCACAACCGTCTGGATGAGAGGTGATACAGATGAATCCACGGATTTTTGGCTCAATAACCATAGTGCGTAACCTTCGCTCACTCACAGAGACACCGTAAAGCATCTTCAACCCCGCCCCCTCCATCAGCAACGGCACGCCGCCTGCACCTCGTCCTCCCACCCTTCAACCGCGCCAAATCAGTTTTAGGAACTTTTCAACGAGCAACCCTCACACCCGCGCCCTCATCGCGCTAATCTCAAAAAACAATCCCCTCGCCCCATGCTCAACGCTCTCTGTCGCCAACAATCTCCCCTCACTTCCCGACGGGACATCCTTGCCCGAAGCGCCTTCGGCATCGGTGCACTCGGCCTCGCCGCCCTCCTCGATCAAAATAGCCCCGCCAACGCCGCCCAAAACGAGCACCCCGAAACCTCCCCGCTCGCCCCCAAACACCCGCACTTTGCGCCGAAAGCCAAACGCGTCATCCACATCTTCTGCGAAGGCGGCCCCTCTCAAGTCGATACCTTCGACCCCAAAAACGCGCTCGAAAAAAATCACGGGCGCCTCGTCGACGAAGTCCTCAAAGAGTACCAAAAAAATGCCGGCGAGGCCGCCTCCGGCATGGGCCGACTCTCCGGCAAACTCCAACGCTCCGCTTTCACCTTCGCAAAGCACGGCCAATCCGGAATGGATATCAGTGAGCTGTTTCCAAAACTCGCCGCCCACGCCGACGAACTCTGCGTCGTCCGCTCCATGCACACCAAAACCTCCGTGCACGAGCCCGCCCAGCTCATCATGACCACCGGCGAGTTCGCGAGCGTCCGCCCCAGCATGGGCTCCTGGGTCCTTTACGGCCTCGGCTCCGAAAATCAAAACCTCCCCGGTTTCGTCGCACTCTCCCCAAACGGGTCCACCGCCAGCGGTGGCAAACAATGGAACAACGCGTTCCTCCCCGCTTGGTGCTCCGGCACCGGCATCCCCACAAAAAATGCCGAACTCGCGCGCATGATCGAACACATCCGCAGCGACACCACGTCCCTCCGCGAACAACGCCGACAACTCGATCTTCTTCGCACCCTGCACGAGGACTTCGCCTCAAAGCATCCCGGCAACGCCCTGCTCGATGGACGCATCACCGCCTTCGAAACCGCGTTCCGTATGCAAATCGAGGCCACCGACGCCTTCGACCTCTCGCGCGAACCCCGAAACATCCGCGAACTCTACGGCGATACCGAACAAGGCAAACAACTGCTCCTCGCTCGTCGCCTCGTCGAACGCGGCGTCCGATTCGTGCAAGTCTTTCACAACGGATGGGATACCCACGACCTCAACGACGAACGCCATCGCGAACTCGCTGCCGCCTGCGACCAACCCCTGCACGCACTCCTCACCGACCTCGCCCAACGCGGCATGCTCAAAGACACCCTCGTCATCTGGGGCGGCGAGTTCGGCCGAACCCCCACCAGCGACAATAACGATGTCGCAAAAAAGAAAGGAATCGGACGCGATCACAACGCCGGAGGCTTCAC
>JBEEPE010000271.1:0-3697 GCA_041191265.1 Verrucomicrobiota bacterium | reverse complement strand
GTCCGTGTTTGAAGAGGGCCTGCGGTGCGCTGTGGAAGAGGTACGGAAAGTTGCTGCCGTTTCGGAGCGCGAGATCGAGCGGGTCCAAATCGTTTTCAAAACTGACGATGTGGAGGTGAGACGGGTGGTCACCCTGCTGCGAGGATTCTGCGCAACGGAGCGCTGCCATGGCATTGGAGGCGGCCCCAAGGCCAACGTCCCAGACCACCAAGGGCCGTTCAGGGCCGTGCTGACGAAGCCGTTCTTCGAGAAAACTTTGGTTGATGTAGAGGCGGCGGCTCTCCTCTTCCGGCGGAATCCGGGAGTGCATGATTTCGCCGGACTCGACGTGGCGAATGCTGCTGAACCCCTCGATGGCGGTGTGGACCTCGTATTTTCCGAGGGTTTTGGGATACCGTTTTTTGCGAGAAACCTTGGGTTTGAGGGCGGGGTTATCGAGGTCGTCCGCTTCGAGCAGGGGCTTGGTTTGCTGGTAAAACGCATCGAAACGTCCTTCGAGGATTGCGTTTCGCATGTTCCGCATCAGGCGGTGGTAGAAGTAAATGTTGTGTTGTCCGATGAGGTGCCAGCCAAAGGTTTCGCCTGTTTTCGTCAGGTGATGCAGATAGGCGCGGTTGTAGCGTTGGCAGGTGGGGCAGGGGCATTCCGGATCGAGCGGGTCGAGGGAAAACTTGTGGATGCCGCGCCGGAGCTGGAGAAAACCGCGCGAAGTGAACGCGCCGCCCCGCTGCGCCACTTGGGTAGGGATGATGCAGTCGAACATATCGACGCCGCTGCGCACCGCTTCGAGGATGTCCACGGGCATGCCAACCCCCATGAGGTAACGGGGACGTTCCTTGGGAAGCCGTTGCGCTGTGAACGCGCAAATCTCCTCGCGCGCATCGCGTTCCTCCCCGACCGCGAGGCCGCCGATGGCGAATCCGTCGAAAGGCATTCCGGTGAGGGCGGCTGCGCTTTCCTCGCGCAACGGTTTTGAAAGCGCGCCCTGCACAATCGCGAACAGGGCTTGGGGCGAGTCGCCCCGTGCCGCGAGGCTTCGGGCAGCCCAGCGATGGGTGATCCCCATGGCATCGCGCGCCTCACGCTCCGCCGCGGTCGACGGAATGCATTGGTCCAGCACCATCATAATGTCGCTGCCGATCGCCTTTTGCGTCTCAATGCTGACCTCAGGGCTGAGCAGGATGGTGCGTCCGTCGAGGTAACTGCGGAAAGAAGCCCCTTCCTCGCGGATAGTCCGGGCTCCTGGGAGTGAGAAGATTTGGAAACCGCCTGAGTCGGTGAGAAATGAGCCGGGCCACGTGGTGAATCGGTGGATTCCGCCCACGGTTTTGAAGACGTCCGGCCCGGGGCGCAGCAGGAGGTGGTAGGTGTTGGCGAGGAGAATGGTTGATCCCGCCGCTTCCAGCGTTTCCGCAGTCTGCGCCTTAACGGTGGCCTGAGTTCCAACCGGCATGAAAACAGGGGTTTGGACTGTCCCGTGAAGCGTTTTCAGCGTGCCGGCGCGTGCGCCAGTTACGGGGCACGTTGCGTCGACATGGAACGGAAGGCGGTCGTTAGGAATCATGCGCTGTCGGGTGAAGGTTCGCGGCAAGCCGCGCACCATAGCGCAAAGTTGGCGTCGGTGCGGGCCTCAATTTCTTCCGGCGCCTTTCCGAGAAGCGAGGCGAGGCTGTTCAACGAGGCGTCGAGGCGCGA
Organism: Verrucomicrobiota bacterium; assembly: GCA_041191265.1. Classification (GTDB taxonomy): domain Bacteria; phylum Verrucomicrobiota; class Verrucomicrobiia; order Chthoniobacterales; family Chthoniobacteraceae; genus JBEEPE01. The sequence continues at coordinate 2,002 of JBEEPE010000271.1, read as the reverse complement.
GTTTGCTTGATCCCAGCATGTTGCATCCGAAGCGCTCGTTGGGTGAATGTCCGACTCAATCAGCAAGCGGTCGGGAGGAAGAGTGCCGATTAGCTCTGCGAGCGCGGCGCTGGGACGGGCAAGGGATTCTGCGCGGAAGGAGAACCACGCATTCCAACGGGTCCAATCCTGATTTAGGAGGCCGCGGGGCGAGAAGGCGTGCAGCAGCACGGGACGTTGTCCGGCGTTCGCGTCGAGAACAGGAGCCGCAAGGTCCCAGGCGCGGACGACGTGCAGGACGATTCCACGGCGCAGTTCGAGCGCGAGTTGGAGGTGAGTTTCCAGCAGTTCGGTTTGTTGCGCTGGGGTGAGTGGGCAGCGCAGTCGGTCGACGCCGCATTCGCCGACAGCCGCAGCACTGTGCGAGCGAAGCATTTCGCGCAGGGTTTTGTACCAGTCAGCGGGGAGCGAGTTCGCAAACCAAGGGTGAACCCCGAAGGCGGGAACGATGTGTTCGGGGAACTGTTGGTGAAGCGCTGCGAGGGTTGGCCAGTCGAGGGGGTGAAGTCCGGCGACCATCTGGCGCCGCACGGAATCACCGACGCCGCGCAGTTGGGTTTCCGCGTCAGGGAAACAATGGAGATGGTTGTGAGCGTCGTGCATTAAAGCCGCGACAGCGGGTTGTCCCGGTGGCTGAGGGGGAGACGCACGGTGGCGCTGTTTTGACGGTGCGATTCGAAGATGGAGGCAATCATTTCGACGGTGGCCGCAGCTTCAGTGGGGCCGCAGGTTGGTTCGGCACCGGTTTCCATGCATTCGATGAGGTTGCTTGCGGGGAGTTGGTGGCCTGCGATGAGCGCCTTGATGTTTGGGAGCGGTTCGGGGACGCCGACACCACCGCTGGTGAGCGGAGTCCACGCGCGCGGCGTTGGGGTTGGGCGGAAGGGGTTTCCGGGGAGAACGTGGATCATGGGTTCGGCGTCTGTGCGGAGGTCGATGACGGCTTCGCTGCAAACGAGTTGAAGGCCGAAGCCAGCGGCCTTGTTGCCCTGATCCTTTTTCGAGTCGAAGTAAATCGGGATACCGGAGGGTGTTTCAAATCGTGCGCGGACTTCGTCGCCAGCGAGCGGGCCGAGGCCTTCGTCGCCCTCGCGGATGTCTGCTTGGGTGACGGGCCGACCTTCCAAACGAACGGAGGCCGTGCAGGTGGTGGGTGTGCCGGCGAAGAAGGCTGCGAGGTTGAGGACATGGGAGCCCAGTACCCACAGATCGAGGGCGCCACCGCGCTTATCTTCTTTGCCGCGCGCGCGGATTTCCAGCGGAGTGCCGAAGGTTCCCTCTTTCAGAAGTGCCGCGGTTTTGAGGAGGGCTGGGTGGTAACGATTTCGGTGGGCCACGGCGATTCGGGTGCCGTGTGTTTTGGCAAGTTGGCTGATCTCGTCGGCCTCGCGCGGGGTGCGGACGTAGGGTTTTTCGATGTAGATTCCACGGACACCCGCCTCGATGGCGTCCTTGAGCATTTGGTGGTGTTGGTCTGCGTGACGCGGGCAGATGGCGACGATGTGCGGACGCGCTTTCTCCAGAAGTGCGCGGTGGTCGGAGTGCGCTTCGGGCGCGGAGAGTCGTTTTTGTGCGGCGGCGAGGCCTGCGGGGTCAGGGTCTGAGACGGCGACGATGGTGGTTCTGGGTTCTTGGAGCCAGAGGGTGTCGAGGCCATGGCCGTAGTTGCCGCGAGTGGTGTGTCCGATGACGCCGACGCGGAGGGTTGCCCGTTGAGCGAGGAGATGCGGGAGGAGTGGGGCGGAGGCGAGGCTGGAGAGGAATGCGCGACGAAGCATGGGTGGGAGGGGAGCACAACCGGTGCGAGGGCGTGGCGCGGGACGGGACGCGGGGGGGATGAGATGGTTTTTTACCTGGGGCGATGCCCCAGGCTGTCGTAAGGGGCCCCGATGGGGCTGGTTTTTGATTGGGGTGGATTTGGCGGGGAGGTGTCGCTCCCTGCCGCAGCGCCAACGGCGCGCAT
>JBEEPE010000270.1:0-2974 GCA_041191265.1 Verrucomicrobiota bacterium | reverse complement strand
TTCACCTTGATTCCGAGTTCCTCAAACTGGCGCTGCTCAAACTCCGCCCACGTTCTTTCGTCCGCACTGTTTGCGGTGGTTTCGATGGCGATTTCGAGCTGTTTGCCGGTGGCGTCCCGTCCATTGGGATACCCGGCTTCAACCATCAGTTTTTTGGCGCGCTCGAGATTGAAGCCGTAAGGATTTTTGAAATCGCGCTGATGGCCGGGAATCCCCGGAGGGAGAAGTTGCTCGGCAGGAACGGGGACGTTGTTGAAGAAGATGCTGACGAAGGATTCTTTATCGAATGCGGAGGAGAGCGCCTGACGTAGTTTTTTGTTTTTGCCCAGCACGGGGTCCTCGAAGTTGAGGTGCATGTAATAGGTGCTGGGTTCGATGTCGCGGTGAAGCGTGACGCCTCGATCTCGGTACTTTTGGGAAAGTTCGCGGGAGGGAGTCATCAGGCTGGAGAACGCGTCTTTGCCGACGCCCATGCCGTCGAGGTAGCCCTGACGGAACAGGAGGAAGATGGGGATGACTTCACGAAAGATGGTCATCTGGATTTCGTCGACGAGCGGCAGCGGGAGATTGGCGAGGGGACGAAGCTCATTTTCGCGGGCGGGTTCCCAGCCTTCGGTCGGGAATCGTGTTGTGTTGTAGTCTGGGTTGCGGACGAGGCGGATGCGTTTTCCGCGAACCCATTCTCCGATTTTGAAGGGGCCAGAGCCAACGGGATGGAAACGGAACAGGTCGCGCGCGACGCCGTCGTGAGTTTTCCCGTCGTAATACTCGACGGCTTCGCGAGCGACTGGAGCCGTGAAGTGCATGGCGAGCCAGTAGAGGATTTGGGGGTAGGCGCGGTCGAGGTGCAGAACAAACTCGTGGTCGCTGACGATTTCGATGCTGGGGAAGGGGGCGTCGTAATCGAACTTTCCGGCTTTTTTTGCGGCGTCAGAGGCCGCTTGGAGACCGGTCACATAATCTGCGAGGTTTGCGAGCGCTGGGGACTCCACAACGGGGTCAGCGATGCGTTGGAAAGCGTAGCGAACGTCGGCAGAGGTGACGGTTCGGTTGGTTGCGTTGTTGCCGAAGCACGGGTCTGCGTGGAAACGAACCCCTTTTTTGAGAGTGCACCGGTAGGCGATTTTGCCGTCGGCGCGCGCTTCACGCAGCGGGAGGGATTCGAGGAGGCAGGGTTGAAGTTCGTAGGGGTCAGTTTTGAAAGGGTGATACTCGAGCAGGCACTCTTGGACGGGTTCGAGGATGCGCCGGCTGACGTTGTCGTAGGAGACTTGGGGGTCGAGTGATCTCGGGTCTTCGGGGGTGGCTCCGTAGCGAACGAGCCAGGGTGAACCGTCGGGACGTTGGGTTTGAAACGGCGGAACGTTCGGGTCGTTGGAGCAACCGGAAAGGAGGGCGGCGATGAGCGCGGCGATCAAGGGCAACGGGTGGAGGGAGCGGCGCATGGGGTTGAGATGAAAGCGAAAAGGAGACGTTAGCCAATCCGGATTTGGGCGTGGGATGTCGACGGGTTGGGGTTTTTCGTGGTTTTTCCGGTTCTTGACCCAACAGGTTGGGGGGGGTAGTTTCACGGCGCTCTCTGGGCGACCGGTCCTTCCGGATGCAGGGAGAGTGCCTGTTCCCCCCAAAAAACGTGAGAAACGTGAGCATCAGAGACACCAATGAACGGACTGGACGATTTGGAGTCTGGGCTGTGCCCGGGGGACGGGTCTGAGGTGTCTCGAAGCCTTCCGAAAAGCTGTTTTCTATGAACCTGAAGGATATCAAAGAGTTGATTGCCCTCTTCAAACGCAATGATTTGTCGGTTTTCAAGCTGGAGCAGGAAGGGGTAAAAATCACGCTCAAGCGGGGTGCGGATGGAGCCATGACGGTGATGGGGGGACCGGTCGCTGCCGCTCCAGCATTGTCTGCTGGGCCAGTGGCGGTTGCTGCTGCTGCGCCGGTTGCTGCTCCTGAGGTGGCCGCAGTCCCAGCGGGTAAGGAAATCACCTCACCCATGGTAGGAACGTTTTATTCAGCACCCTCGCCGGATTCGCCTTCGTTTGTATCGGTGGGTCAGGCTGTGACTCCAGACACGGTGATTTGCATCATCGAGGCGATGAAGGTCATGAACGAGATCAAGGCGGAGGTGTCGGGGGTGGTCACGGAGGTGCTGGCGGAGAACGGCAAACCGGTGCAGTTCGGTCAGGCCCTGTTTCGCGTGAAGTGATGTGAGTCCGGACGGTTCCTCCGACGCTTGTTTTTGGGGGCGTTCATTTCAAGACCATGTTCAACAAAGTTCTCATTGCGAACCGTGGCGAGATTGCGCTTCGGGTGATTCGTGCGTGTAAAGAGTTGGGAATCAAGACTCTGGCGGTTTATTCCGAGGCGGACGTTGACTCGCTGCATGTGCAGTTGGCGGATCAAGCCATTTGCATCGGGCCAGCCCCGAGTGCGCAGTCGTATCTGAAAATCGATCGGATTATTTCCGCCGCGGAGATCGGGAACGTGGACGCGATTCATCCGGGGTACGGATTTTTGGCGGAGAACGCCCATTTTGCGGAAGTTTGTGCGAGTTGTGGCATCAAGTTCATCGGGCCTCCTCCGTCGGCGATTCGGGCGATGGGCGACAAGAACACGGCGCGTGCGACTGCGAGGGCGGCGGGCGTTCCAGTGACGCCTGGTTCAGATGGTTTGGTGGAAACCGAGAAGGATGCGATGCGGATTGCGCGCGAGATTGGTTATCCGGTGATGATTAAGGCTGTTGCGGGTGGAGGTGGGAAGGGGATGCGACCGGCTCACAACGAAGGTTCTTTGGTCCAAGGCTACCGTGGCGCGCGGATGGAGGCGGATAAAGCGTTCGGCAACTCGGGCGTGTATTTTGAGAAACTGATTGAGAATCCGCATCACATTGAGTTTCAGGTGATGGCGGACTCGCACGGGAATGTGGTGCACATCGGGGAACGCGACTGCTCGATGCAGCGTCGGAATCAGA
>JBEEPE010000269.1:0-7199 GCA_041191265.1 Verrucomicrobiota bacterium | reverse complement strand
CAGACACTGGGGTAGGACCTTCCATGGCGTCTGGTAGCCAGACGTGCAGCGGGAACTGGGCTGATTTTCCGATGGTTCCGCAGAAGAGGCAAAGGGCTGCTGCGGTGAGAATCTCAGGATGTGCGATGAGTTTGTCAGATGCCGTTTTGAGTTCGGCGATGCTCACGGTGTTAGTGGCGTGCCAGACGAGCAGGATGCCAATCATGAAACCGAAGTCGCCGATGCGGTTTGTGAGGAAGGCTTTATTGGCTGCGCCTGAGGCGGACCGTTTTTCGAACCAATGGCCGATGAGAAGGAAGGAGCTGACCCCGACCAGTTCCCAGAAGATGAAGAGCATCACGAGGTTGTCGGCGAGGACGATGCCCAACATGGAGAACATGAAGAGCGAGAGAGAGCCGAAGAAGCGTGACTTGGAGGGGTCATCTGCCATGTAGGCAGCGGAGTAAAGGTGAACCAACAATCCGATGCCGGTCACCACGAGGAGCATTACCTTGGACATCGGATCGGCTTGCAGGCCGATGGAGACCTTCAAGGATTCACCGAGATCAACCCAGTTGAACCCGGTTGCGAGCGCTTCCTGCGGTTGCAGGAAGGCGCACACGGCAGAGCCGAACGAGACCGCAACGGCCGCCAGGCTGAGAAATACGCTGGCACCTCGAGACCGATGTGCGAAGAGGAGGATGAACAGTGCGCTGAGCAACGGGCTGAGCAGCACATACCAAAGGATGGAAGACGGCATAGGGAAAGGGGTGCGGGTCAGTACTTGAGGGTTTGGAGATCCTCTACGTGCGTGGTCCGGCGCGCTCGGTAGAGGGCAACGATGATGGCCAATCCGACAGCGACCTCAGCGGCAGCGACGGTGATGATGAAAAAGACCAACACTTGCGCGTTGTAATCAGGTAAACCGGCTTCGTTGACCCGAAAGCGTGAGAAGGCGACGAGCGAGAGGTTTGCCGCGTTCAGCATGAGCTCGAGGCACATGAAAATGGTGATGATGTTGCGGCGCAACATGACACCCGCGAAGCCGACGGCGAAAAGGAGCCCGCTCGCGAGGAGGTAGTGATTAAGGGTGAGCGTATTCACGTTGAGGAGGGTCATTTAAGTTCGCGACGGGACAACACGACGACACCGACAGTGGCGACGAGCACGAGGGTGCCGACGATCTGGAAGGGAAGGTTGTACGCGGTGAAGAGCGTTTTGCCGACCGAGGCAACGTCATTGATTTTGGTGGCGTCGATGGGCGGGAAGGGTTGTGAGCCGAGGTTGAACACTTTGAGGACGCTGAAGAGCTGGGCGAGGAAGCCGGCCGTGATGACGGATCCGCCGACGACCGCAGGGAGATTGAGTTTTCGTCTCGTTTCCGCTTTGAGGTCGAGGAGCATGATGATGAAGAGGAACAGCACCATGACGGCGCCCGCGTAAACGAGCACTTGGATGGTGCCGATGAAAAAGGCGTCCAACCCGACGAAAAGCGCGGCGAGGCAGAGGAACGACACGACGAGGCTGAGTGCACTTGCGACTGGGTTGCGGTTGACCACAACCGAGACGCCGAAGGCCAGCATCAGGAAGGTGAAAAGCCAGAAAAGTACGGGAGACATGAACAGGATGGGTTGGGAAAGTATTGATTACTTCTCGGGGTTCCACTTGTGAACGAGATTGGGCATCGTTCCGCCCAACTCGTAGAGTTTGGCTTTATTGTGAACCATCTCGGCACGGCTCTCGCCGGTGATGGCGTAATCTTTTCGAAGGTAGATTGCTTGTTCGGGGCAAACCTCTTCGCACATTCCGCAGTAGATGCACCGAATCATGTCGATTTGGAACTCCTGTGGGAACTTCTCGACCTTGGAGAACTTGCTTTCTGCGGGAAGTTCGCCGGGCGTGATTTTGATGGCACGCGGCGGGCAGATGAACTCGCAGAGTTGGCAGGCGACGCACCGCTCGCGGTCGTGTTCGTCTTTGACGAGGGTTGGAGCGCCTCGGTAGTGCTCGGGGAGCTCAGCATCCCATTTTTCTTCGGGATACTGCATCGTCACCTTTTTGCGGCCCTGAATGCCGTCGAGGAAGTGTCTCAGCGTGATGAGCAGTCCGGCAATGATGTTGGGAAGGTAGAGTTTCTCCCAGAAAGTTAGGTTCGGACGACGTACGGTGTAGGCCATGGTGTCAGGTGGGTGAGGTTATTTGACGAGGGCGATGATTGCCGCAGTGATGAAGATGTTCACCAATGCGATTTCAAAGAGGTAGAGCCAGCCGAGTTTCATCAACTGGTCGTAGCGGAAGCGGGGAAGCGTCCAACGGACCCAGATGAAAAAGATGAGCAATCCCGCCACCTTTGCGAAGAAGCAGGTGATGTGGAGGAGTCCGTGCAGGATTCCTTCGATGCTCTTCGAGCTTTCGAGGGTGTTTGCTGGGATGAACGGCATGTGCCAGCCCCCGAGGAAAAGCACGACGATGAGCGAAGACCCCACGATCATGGCGGCGTATTCACCAAGGAAGAAGAGGGCGAACTTCATCGAGGAGTACTCGGTGTGGTAGCCCGCCACGAGCTCGGTCTCGGACTCTGGTAAATCAAAGGGAAGCCGGTTCGTTTCGGCGAACATGGCAATCGTGAAGACGACGAAGGAAATGAAGACGGGAATCGCGAGGAACAGCTCGCGTTTGGTTAGGTTACCGTCAGTGAACGGCAAGAGGAGCCATCCATTTTCCGCTTGGAATGTGATGGCGTCTGAAAGGTTCATGTTTCCGATGATCATCAGAACTGGGACGGCGCTGAGTCCGAGGGACAGTTCGTAACTAATCATTTGGGAGGTGGAACGGATGCCTCCGAGGAAGGGGTATTTTGAGTTGGATGCCCATCCGGCGATGACAATCCCGTACACCCCAATCGAGGCGATAGCGAAGACGTAAAGAATGCCCACGTTCACGTCGGCGATGACCATCTTTTGGCCGTACACGTAGTTTCCAAACGGCACTACCGCGAGGGTCGACAACGCGGGAACCATGGCGAGGCACGGGGCGAGCCAGAAATAGAACTTGTTGACGTGGCCGGGAGTGAACTCCTCCTTGAGCAAAAACTTCACAGCGTCGGCGACGGGCTGTCCGAGGCCGCCGAGGAAGAGTTGGAGGTCACGTCCAAAGCCGAGGAGAGAGGTCGGGAAACCGGTTCGGTTCGGGCCGACACGATCTTGAATCAGAGCGCTGACCCGACGTTCTGCGTAGACGGTGTAGGAGACGAGAGGCAGGACGACGGCGAAGATAAGGAATGCCGTTTTCGCGACGGAGGCGATGATGGATTCCAGTGGGAGCAGAGAGAGGAGGTCCATGGTTTCAGAGGTTATGCGGTTGCCGAGGTGGCTTCGACGCGGGTGACGAGCGGGATGCCAAGATCGCCGATGCGGTCGAGGTTGAGTCCTGCGAAAGGTTCGCACTCTTGAGAGAGAGCGTGGAAGACCTGATCGAGGTCGTGGAAGGAACGTCCGCCGGCGGCCCAGAGGAGAGCGGCCAAGATTTCCCAATCGTCTGCGGCGTGGCCTGGTGCCTCGAGGGCCTTGTTCAGGCGCTGGAGACGACCCTTCACATTGACCATCGAACCACGTTTCTCAGCCCACGCGGAACCTGCGAAGGCGATGTGAGCGGATTGGGTGGTTGGCGTCGATTGAATGCTGATGGCGATGAGGGAGGTGAGCTTCCCTAAGTCTTCCGAGGTGAAGCCCGCCTCGGTGGTTAAATCTTCGCCAATCGTCAGGAGTGCTTTGATTTTTCCTGAACGAACGCCGGTCCGGATTTTCTCGAGATTCGCGCCGGGTTCAGAGGTGAGGCCGAGGAGCTTAGCTCCACTGGTATTGGGATTCCGATCGGCTTGGACTAGGATGCCATCGGGTTCACCGATTCGAGGCACGATTTCGGTGGAGGTTTTCAGCTCTTTCGCGAGGAGCGAGGCGAGGAAAAGCTCTTCGTTCGTGCAGCGCGCACTCACGATGATTGAGGCTGCGGCGCCAGCATCGCGGAGGGCTTTCACGGCTGCTTCTGCGGCAGTCGCCAAGGAGCTTTCCTTTGAGGATACGACGTGAGACTGAAGGCGGTCGGGCCCATTCACGTAGGCAAAGTTGAGACGGTGAGAGTCGGGAATCCAGCAACCGTTCACGGCGTCGTTTTCGCGCGGGGTGATTCGGTAAATCCGGTTTTCACGGGTGCCGATGATGATGTTGGCTCCGAGCCCATCGTTCACATCGATGGATCGTGTTTCTTTCAGGAACCAAACCCGCATTTTGAACCGGAAGTCAGTCGAGGTCAGGGCGCCGACTGGGCAGATGTCGACGGTGTTCAGCGAGTAGTTGCTGTCGAGGGTGCGGTTTGGGTGGCAGGCGATCGTTGAGAAACTGCCGCGATCAACAAAGCCGAGGACGTCGTCTTTTCCCACCTCTCGCATGAACCGGATGCATCGGGAACAGAGCACACAACGTTCGGCATCGAGCGTCACCCGAGGTCCGAGTTCGATGTTTTTCGGTTTCTTGACCTTGCGTTCGAGGAATCGGGACTGAGATTTCCCGTATTGGACAGAGAACTCTTGGAGTCGGCACTCGCCGGCTTGGTCGCAGATTGGGCAGTCGAGCGGATGGTTAATCAGGAGGAACTCCATGACTCCCTCGCGGCATTCCTTGACCATCGGCGAGTCGGTGCGGACTCCCATGCCTTCGGCGACGTCCTGAGCGCACGAGATTTGAGCGCGCGGAATCCATGCGATCTCGGGTTTGCCATCTTCTCCGAGGACGGGTTTGCGCTCGGGACTCATTTTGGGCATGCCCATCTCGACGAGACACATCCTGCAGTTGCCTGGTGCAGAGAGGCGAGGGTGGTAGCAGTAGCGAGGGATGAACTTCCCCGCTTGGGAGCAGGCTTCAATCACGCGGGTGCCTTTGGGAAACTGCATCCAGACTCCGTCAATCTGGACGTTGAGCATGGGAACTTCGGCGGGAGCGGTCATCGTAAGAGAGAGGGGTTTGCGTTCGAGCGGATTACTTGGTGGCGGCCGGAGCCATGATTTCGTGGCCGTTACCTCTTGGGGCAGGGACTGCGGGGATGGAGGGGTTGGTCACGAGTTCCTCAACGTTGTATTCTGGAGGCATCGGAGGGGGCGTTGGCTTCGTTGCCCGTTGCGTGAACTCATTGCGGAACTTCGCAACAAAGCTCTGCGTTGGCCACGAGCAGGCTTCACCGAATGCGCAAATCGTTTTCCCTGCGATGTTGTCCGCCACGTTCTTGAGGGTGTCCGGATCTTGTTCCACTCCGCCCCCCGCGACGATTCGGTCGGTGATTTTCTTCATCCACTGGGCACCTTCGCGGCAGGGGGTGCACTGACCACAAGATTCGTGGGCGTAAAACTCGTTAATGTTGTTCAGGATTTCTACCATGTCCCGTGAATCATCCATGACGATGACGCCGCCGGATCCCGCCATCGAGCCCGCCGCAGCGAGGGTATCGAAGTCCATGGGGAGGTCTTCGAGTTTGATTTCGGTGTCCTTGACTTTGTAGACCTCGCCAGCTTTCAGCACTTTTGCTGAACTTCCGCCGGGAATCACGGCTTTGAGTTTGCGGCCGGGCTTGAGGCCCCCGCAAAGATCATTAATGAGCTCGCCGAGGGTGACGCTCCCAACGGCCACCTCGAAGTAGCCGGGTTTCTGAACATCGCCACTGACGCAGAGGATGCGAGTGCCGGTGTTGTTCGGTTTACCAATTTTCGCGTACTCCTCACCGCCCATGCGGATGATGTGCTTCACGTGGCAGAGTGTTTCCACGTTGTTCACAATGGTTGGGCACTGATAAAGGCCAAGGACGGCGGGGAAATAGGGCGGCTTGATGCGTGGGTACGCGCGTTTGCCTTCGAGGGACTCGATCAGACCGGTCTCCTCGCCGCAGATGTAGGCGCCAGCACCGCGGTGGACGTAAATTTCGCAGTCGAAGCCGCTTCCGAGGATGTCTTTACCGAGGAATCCTTTTGCGCGGGCCTCTGCGAGGGCTTTCTCAAGAATTTGCGCACCTTCGGGGAACTCGCCTCGGATGTAGAGATAGGCGAGCTTTGCTCCCACGGCGAAGCACGAAATGACCATGCCTTCAATCAGTTGGTGCGGGTCTTGATGAATGATATAGCGGTCCTTGAACGTGCCGGGCTCTGATTCATCGGCGTTGCAGATGAGGTAAGTGGGCTTGCCGGAGTTACGGTTGATGAAGCCCCATTTCATGCCGCACGGAAAACCTGCGCCCCCGCGTCCGCGGAGACCGCTCTTCTTAACTTGATCAATGATGTCCTCGGGTTTCATTCCGAGGGCTTTCTTCAACTCCTCGTAGCCACCGTCAGAGAGGTAGGTGTCGATGTCATTCTTCCAGTCCTTGCGGTCGACGTTCTTGAACACCATTCGATGCTCTCTGGGGTGAACGGGCCGATTTTTGGGAATCGTTGCGTCCGATTTTGCGAGACTGAGGAGGGATTTCGCTTGGTCGAGGTTGATGTCCTCCTTGAACAAGTCGTCCACCATCGCGACCGGAGCGGATCCACAGCTGGCGAGGCATTCAACAAACTCAATCGAGTATTGCCCGTCGGCACTGACGGCTACTGGATTTCCGTGACCGTAGTTGTGTGTCGCGTGGCTACTGCATTTGGACGGGTCCTTCGACTTGCCAGGATCTCCGTGGGAGTGGCCGTAAAACTCTTCTTTCCAAGCATCGAGATCAATCCCCGCTTCCTTGGCAAGGCGATCGCGCAACTCGTAGCTGCCTGCCATTGAGCAGGAGAGCGTGCGGCAGACGCGGATATGTTTTTTCCCTGCGGGTTCGCGGCGGAACATCGGGTAAAACGTGACGAGCTCTAAGATGTTAATGGGCTGAAGTTCGAGACGGTTAGCAATCCACTCGACGGCTTCGTCGGAGACGTGGCCGAAGTGTTCCTGCCACAGATGAAGAAGTGGCAGCGATGCGCTTCGCTTCGAGACTGGGTAGTGAGAAACGGCTTCGTCGATTCGGGATAGGAGCTCGGCGGGGATAGTCATGGGAAATCAGGGGCGGTTTGCGGGTTCCTGGTCAGAGAGTTTCGGGATTTTCGAAACCAGCTTGTTATCAATGAAATGAACTTCGAGTGATTTGCCGTCTTGCTCGTAGTAGTAGCGAGTGACTGGGATTTGTTTCTTTTGCGTCTCCAGTTCCAACTC
>JBEEPE010000268.1:0-4534 GCA_041191265.1 Verrucomicrobiota bacterium | reverse complement strand
CCCCCCCCCCCCCCCCCCCCGCCCCCGGTCGTAGGCACGAAGGAGAGGGGATGAGTCAATCAGGGCTTCAACTCCACCCGATTCAACTCTCATTCAACGTACGGCGGGCGGCGTTGTTGAGTGCGTCGGTGGATAAAAGCCTTTGCGGCCCCGCTGGGTCCACTCGTGCCTTGAACTTGATGGCGGTTCGTGAGAAGATTGGGGTATGAAAGGGCCTAGCAGACAGGGATTTTTGGTAGGCTTCATCGCTTTTTTGTTAGCGTCCGTGGTGGCCGCTTGGGTTCGTGACGTGCTAGGCGTAAGGTCGGTTGAGTGGGGCGCAGAGGGGGATGTCCAACGTTTGGTGGCGGACGTTCTCCTACGGTTGGGATGTTACACTTTGTTGCGTAGTCTGCTGGTTGGATTTCTCGAGTTAGTGACTCCTCCAAGGCTAAGATATGGCGGTGGGGATTTGTATGGGAGCGTGGTTGCGGAGTTGGAGATTGAGCGAAGAGGTCTGTCCAAGCCCAGGAGTTGAATCTTGGCGTCAGGTCCGGTGGCGTCGCCGAGCAACTTCTCGTCAATGTTAACTGACGGCAATGCCGAAGAGGGCGCTGCGTGGATCAGTTCGAGCTTCGCTTGACGTGCAGGAGGATGGGGCGGGTGGTTTGGCCGCCGTCGCCTTTAGCTCGGAAGAAGATTGGTCGGACGGTTTCAGGAACCCACCGTGGTGCGGTGAGGAAAAACTGGCGCTCGGTTTCACCTTCTACGACCAGCAGTCCGTTCAGTCCGAGGTTGTCCACATAGGTTCCGTGCGGAAGGTTGCGGCCGGAATCCTCTTTGCCGAGTTCGATGCGATCCTTGAAATCGTGACGGGTTGCGCGGACTTTCGCGGTGATGGTTTGTCCGGGCTTGATTGCGATTTCGAGGGGTTGGCCGGGTTCGTTGCGGATCACAGGGGTTCCTTCGTCAGGCAGGATTTCGACGGTCACTTTGGCGGCAGTGCCGCGCTTGATTTCGCCGAAAGCCTTGGATTCATGCCGCACGAGTCCCTGACGGGTTTGAGCAGTCACAATCATTTTGCTGCCGGCGGCGTTTTCTTTGGTCGGTTCTGCGGCATCTGCTGCGGCGTAAATCGCTCCGTAGGCGATGGTTTGTCCGGCCTCAATCGTGATGGGTGAGAGCGCGGTGAAGCCGGGGGGCAGGTCGGTGAACTCGACGGTGATGGGTCCTTCGAACTCGTCGAGGCGATCGGCTTTCAGCATGAACTCGCGTCCGCTCCCAGGGCTGATGGTTGGAGTGGACCCGCTTGCTAGAGTAACAGAGAAATCTTCGACGGTTGGCCGGAGGCGCAGTTCGTAACCGTGATCCTTTCCACCGAAGTCGCGCGTGTCGGAGACGCGGACAAGGTACTCGGCGTCTTTCGGAGCGGTGAAGTGGAGGACGGAGTCTTTGCCGCCGGTTCGCCGCGCGTCGTCGTCGTTTTCGTAGAGGAGTTTGAAGACGGGTAGTCCGTTGGGTGGAGGAACGGTGCCGGGTGGGAGCGGTCGCACCACGTAGGCGGGGGCGCCGAGGGGATGGGAGACTGCGGTGGTGTCGAAGTAGGTGTGACGGGTGCCTTGTCCTGGGTAGACCATGAATCCGGAGTCGGGTCCGCGCGGGTACATCCAGAGTTTTACGATTTCGCCGTCGCAGTAGAGAAACTCGTTGAGTTCCATTTCGCGGAAGTGTTGGACACGGAAATCGTCGGAGGTGTTGGCGTCTTTACCGCGGAAGGTGAGCCACGAGCTGCGAACGGCTTGAAGAGCCGCGCGTTCGACGGGGGAGCCGTCTGCATGCAGTACTTGGATTCGCGAATCGAGTTTGGATTTGAGGGGGGATCCGGCGCGCGCGGCGTGGATTTCGAGCGTGATGCGTTCGCCGGCTTTTGCGGAGAACCGGTGAAGGTCTACATCGCCCGGTTCATTCATGTTTCCGCGGATGGCTCCCGGTACAGGAACTTTTGCGATGGCCTTGTCAGCGGGCGCGTTGTTGGGTTCGTTTTCTTCCGCAGCAGCATCTTTTGAGGCGATGGGGGGCTGGCGCGTCACGACGGTGTCGCCGGTTGGCTTTGCGGAGGTGCTCGCACCGGTCGACGGAGTGGAGGCTGTTTTCGGTGCCGACGCAAAAACGTTTTCGATGCGGTGGGAACCTCCGGTTGCGAGGAACCGTTCGAGGTGGGGGGAACCGTGGACACGGGCGACGAACGAGGCGGGTTTGTCTTTGGGCCAAACGTTGACGGGTTCGAGGGTCGGGAGGGACCAAGACTTCACGGAACCATCGCCGGCGGCGGAGATAACGAGGCCCAATGCGTCGTCGAGGAGAAGTTCGGTGATGGGGCTTTCGTGAGCGAAACGTGCTTCAAGCACTGGGTTGATTTTCGGGGTCGTTTTCGATTGAAAATCCCAGATGCGGATGCGGCGGTCGTTGCCAGCACCGAGGATGTATTTGCTGTCGGCGGTGAATCGGACGCGCAGTTGTTCGCCTTGGGGTTGATTGAGGGTGTCGAGACGTTCGCCGTTGGCGACGCGCCAGAGCTTGATGGTTTGGTCTGCGCTTGCGGAGGCGAGGACGGTGCTGTCGGGCGAGAACGCAAGGTGGAAGACCGCGCCGTTGTGGCCTTTCAAGGTTTGGGCGGGTTTCTCGGAATCGGGGGTGAAAAGGCTCGTTTTGCCATCGTAACCGGCGGTGGCGATCCATTTCCCGTTTGGCGAGAAGACGGCGGCGTGGAGGATGTCACGGTGCTCGCCTTTGAGGGTGCGGATGATGTTTCCAGAGGCGGTATCGATGAGCAGCGCTTCGCCGGATTTTCCGGTTTGGCCGGAAGCGGCGAGGAGGCGGGATCCGTCCGCACTAAACTCGAGGTGGTTGACTTTCCCGGGGACTGAGATGCGTTTTCCTGCGGGCAGGATTTCGATGATTTTGTGGCGCGCGGAAGCGGAGAGGCGACCGTTGGGGGCGGAGGCGTGAGCGGTGACGTTTTTCGCGGGTGCGGCCGTAATGGCGATGTCAGGGAGTGTGACGAGCGTTAGAATCGAGACGTCGGCTTTTTTGGGTCCGGGCGCGCCTGCAGTGATCCATCGTTCGATGGTTCGGATATCGTTTGCGGAGGGTTGGGGTTCCTTTTTTGGGGGCATCGCGGGTTTTGAGCCGCGCATGACTTCGAGTAGTCGGCTTTTGACGTCGCCGGGCTTGAGCATGACGCCATTGTCCCCGCCTTTGAGGAGTTCGGCGTAGGTTTCGACGGAGAAGCCTTCTTCAGCATCTTTGCTATTGTGACAGGCGGAGCAGAAGTCGCGAAGCACGGGGGCGACATCGGTGTGGAAGTCGGGAGTGGATTCCTGTGCGGTGCTGCTGAGGCTGGCGAGGAGCGTTACGAGAACAACTGGGGTGAGGAGGAGTCGACGCATGGCGTGATGGAAAAGATTTTTGGGGGGCGGGGCGTCAGTGTTGGAACAGGAACTCGCGACTTGTGAGGAGTGCCCAGAGCATGTCCTCGGCGGCCTCGCGTCGGGCGGTGGCGGCTTGGTCATCGAGTTTGGTGCCGGGTCTGGTACTATGTTGTTTGGTGGCCTCGTTGAGGGCAGCGAGGTGAGTGGCGTGTTCGGCGCGGTTTGGCGGGCGGGACAGCGTTGCGAGGAATGCCTGTTCGATGAGTTGATCGTTGTTGGGGAACATTTCGAGCAGAGCGGTGAGGTTCCCGGTTGGGTTGCTGAGTCGGTCGTTGATGGTGTTGCCGTTGGAGAGGTGGAGGGCTTGGACGAGGCTGGGTTGGTTGGAGCGCTCGCATTCGCAGGTGATTTCACGTTGGTTTCGTCCGAACGCTTTGAGGAAGTAGGAACGCACGGAGGCGTCGTAGAGCTGAGTCGCGCGGGTTCCGAGCGGGTAGAAGTCCGTTTTTTCGGTGCTGCCATCGTTCATCATGATGGCGTCGAATTTTTCTGGCACTCCTGTGATGGAAGCGATGGCGTCGTTGAGAATTTCAGCCATGTGGCGGCGAGGTAAGTAGCGCGAGAAGTGGCGTTGGTCGGTGGCGTTTCCTTCGACGGGTGCGCTGGAGCGCTGGTAGGTGGCGCTGTTGAGGATGAGGCGCATGAGTTCGCGCAGGTCGAAGTTTCGCGCGGCGAGATGGTCCGCGATGGCGGTGAGGAGCGCTTCGTTGGAAGCGGGGTTGGAGGTTCGGAGATCGTCGACGGAGTTGACGATGCCGATGCCAAAAAAGCTGGCCCAGATGCGGTTAGCGATGGTGCGCGTGAAGTAGGTGTTGTCGGGTGCGGTGAGCCAGTTGGCGAGGGTTTCGCGCCGGTCTTGCGGATCGTCCATCGGCAGGGGGGCTGCGTCGAGCGGGGTGGGGGGCTGGGGTTTGCCGGTGCGCGGTTGGATGAGGTCGCCGTCTGGATTGATGAAGAGCGTGCGTTTTCCGTCACCGCTACGCGTGTCGCCGCCCCAGCCTTTGGCGCGGACTCGGGCGAACAGGTTTGCGAAGGCGTAGTACTGGTCGTTGGTCCATTTTTCG
>JBEEPE010000267.1:0-8066 GCA_041191265.1 Verrucomicrobiota bacterium | reverse complement strand
CGCTGGTGCCATTGGCCATGAGAGCGACGAAAGGCCGGTCTGGGTTGCCTTCGCCCTGAAGCCGTTTGAGTTCCTCGCAGTACATGCCGAAATAATCGGCGGAAATGTCTCCGTTTGGGACCCCTCCGACATAATGGAGCGAGTAGGCCGATAGCACCGAGATCAAAGGTCCCGAGGGCTCTCGCAGGGCAATGAATGAAAGTGTGGGGTCGATGGGGCCGGCGGGCTCCGTGAGATTTGAGCTCCCGGCTGGCGGGTTCATTTTTACTTTGTCCGTCAGCTTTCCGAATGGCGTCACAGGAACGGTTCCCTCGGACATGAACCAGCGTCGGTTGAAGACGTGCTCTGGGACATCGATCTGGCCGAATGCGAGTTCGGCGGGACGTAGTGCGTGGATGGCGCGACGCACCCCGTCGGCGATGCGGCGCGCGATGAACTGCTGGTAGGGTGTGAGTTCGACGTCGGAATGGAAGCCGCGCGGCATTTGACCAAGCGCATTCACTGCTGAATGCGTGTGCGTGCCTGAGATGAGGACGTTTTCCGCGGGGATACCTGTTTCGTCGCTGATTCGCTTTCGGGCATCCACGGAGACGGTTCGATGCAGGCCGAGCAAATCGCAAACGACGAAGGCGAGGCGCGTGGTTCCGTCGTCCAGAACGAGGCAGCGCGCGTGGAGTTCGTCGTGAACGTTTGTGGCAGGGAACGGGACGAAGCCGCCCACGACGTCGCCGCCGAGGTCAGGCGTGATGTTGCTCGTGGCGGCGCCTGCTCGCAGCGCGGACGGGGTGGCAGGGGCCGCAACGAGAGAGACAGCGGAGAGCAGAGTGAGGAGGATGAATCGCATAACAGCGGAGTGATGGGGCTAGCGTAAGGCGGCTTTCTCGAGCAGTGCTTTGGCCTCGGTGACGGAGGGTTTGCGCGTGCCAACGGGGATTCCCACGTCGTCCTTGCACGGACGGAACGGAGCGTCGGACGTGGTGACGAAGAGCGGGTTGTGGTAGGCGAGCGGCTTCATGCTCGCTTGGGTGCTCGTTCCGTAGCCGGTCTTGAGGGTGTGATTTTCGCCCGTCACGACCACGATGAGGTGGGCATCCGCTTTCAACTCCACTTTTAACGTTTTGATGAACTTCGTGACATCATCACGGAAATCCTCCGGATGAGACTTCCTCGTGAAGTTGTGCTGGGGGGACGGTTGACCGTTGATCAACAGTTGAACCCGGTCGATGTCGATCCAGTCGGTGCACTGAACGTGCACGTTTAGCAGCACGGTTCCGTCCTTTGCGCGAAAGGTGTCTCCCGGACCATTACCCTGAGGGGTTGAGACTTGGAGGAAGGGGCCGTTGGTGAGGTAGGATTTGCCTGCCTTCGCGTGGCGGACGTTTTCCTTCCAGTCGATGGATGCGGGCTCGTCCGAGGAGGACGGCATATACATGCGCCACCCTCCCACACCATTGCCGTACACAGAGTGGGCGTCGCAAACAGCGACAGCATTGGTGCGCCGTCCTTGGTTGAGCATCTGGAGCCAGAGGTGGGGACGACTCCAAGTCACGCTCTCAGCGCCTGAGGCCGAGCGGGTAATGGAGAATGGCTTTCCGCTGAGGATGTTGGATGGACTGAAGTTTTCCGTTTCGTATCCGTCAACCATCTGTACCAAGCCCGCGAATCCTCCCTCATGGTCGCCGGTGCCGCGGTCTTCGAAGAAGTTGGAGAAGACGTCAGGGTGGTTGATTTGAACCCAGCGGGAGGGCTCGATTTTTTGCCACTCGCGAAGGGTATGCGCGGTGATGCGGGGGTCTGCATTCCAAACGGGCGCTCCGTTGTCTTGCGTGAAAGGAACGGGCTCGAAGGGAAAGGAGTTAAAGTGCGCCTTGGTTCCGGTGAGTTCCATTCCTGGAACTGTTTGCAGGAAGGGGGTTAGTCCGAGCCGCTCGATTTCTGGACGCCAGTCAAACAGGCGGTTGTGTTCGGTTGTGGGTGCAAACTCGATGTGCTCGGCGGCGAGATTGATGAGTCGGTCTGCGGTGCCGCAGACATTGTCGCCGCTCGGGGTTGAGTGGTTGTGATAATCGGTGCTGACCCATCCTTTGGTGTCAACGAGACGCTTCAGCACCCCCTTGATGGACAGGGGTTTTCCGGCAACAACTTCGACCTCTTGCGCGAGGTGGCTGTACTCGATTCCGCGCGTGACGATGACGCGGTAGCGTCCGGCAGGCAGTGGAACCTCGAAGCGTCCATTTTCGTTGTGGTACTGGTCGCGGCAACCGTGAGCGCGCTGGTCAGGCCCAAGGTTCACGGGCTCCGTTCCTTCGAGTGCGAGGAACTGCGCTTTGCAGGGGATGGACACGCCTTTTTCGTCCGTGATTTCAAATTGGATTCGTCCTTCGGGGCCGAGTTGAAAGTCGGCATTGGTGATTGCGGTATCCTTGGCCTCGACGTCACGCTCGACGTCGCCACGGCCTTGCGTGTTTGCCGTAACGCGGTATTTCCCGGCTTTGACTGTGACATTGAAGCGTCCGTCTTTGTCGGTGTAGGCGATACCGGCGAGGCGCCCGTTGCTATCCGGATGGTTGGACGGCCCCGTGGGTTTTCCGGAGGCGGGTGGGGGATTCACGGGGGCGACTTGGAAAAGGGGGCGAAGGAAGAGTGCTGCACCTGCGATTGGGGTTCCATCGGCGTCGCGGACGGTGCCGGAGAGGTGTGCGGTTTCACCGCGTTGAGCGAGGACTTGGCTGACCGCGTCGGCGGGAGATTTTCCGACTGCGAGGAAGCGCGAGTAGGAGACGGATTCTCCGGCCATGAGTTCTCCTGCTGGACGCCGCAGAGCGTTCGTGGGATCGGAGAGGGCACCGGCGGCATAACCGCACCCATCGGCGGGATCGACCGCATTTGCCCAGAGGATTCCGTCGGGGGCCACTCCGGTTTTGATGAAGTTCGTCCATCGGTCTTGGAAGGTTGTTTTGACCGGTTGCTGGGATTCGTTGGTGAGCGTTGTTGTGATTTCGACGCCCTGCCATCCATCTTTTAATCGGTAGAGATGGGTTTTTGAGAGGCCACCGCCCGCGCCGGCGGTGACGCGGGTTTCGATGAGCGCTTCGTCCGGCTTGCCGGGGAGGATTCGAACCCAAGAGACGGCGCCTTGTTGGGAGGAGGGGCAAAACACTGTGATTTGGTCATTGTTCTGTCCATTGAGGGATAGGTCGTACAGACACCCCGGGGTAATGCCGTCCGGCCCGTAGAACGTGGACATGTTTGCTCGGCGCAGGGGGAGGTTTGCGCTGATGACGGCCTCGATGCGGTCATTCCGGAGGAGAAAATCCCCGATAATTCCGTCTGCCTCTTTGCCGCGCGGGAGAAGTTGTTTGGTGGCGCTGGTGATTTCGATGGCTTCGGGTGCTGCGTGCATCCGAAGCTCACTCAGGCTTGTGAGGGCAATCAGAAGAGGCGTGAGTCTGGCGGCGGAGGGGATAGGCATGCGCCTTTAAGAGAAAGACGCATGCCGTGCGGAAGGTGGCGGGCGTGTTGGTAGCGGGGAAAACGCTATGAAGGGCATTCGTCCGAGCAAGCAGACCCTGCCTTCGACGAGCGGGGTCTGAAAAGATGGGGAGCGATCAAGTTTCTTTTGCCAACCTTCGCGTAATCGGACGGGTCGGTCCGCTCGGGAGACCGTTTTTCGAAGGATGACTCGCCGTCCGCTCGGGCTTTCGCGGACATACCTTAAACTTGGAAGAGTTCCCGATTTGGGAATCTTTTTTCTTGCCCCCACAAACCTCACGCCTGGGCAAAACACTGATTGGTTTCTGTAGAAATAGCTGTCATTGGGGTGCCTACTCAGTGTTCAGTCAATAGACTACAGTATCAGCAGGTATAGGACAACCGCAGGGGTACGCTCAAAAAAAAAACATGATTTTTCGTTCGTTGGGGTAGCTCACGAAAGAGAACGGAGAAAGTTGAAACGAGCAGTGCGATTTTCTGGAGCGACCGCTTCGTTTCGTTAGCTCAGGGGATCGTTAGGCCCGTTCCTCGTGGCTTGGTCGCGTTTCTCAAAGTCGGTTATGAGGGCTGTATCCATCCTGTTAGGGTGTCTCTACGACCCAGATATTTCGGAACCGGACGGGGTTGCCGTGGTTTTGCAGGTGAAGGGGGCCGGGGTCGGGCCCTTCTTTGACGGGGGCTGCCGTGGTGCCGTTGGGCAGTTCGGTGTCGTCTTGTACGACTACGCCGTTCAGGCGGGTGGTGAGGCGCGCATTTTTTACCTTTTTGCCCTCTGCATCGTATTTTGCAGCCGTGAACTCGGTGTCGTAGGTTTGCCATACCAAGGGGGGGAGGCACATATTCACCGAAGGATCTTTAATGCTGTAAACACCTCCGGTTTCGTTGTTTTTGCCAAGGAGTCCGAAGGAGTCGAGCACCTGCGTTTCGTAACGGCCTTGGTAATAGACGCCGCTGTTGCCGCGGCCTTGTCCGCGCGCGCTCGGCATGTACGGAGTCATGAACTCGATATGGAGACGGTGGCTGCCAAACTTCTTAATGCTGGTGGTGCCTTCCATCAGCAGACCGTCCTGCGTCATGCGTCCGCCTTGAAACTGATCAGCGCTGGAGCCGTCGAAGAGGATGATCGCGCCGGCCGGCGGTTTTTCTCCGAGCGTGGGGCTCTTCCGCTCGGTGCGAATGAGGGTTCCTTGGCGCGCTGTGTCGCCCGAGAGGACGACGGTGGCTTTGGCGTCCTTGAGGGTGACGGAGAGAGTGTCGTTTTTGAACACGGTGGCTCCGTCCCGAGTTGCGCCCTCAATTTCGCGTCGCGACGCGGCAATGCCGCCAGCGCCGGGGAGGCCTCCGTCAAAGAGAACGGCTTTGAAGGTACCGTTTCCGAGGGCGATGACTTGCAGACCGGTGGCGTGTCCGTCGAGGCTTCCGGCGTATTCACCTTGGACCAGATAGTCGGGGCCGGCTTCTGCCGTGGAGGTTGCTACGATGGCCTTGTTTGCTGGGTCGGCGGCACAGGCGGCGATCGCGATAAGCGCTGCTGGGAGGAGATGGATGGGTTTCACGCTGTTGAGAATAGCAAGACCCTTTCCCGAGTGCGGATGTAAATCAGAGGGCGTGATGGGGCGACGGATGGAGAGTGCTTGCATCGGTGGAGGGGCGGGGATGCAGTTCGCACATGAAGTGCATGAGTGATTGGGCGGGTCGGGCTGTCTCGCCGGCGGACGTTGTTTCCGGCATTGAGAGCGGGGACCGGGTGTTTGTGCATGGGGCGTGCGCCGTGCCGTTTCCCTTGGTTGAAGCGTTGGCTGCGCGAAGTGATGTCGCGGGGGTGGAGCTTTTTCACCTGCACTTGGACGGTAACAATCCATTGGTTTCGCGTGGAATGGAGAAGCGGTTCCTGTCTCGATCGTTTTTTGTGGGGAGTAACTGCCGCGAGGCGGTTCGCGAGGGGCGCGCGGATTTTATCCCGATTTTTTTGTCGGACATACCGGGCTTGTTTGAAAGTGGTGCGGTGCCGCTCGATGCGGCGCTGCTTCAGTTGTCGCCTCCGGATGCTCATGGTAACTGCACGCTTGGGACGAGTGTTGATGCGGCGTTTGCGGCTTCATTGAGTGCTCGTAAACTGTTTGCCGAAATCAACCTGCGAATGCCGCGTACGCATGGACAGACGGTGGTGCCACTTTCGCGAGTGGACGCGTTTTGCGTGACGGACCGTCCCTTGCCGGAGCGTGAACGTGCGGAGCGTTCTGCTGTGGAGGAGACGATTGGAGAGTGCGTGGCTGAGTTGGTTGAGGACGGTGCGACGTTGCAGATGGGCATCGGCGGAATTCCGGATGCGGTGTTGGGACGTCTCGGCAACAAGGTGGATTTGGGGGTTCACACGGAGATGTTTTCGGATGGTTTAATCCCGCTGCTGGAAGGTGGGGTGGTGACCAACCGGCATAAAGAGATTCATCGGTACCGGACGGTGACGTCGTTTGTGGCGGGGACGCGTCGGGTATTTGACCATGTGGATGGGAATCCATTGGTGGAGTTTCATCCTTGTGACCGCACGAATGATACGGCGTTGATTGCGATGAATCCTCGGGTGACGGCGATTAACTCGGCGATTGAGGTCGATTTGAGCGGGCAAGTTTGTGCGGATTCGATGGGCGCGCAGATTTACTCGGGGATTGGTGGGCAGATGGACTTTATTCGCGGCGCGGCGCGTAGTCGTGGCGGAAAGCCGATTATCGCGCTGCCATCGACTGCAGCAGGTGGGACGTTGTCACGGATTGTGCCGCAGCTCCGACCTGGGGCGGGGGTGGTTACGACGCGGGGTCATGTGCGGTGGGTTGTGACGGAGTACGGAGCGGTGAACCTTTTTGGGAAGGGGTTACGGGAGCGCGCCGAGTTGTTGATCGGGATTGCTCATCCGGATTTTCGTCCGGAACTGCGGAAGCAAATGACGAACGTCCGCCATTTTACGTTCGGAAAGGAGTGAGGGCCTCTTTGGGGTGGGGCGACACGAGTGTATTCAACCCGAGGTCTCGTGTTTCCGAGACGGATTGGGATTTAGACAGTTGTGAGGGGCGGCAGAGGGAGCGGAGTTCTTCTGCAAACCCATCAGTGATGGCATCCCAGTCCAGCGACGCGGTGGCGAGCGGCGCGTTTTTTCGGAGAGCCTCGCGGAGGTCGCGCTCCTCAATGAGGCGTTGGGCGTCATGGAGGAGACGTTCTGGGCTATTGAGCGGTGCGAGCAAGCCGTGAACGTTTGGAGTTATCAGTTGGTGTGCAGCGGCGTAATCGAAGCCCACGAAAGAGAGACCGGACGCCAGAGCTTCGGGCACAACATTTCCGTAAGTTTCTGAGCGGCTTGCGTGAATGTACAAATCGGCGGAAGCAAGCCAGCGTCCCATGCGGCAACGGTCGAGGGTTCCGGGCAGGTGAATGAAAGGATGCGTTTGATGAATGGAGTCACGGAGAGGTCCGTCGCCGAGGAAAATGACGAGGGTATCCGGCCGAACCGTACGGATGCGGTCGATGGCTCTGAGGAGGAGTGGGTAGTCCTTTTCTGCGGCGAGACGGCTCGCATGGATGACGACGGGGGTGTCGGGTGAGGCGCCCCAGGAACGCCGGAGCGCCTCGCAGCGGAGTTCAGGGTTGAAGAGGGTTCGATCGATACCTCGGGAGAGGATGGAGAGGTTTTTAAAACCCTCCTCAGAGAGATGGTTAAACACCTCGCGAGTGGGAACAAACGTGCGTTGGGTTGCGTTATGGAGATGCCGCAGGATGGAGAGTCCTGGCGAGCGGAAGAGGCCAAGGCCGTAGGACTGGAGGTATTGGTGAAAGTTGGTGTGAAACGACGAGGTGACTGGGATGGACAAGTGCTTTGCCGCTGTAACGGCGGATGCACCCAGCGGTCCTTCGGTGGCGACATGGATGACGTCGGGACGCCACGCGGTGAATGCATCGCAGAGCTGTTGAGACGCGGGCCAACCCATCCGGAGCTGGGGGTAGCCGGGGATGGGAAAACCGGGGAGTCGCACCTCGGCGATGCCGGGAAGGGTTGGACCGCTGTTGAGGTCCTCTCTCCAAGGCCTGAAAACGGTGATCTCAAAATCCCGGGTGGCGAGTTTTTCGAGCAACGTCGCAAGGGTGAGGGCGACGCCGTTTACTTCGGGGAGAAACGTTTCGCTGACAACAGCGAGTCGGAAGGAGCGGGTGTTCGGCACGCGGAAACGTTCTCCAACGGATGTGTCGGAAATGCGTCGTCCGCGTGCCGAACAGAAGTCCGAGCGAAGCCTACTTGCCGAACTTCCCACCGTGCAGAGGATACCGACGATCGGCGACTTCAGACGAGAGGGTGATTCCACCCACCTCGTAGCGTTTCACCTCGGTTTGGCTGTTGCCGGCAGTCCGCGTTGTTTCTTTCGTTGAGCAGGCGCCCAGAGCGAGCGCTGCACTCAGGAGGAGCAGTGTCGTTGTTTTCATGGTTCTTTTGGGGGAACACGGAACCCATGCGACAATCTCGACAAAGTGGCAACGGATGTACTTGTTTTATTGAAAAAATCTGGAGCCCGGTTTCGCAGGTTTTTGTC
>JBEEPE010000266.1:0-5247 GCA_041191265.1 Verrucomicrobiota bacterium | reverse complement strand
GCGATGTTGCGTGGGCTGGATGAGCGGTTGCATCAGGCGGATTTCGGGACGGTTGCAAAAAACGGTCGAGCGTTGCTGCGGCGTCTTACAGCGCAGGAGTACGAGAACGCGTTACGCGATTTGCTCCAGTTGCCGAGTCTGCGTATCAAACACTTGTTGCCTGAGGACGAGCGGCGGCACGGTTACAACAAGATTGGCCGGGCTCTCGATCTTTCGAATGTTCACCTCAACCAGTTCATGGATGCTGCCGATTATGCGTTGTCGGCGGCGATTGCGACTCGAAGCTCGCCGCCGCCGGTGTTGAAGCGTCGGTTCGGTGGGACGAGCGGTTCAGAAACGTGGAACTGGGTTGCGAGGGGTGATGCCGTCTTGTTGAAGGAAAAACAGTTTGATCCGTTGCTGCCTCTTCCTGCGCCTGATCAGGACCTTTGGGGGGCAAAGGGTTCTGATGAAGTGAGGCGTCGCAACCAGTCCCTTGGAACGCAGCTCCGCGAATACTCGGGTGCAATCGGATACTTCACGGGCCCCATCGAACGAACGTTTAGTTTCAGCCTCCAGTTCTCGCCGGTGTACGCCGGAAACTATCGGGTGCGAACTTCCGCGTGGGGCTTTTGGTGGAATCAAGGACAGGTCGAGCGTCCGCACCGGACGGAGTCGTTCATGCTCTCGGTTTGGCTTCCGTCCGATGGCCCGCGTTTCATTCACTCGCCTGCCCGACGGTTGGGTATGTTTGACGTGCCAAACCTCGAGAGCACGCTTCACGAATACGCCGGTTGGTTTGATGTGAACGAGGAGCTCCTATTTGAAATTGGGACGCTCACGGGGTACGAAAAAAACACGGGACGGTGGGCGTCCCAATCGCCGGGTTCTTGTGCCGTTCACGTTGGCCCTGGGATTGCGCTCGACTGGTTTGAGGTGGAGGGGCCGCTTTTCGAACAGTGGCCGCCGCGCAGCCACACGGCGATCTTCGGTGACCTTCCCATTGGGCCGCTTTCCTCTCAGAAAGAGGTGGTTGCTCCGAAGCGGGTTCCTGTTCGTCAGCGCTCGCGCAACGGTGGGACGCGTCCGACGAATGGCGAGTTGTTGAAGGAGGAGAAAGAGGCGCCGCTCGAGAGTGTTTTCAGCGCGCACCCTCGGGAGGACGCTACGCGTTTGCTTGGGGAGTTTCTTCCTCGAGCGTTCCGTCGAGTGGTTCCGGATGTTGAGCGGGCAGGGTACGTAGAGATTGTGATGCGAGAGTTGGAGGGTGGCGCTTGTTTCGAGGATGCCATGAAGGAAGCGTGCAAGGCGGCGCTTTGCTCGACGGACTTTCTGTTCACGGGCGATGTGGTGGATTCGGGGTCAGGCACTCAGCGAAGTCGGATTTCGGATCAGGCGCTCGCGGAGCGTCTTGCGCTTTGGTTATGGAACAGTCTGCCGGACCAGGAGTTGGTTCAACTGGCGACGCGCAAGCAGTTGCACGTGCCTGAGAATCTTCGAAAGCAGACAGATCGGCTGCTCTCGGATTCGCGCTCGGACCGGTTCATCGCGGATTTCACGGATCAGTGGCTCGATTTGTGGAAGATGGATGCGACGCAACCTGACGCGAAGCTTTATCCGGAGGCGCGCGAGCATCTCAAACACAGCATGATTCTGGAGACGCGGGCATTCCTGCGGGAGCTGGTGAACAGGGATTTAAGCGTGACGCATCTGGTGAAGTCCGATTTCGCGATGATCAATCAAAGTCTGGCGAATCATTACGGAATTTCGGGGGTGACGGGTTCCAAGATTCGTCGAGTGGGACTGCCAGAGGGTAGTCCTCGCGGATCTTTTCTGACGCAGGCTTCGGTTTTGAAAGTCACGGCGAATGGCACGGTCACTTCGCCTGTGGTTCGGGGGGCGTGGATCAACGAGCGCATTCTCGGAAACGTGATCCCGCCCCCGCCGGCTGGTGTTCCAGCGATTGATCCGGATACGCGGGGGGCGAAGACAATCCGCGAGCAACTGGAGAAACATCGCGCGGATTCTCGGTGTGCGGGGTGTCATTCGAAAATCGATCCGCCGGGTTTTGCGCTTGAAAGCTTCGATGTCATCGGCGGTTTTCGTGGCCGGTATCGATCTATTGCGAATGGCGGCATGCGAGCGGCGTTTGATTTTGCGTCTGGGTTTGAGCCGAAGATTCGGCTTCATCAACCGGTGGATGCGTCGGGACAACTCCCGACTGGGGAGCCGTTCCAGAGCGTGGAGGGTTTTCAAGAGCTCGTCTTACGGAACCCCGAGGCGCTGGCCGCAAACATGGTCCGGCAGCTGTTGATGTATGCGACAGGGTCGGAAAATCACTATTCCGATCGCCGCGAAATCGCGCGGATTTTGGAGAAGACGCGGGCGCAGGGTTATGGTTTCCGCTCGCTGGTGGAGGCCATTGTGGAGAGTGAGCTTTTCCTCACGAAATGAGCGGGAGATGGGTCGTATGGGTCCTATGGGGCGTATGGGGCGTATGGGGCGTATGGGGCGTGTGGGGAAAGCTGGCGTGAACGCATGAGGGGCGAAGAAGCCGTTGGAAATGGCTGGGGGCGATCAGCGCAGTTTTCGGAGGGTTTTGCGGAGGAGCCAGCGGAAGCGTGTGAGGGCGCGCTTGGCCCATCGAAACTCGGTTCCGAGGATCGCTAAACCCGCCGGGATAAAGACCACGGCTGGGCCTGGGGTCACAATCATGACGATGCCAATCAACAACACGAACCCGCCCGCGATCACGACAACGGCTTTTCTCAGGCGCGGATAGTGTTGGAAACGGTCGATGATGCGACCGGCCCACGGCACTTGCTCGCGCCACGATTTTGGAAGCATGACTAAAGTTCCAAAAAGTTCTGCAACAACGATTTTCCGTGTGTGGTCAGAATCGATTCAGGATGGAACTGCACGCCGTGAATGGGGAGTGATTTGTGGCGAAGCCCCATGATTTCACCCTCGGCGGTTTCTGCGCTGATTTGGAGACAGTCAGGGAGCGTGCTTCGCTTCACGAGCAGCGAGTGGTAGCGGGTCGCTTCAAAAGGGTTCGGCAGATTTTTGAAGACCCCTGCTCCATCGTGGAGAATCGGCGACGTTTTCCCGTGCATGAGACGATCCGCGCGGACCACATCGCCGCCAAACACATCGCCGATGCATTGGTGTCCGAGGCAGACGCCTAGGACGGGCATTCGGGTGCCGTAGGTGAGAATGACTTCGCTGGAGATGCCGGCTTCCTTGGGAGTGCACGGTCCGGGGGAAATCACAATGCGGCTCGGGGCAAGTTTCTCGATGTCCGCAACGCTGATTTCGTCATTCCTAAAAATGCGGAGTTCTGCGCCCAGTTCGCCGAAGTACTGGACGAGGTTGTAGGTGAACGAGTCGTAGTTATCGATGACGAGGAGCATGGGTCAGCGGACGTTTTCGATGTTGGCGGCGTTTGCACGGGCGATGGCGGCGAGCGTTCCCATGGCTTTGTTGACGCATTCTTGGTGTTCGCCGTCAGGGGTGGAGTCGGCCACGACGCCTGCGCCGGTTTGGACGTAGGCTTTTTTGTCTTTTAACAGGATGGTTCGCAGTGCGATGCAGGAGTCGGTGTTTCCATCGAAACCGAAGTAACCGACGGCGCCGGCGTAGATGCCGCGTTTGTTTTTTTCCTTCTCGTTCAGGATTTGCATGGCGCGGACTTTCGGAGATCCGCTGACGGTTCCGGCGGGGAAGGTGGCCCGCATGACATCGAAGCCGGAGAGGCCGGGTTTGAGGCGGCCCGTGACATGGGAGACGATGTGCATCACGTGGCTGTAGCGTTCGATGGTGCGGAAGTCGGTGACTTTCACCGAGCCAAACTCAGCGATGCGCCCGACATCGTTGCGTGCGAGGTCGACGAGCATGAGATGTTCGGCTGCCTCTTTTGGATCGGCCAAGAGCGCAGCGGCGTTGGCATCGTCTTCTGCGACGGAGGTGCCGCGCCGTTTGGTTCCGGCGATGGGGCGGATTTCGACGAGACCGTCCGTCAGGCGCACGTGAACTTCCGGGGAAGATCCGACGAGGGCGAATGCGTCGTCAAATCGCAGGCAGAACATGTAGGGGGACGGGTTAACGTCGCGCAGCGTGCGGTAGAGGGTGAGTGGGTCGCCTGGGTAATCGGTGATGAACCGTTGCGAGGGAACGATTTGGAAGATGTCGCCTGCGCGGATGAACTCCTGCACTTCCGAGACGATGCCGCGGTACTCGTCGGGTGACGTGTTCGCTGTGGAGGCAGTGGGGGAGGCTGGGGCGAGGGGGACTGCGAGTTTTGGCAGGTTGTCTTTGGTCCCCAATTTTTCGAGGACGCTCTGGATACGGTCGCAGGCGGAGGCGTATGCCGTTGGGGCGGATTCGGGGCCATCGACAGCGGCGGTGACGACGATGCGCAGGCGGCGGGTGTGGTGGTCGAAGATGAGAACGGTATCGGCGATGAAGAAGAACGATTCTGGAAGGCCGAGCGCGTCGGGGGGCGGGTTGCCGACGGAGGGTTCGAAGAATCGAACCATGTCGTAGGACAGGTAGCCTACGGCGCCACCGGAGAAGCGAGGGCCGGAGCCGGATTGGAAGTCGGGAACGCTTGCGAGTTTGTAACTGGCGAGGAGGGTTTCGAGTTCGCGAAACGGGTCAGCGCTCTCGAAGGTGCGGGACGAATCTGGCGTGGTGATGGTGACGCTGTTGCCGCGGCTTTGAAAGAGAACCTCGGGGGAGGCGCCTACGAAAGAGTAGCGTCCGCTTTGCGAGCCGCGGTCAGCGGATTCGAGGAGGAAGCCGTAGCCAGAGGGGGCTAGTTTGTGGAAGGCGGAGACGGGTGTTTCGTCGTCGGCGAGAATCTCGATCCAGACGGGGATTCGCGAACCGCGCGTGGCGAGGGCGACGAAGTCTGGTTGGAGGGGCAGGATGGGGAGGGACATGGGTTATTCGCCCTTTTTGCCGTAGGTGTCGTCTGGGTTGAAGACGGGCTGTTCTTCGGTGTGGATGGGTTCGCCTTCGAAAGAGTACTCTTGGAAGAAGCAGGACTGGAAGCCGGTGTGGCAGGCGCCGCCGGTTTGTTCGACTTCGAAGAGGAGGGTGTCTCCGTCACAATCGGCGTACCAGCGAAGGACTTTCTGGGTGTGGCCGCTCGACTCGCCTTTCAGCCAATATTTTTGGCGGGAGCGGCTCCAGTAGTGCATGAGGCCATTTTTCAATGTGGCGGCGAGGGAGGTTTCGTTCATCCACGCCATCATGAGAACCCGT
>JBEEPE010000265.1:0-3035 GCA_041191265.1 Verrucomicrobiota bacterium | reverse complement strand
GCAGGTCGTGGAGGCCAAGACGTCGCCAAAGAGCCAACGCCAGATACACGCTGCCAAACTCACGCACACGCTCGACGGAGAGATTGGCCAAGTCGGCCAGTTCCCACTGCGCGCTGGGGGTGGGGTTTGATGTCTCTTTTTCCTTCTGAAGTAAAAGCTGCCGAGGTGCCGACTTGCGGCCCTCCAGCAATGCTTCGATATCCTCCCAACCCGTGGCGAGATCCTGCTCCGAGAGCTTGCCCAGCGTCGCGACCACTCGCTGCCGAGGGCCCAGTTCGGAGCGAACCGTCTCGCACAAGGTCCAGTATTCGTAGACCTCGCCATTGGCACTTTTGCGGTTCTTGCGCAGAAACATGAGAGTATGTTCCGCGCTTGGGAATTTCCCAACAAGGGGGTCTTCTCCACTACACGCACCAGCACCGGATTTTACTCTGAGCGCCAGTTCATTTTTCGGAACCGCTCTCTGTAAACTTTTTTATCCCTGCTCCCAAACTGCGGAACTAGGGTTAGGACTTCGTCTGCCGAGTCGGTCCAAAACGGTACAAAATGTAGTGGAGAAAAACAGCTGATTTTTTGCGCAAAGCATTGCAAATCAGCATAACTGCTTTTCCAACTGCGGAACTTGGGCTAATCCCGTTCCATCACCCTCTGCCCGAAACCACCCCTGATACCCACAAACCACTTGCCCCTCGAGCGTCGAGGAATCCACCGCTGAAGCAGCCACAACCGCCCCCAAAACCCAAATGGAGAGGCCCAAGCAAAGGGCACGAGAGCGCGCAGTCTCCACGATGCCAGAGGCGGTCAAAGAGCAGCGGCCAACCCTTCTGCCGCTCTGCGGGATGCCGCCATCACGCATTGATGCTCACTGTATCCAATCAAAAGTCCACTCGGCCGATGGACGGTTCCAACTACCCTTCCCGACCCTGTGTCGATTATCCGAACGGTAACAAACCCGTTCAGCATCCCACCGGTGTGATGAGATGTCACCTTCCCGACGATTACGTACCCCGCCTTCGCCGCTCTTGCCTTTTTCAAAGCAAGCTCGTAAGGCGCGATGTTACCACCAGACGATATTTGCGAGCCCTCAGGACGAATCGAGTCACCTTGGATAACCCCATGTTTAAGAGTCCCTTGAAGGTGAGCAACAAACATGTCCGTCGCTTCTTCTACAAAGTCAGGCCTCCCCTCAAACCTCGCCACATAGATGCGGGGGTTCTTAGATTCTCTGATTAAACCGCTCTGAATGTTCGTAATAGACGGATTCGCACACCCAAAAAAGGCGGCGCAAATGGCTAGTGCGACGAAAGCAGTTCTCATCCAGACGGATTGGCTGCTCAGATTAACGGATCGGTCACCGCGCCCAAGGACGCGCTCGTCACCGTGCGAGCGTACTTCGCGAGGACGCCCTTCCGATAAACCGGTTTTGGTGCCTTCCACTTCGCTTTGCGCTTCGCAAGCTCCGCGGCAGCAACATCCACGTTCAACTGGTGCTTTGCCGCATCGATCGTGATCACATCCCCATTTTTCAAGAGCGCAATCGGGCCACCCAACGCGGCTTCCGGCGTAATATGCCCCACCACAAATCCATGCGACCCGCCCGAAAAACGACCGTCCGTGATCAACGCCACTTCCTTGCCCAACCCCTTGCCCATCACCGCACTCGTCGGCGAAAGCATCTCCCGCATCCCCGGCCCACCCACCGGCCCTTCATGCCGAATCACAATCACGTGCCCCTTCTTCACAGTCCCATCCAAAATGGCCTTCAACGCATCCTGCTCGTTCTCGAAAACAATGGCTTTCCCCGTGAACGAAAGCCCTTCCTTGCCCGAAATTTTGGCAACCGCCCCCTCTGGAGCCAGGTTCCCCTTGAGCACCACCAGGTGGCTATCCGGTTTAATCGGGTTAGAGAATGGACGAATGATTTCCTGACCGCGTGGGTAGGACTTCACCTTCTTCAGATTCTCCGCCAGCGTCTTGCCAGTAACGGTCATACATCCGCCGTGCAAAAGCCCCTCATCCAAGAGCATTTTCATCAGCGGGGTTTGTCCGCCGATATCAATCAACTCGCTCATCAGGAACCGCCCGCTCGGCTTGAGATCCGCCAAAACCGGAACCCGCTTCCCAATCTTCGTAAAATCGTCCAACTCCAGCTTCACGCCCGCCGCATGCGCCATCCCAATCAGGTGCAACACCGCGTTCGTGGATCCCCCCAGCGCAATCACCACCGTGATTGCATTCTCGAATGCTTCCCGGGTCATGATGTCCGAAGGCCGAATCCCCTTCTTAATCAACTCAATCACCGCTGAACCCGCCAACCGTGCGTCGAGCGCTTTCGCTTGCGAAACTGCATTTTGAGCACTGCTGTTCGGCAAGCTCATCCCGAGCGCTTCAATCGCCGAAGCCATCGTGTTGGCCGTGTACATCCCTCCGCAAGAACCAGCGCCGGGAATTGCGTTTTCCTCAATCAACCCCAGCTCCTTGTCGTCGATATTCGCGTTCGCGTGCTGACCCACCGCTTCAAAGCAGCTCACGATGTCTAGCTTGCGCCCCGCGATCGCATCTGCACGCTCCTTGCGCAGCCGCTTTTCCGCCAAAATCCCCGTGATGCAACCAGGGAGGATAGTTCCTCCGTACACAAACACGGACGGACGATTCAAGCGCGCCAGGGCGATGATGCACCCCGGCATATTCTTGTCGCAGCCCCCAATCGCCACGACCCCGTCAAACCCTTGGCAACCCACCACCGCTTCAATCGAATCCGCAATGATTTCGCGAGAGACAAGGGAGTATTTCATCCCCTCGGTGCCCATCGAAATCCCGTCCGAAATGGTCATCGTCCCAAAAATCACCCCCTTGCCCCCCACCGTATTCACGCCCGCTTCAGCCTGACGCGCGAGCTGGTCAATGTGCATGTTACAAGGCGTCACCATGCTCCACGTGGACGCAATCCCCACTTGGTTCTTGCGGAAATCGTCACGACTAAAACCCACCGCGTGCAACATGGCGCGCGAAGCGGCCCGCTCGACGCCATCCAC
>JBEEPE010000264.1:0-4426 GCA_041191265.1 Verrucomicrobiota bacterium | reverse complement strand
TGTTAGATAGTGAGACGCCTTTCTGTAGCCCGGAGGATCGACAGGGAAACGAGCAGCTAAGAAGTCTCTGGTCGCACGGAGTACGTCCTCCCCTATGCAGGACTTGTAGGGCTCGGTATTTAGACGTGAATAAGACTCTGCGTTTGCTAGAGCCTCTTCTAGTTGGTCGTCGGTGCCTGTGGCTCCTGCGTAGATCAGCTTGTGGTACGGAATGTATGACGATTGCCTTTGAATCACGTGCAGTCGCAGTCCGAGGCATTCAATTTTATGGTGGTATTGTTCATGTAGAAAATAGATGTATAGCGCAGATCTGTAAAGTAGTTTGAGCCAAGTGCGTGATGTGTGCCTGAGGACCGAAGATGGTGCAATGAAGTGAGCAATCATTAAAGCGGTGTCTCTGATTGATCGCTCCTTAATGAAGATTCCCCAGTCGTCACCAAAGAAATGTATCGGCTGGTACCATGCTGCGATATCCCAGCCTGCTGCCTGGCTTAAGCGCGCGTGAATGTCTTCGTCGGAAAGGCTTCCTTGTCTTTCAAGGAGTCCGTCAAGAATAGATTCCAGTTGCTGCAGATCCTCCTCTGGCAGGTATGCATCACCATATAACCACCTATCCGTGTTTGAGTTCAGGCCGTCCGACTTGGGGAAAATAAAACCCCAGTCAATCTGCTTGGCGTCATCGGTACTCTCAAGGCTTGGCCAACACGACGAGCCCAGATCAAGGGAGTTATTTCGTAATAAAAAGTCGATGATCGCGTCAATCGTAAGCATGGTTTATGAGGTAATAGATGTGTTGATCTGTTAACTCAAACTTAACGAAAGTGCAAGCGCGGGTCTACATCTAGCGTGCGTGCCCAGTTCTCAAATCGTGGGGAATGCCGCCGCAGCTTTCTGGAGGGCGGCTTGTCCAACGTGGGTGTAATGGGCACTCATCTGTTCGCTGTCGTGGCCGATCAGTTCCTCCACCACAGCTTGAGGTACCCCGGCGTCCTTCAACAGGCTCACAGCGGTGTGGCGTAGGGAAGCGTCCACTGAACCACGGGTTGCAGATTTTCTGCTTTTCTGTATGGTGATCTCATGCAAATGACCCTCTCCGTTTCTGGCCGTGGCCTGATCGCGCTTCCTGCAATCATGCGCAAAGCCGCCGGCATTCGCCCGCAAGACAGTCTCATCGCGGAGACCACGGCAGAGGGTATCCTTCTGAGGCCAGCCGTCACGCTGCCGCTGGAAATCTATTCCCCCGAACGGATCTCCGAATTTGATGCCGCAGAATCGGAACTCGCAGAGGCGTTGGAACTGGCCAAACGCCCCAAAAAATAAAGGCGAATGCGCATTTTCCTCGATGCAAACATCCTGTTCTCCGCAGGAAAAAGCGCCGGCGCGATGCGGGGCTTTTTGGAGGTCCTGAAGTCCAGTGGTCACACCTTGGTGGCCGATGCCTATGTTGTGGAGGAGGCCCGCCGGAACCTGGAGGCAAAGTTTCCCGCCTCGCTGAAGGATTTTGAGGTGTTGCTGCAACCTCTCGAATCTTCCGCAACGATCCGTTGTTTCCTTCCTCCCGAGCTCGCCGCGGAGTTGCCTGAAAAAGACCGTCCCGTCATGGCTGCCGCCATGCAGCGCAGGTGTGATGTTTTGTTGACTGGTGACAAGACGCATTTTGGTTCGCTTTACGGGAAGAAGCTCGAAGGCGTCACGATCCACTCTCCTGCCGGCTTGGCCAAACAGCTCAGCGACGGGGCCACCGACCGCCCCTCCACCCCTGCCTGATTTTTCCGACGATATTCGCCGAATACCTTCTCGATAACATTTTCCTTCCCCGTTTGCAGGAGCGGCGAGTGCTGGTGGTCTTTGATCCGCCTGCTCGCCCTCAACGCCGAACGCGCCGCCCGAGAAGCCGCCGCCGCCTCGGCACCCGCTCCGACCGCTTCAGGACCCGCCGAGGACGCCGAGCACAACCAAGCCCGCCGCCCGAAGGCGACCTGTTTGGCTGAGGCCGATACGAGGGGATGCGGTTTGTGTGACCACAGCGCATCGGATATCTTCCAAGCCATGAGAACCACCGTGGAGGCGATTTATGAAGATGGCGTTCTTCGTCCCGTGAGGGCTTTGGATCTTCCCGAGCATTGCGTGCTGCGGCTCGTGGTGGAAACGGGAGAGGAGGCGCAACGGGCACAAGAGGCTCAGCCGGACAGTGAACGGGCCGAGTGGATGGCCTTGTCCGAGCGTTCCCTGAGCAAGGTTTGGGACAATCCGGAGGACGACGTCTA
This sequence comes from Verrucomicrobiota bacterium, assembly GCA_041191265.1. Taxonomy (GTDB): domain Bacteria; phylum Verrucomicrobiota; class Verrucomicrobiia; order Chthoniobacterales; family Chthoniobacteraceae; genus JBEEPE01. The sequence continues at coordinate 2,159 of JBEEPE010000264.1, read as the reverse complement.
CAATGCTCTGCTCGCGCTGTGATGTGGTGCCTCTCCCGATGCCGTTCACTGACCTAGGGTATGAAAACGAGCCTTGTGAGGAGAGTCAGTGTGGGTGGATGGGCAGGGCAGGCGTTTGTCGGCTCTCGCATTTATTTGCATGAGTTCGACGGCGCGCGAAATCCACCTCCTTAGAACAACGTTTCCACCAGCGAATGCACGGGCGCGAGGTGAAGTTGGTTAAATGAACTCTCAGGCTCATTGAGAGCCTGAGGAATATGAATGAAAGCACTTACATCCTTTTTGATTTGCTAAAAAGCTTTAAATCAATGGTTTCAAGTTGAGCGGTGATCAATCCAGGTGTAGTTTGAAGGCCAGTTTTTGTGCCAACGAGGGAGGGAGCGGGATGCGCTGCGCCATTTTCTCGGTTGAATGCACGCCAACGGTGAATTTTTCTCCCATTACCACGCTGAACCACCGCTCCCGATCCATGACGACACGATACATCTTTTCGTCCTGCGTCTCAGCGATGAAGGGCAGGTAGATGCGGATGGGCTGTCCGCAGGTTTCAGTCTTGGCTCCGATTCGGTCTAAACGACCAGTGCGTTGTTCCAGCGTACTGGGGTTCCAATCCAAATCGTGGTGGATGACGTAGCGGCAGAAACGGTGCAAATCGACGCCCTCTGCCATGACGCTCGATGCGATGAGTACCTCGGGGAAGAATGGGCTGTTGAACGTGAGCATGAGTCGCTCCCGAGTCGCGCTGTCGGTTGATCCATTGACTAACCGAACGTTGGGAAGGAGAGAGGCGCGGTCATCCCCCTGATACTCGTCTTCGCTCAGGGTTGTGATGTCTCCGGTTTTCATGCGGTCGATGGCATCGAGAAAGGGGCCACGCTCGCTGGAGCTGCACCGTCGTTCTAGGAACTCAAAAAACTGGGACAGCATCTCGCTCAGGCTTCTGCCGGATTCATCCCGTGTGGCAAACGCCGCTTCGACGGAGGCTGCGTCAAGCGATTCGCGTTTGATGGGAAAATAGCGGACGAGGAAAGAAGGCGTGCGCAGGAAACGGCGAACGACTTCGAGTAACAACTCACGATGCTGCGCGAGAGCGTGGTGAGATGAGAGGAGTTGCGTCGATAGCGAATCGCATGCGAGCCGTGCTGGAGAGTCGCTATCGAAAAAGCGGGTGCCCAGCCGATCGAGCAAAGCATCGGCTTCTGCGGGAGAGCAGCCGAGTTGGTCGGTGGCTTTTCCAATAATCTCGTCGCGCAGACGGTGCGAAATTACGCGACGGAGTGCCTGCCCGGTGCGGACGTAATGGCAGAAGACGAGTACTTTTTCTCGTTGCCGCCACGCGGCGAGGACGCGGTCGACCGTGGCGGCGATTTTCGGGTGCGAAGCGGATGATTTTGGGTCCAATAGAGGAATCGCCCGGTCGAGTTGATCGAGATACCACTGGCTGGCGTCGTCATTGGGTGACTCGGCCTCATTCTCTGAGTCTTCGTCCAGAGCCCGCTCGCCCTTCCGTGTGTGTCGGAACGCTTCATAGCTGGAGGCTAATCCCTCCGCAAAGACAGGCCGTGAATCCGGTTCACCAAATGACGCGCGCGCCGCAAGGAGAAAGGGCAGTGTCGCGGCGGGGTCGATTGCCAAGCCGGGGGTTGATTCATCTCCGATGTCATCGACTATCGCTCTCCCAACTAAGCGGATGCGGCGCGTCTGAGCCTGGCTCGGTGCTGGCAGAGTGCGCGGTTTGAGGTGCCGGATGACCCACGGGCGTAGCGATTCCTCGGCAGCACGCATTCTGGCGTTGGTGCGATGAAAGCTCCCTAGCACCCGTTCCGCTTGAGGGGTGCGGGATGCGGCGGAATCAAGCCCTTCCCACCAGCGCTCGACACTGGCCGCTGATTTTCCATCGAGCGTTAGATCGTCCTGACGAAGTTGCCCCCATGTGGCATCGAGCGTGAGCGCTGCTTCCTGTGCTTTATCAAGGAGTTCGCGCAGCGTCGCGACTTGCCGCTTGAAGTCTTCACGTCCGCCCAGCGGAGGGACTCCCGAGTTCCACGCAATCCCCTCGAATCGATTGAGGATGGAGCAGAGTTCACTGTGCCCGAGTTGGAACGGGGTTGCGGTGAGAAAGAGCATCCGCTCAAAAACGCCTTCGAGAGGGCCACGCG
>JBEEPE010000263.1:0-4869 GCA_041191265.1 Verrucomicrobiota bacterium | reverse complement strand
ATGGCGCAGCACGGGGTCAGCCACCTGAGTGATGTCTTCGCGACGGACCATGTAACTTCCGTGGAGGGCGGCGCGCGCTTTGGCGCCCAAGATGAGGTATTGGACGGCGCGGGGACCGGCGCCCCAGCCGACGAGGGGTTTGATCCAGTCGGGTGTTGCGGGGTCGGCGGGGCGGGTGCTGCGGACGAGGTCCACGGCGAACTCGTAGAGATGGTCTGGGACGGGGACGCGTCGGATGAGGTCTTGGTAGGCGAGGACTTGGGCTCCGTCGAGGACATGTTGGAGTTTGGCTTGTGCGCCTCCGGTGGTGCTGCGAGCGATGCGGATTTCTTCATCTCGCGTGGGATAATCCACGCCGATCATGAACATGAACCGATCGAGCTGGGCTTCTGGCAGTGGGTAGGTGCCTTCCTGTTCGACGGGGTTTTGGGTTGCGAGGACGAAGAAGGGGAGGTCGAGGTGATAGGGGCGACCGGCAACGGTGACGCGCCGTTCTTGCATGGCCTCGAGCATGGCGGCTTGGGTTTTGGAGGGGGCGCGGTTGATTTCATCGGCGAGGACGATGTTGGCGAACACGGGTCCTTTCACGAATTCGAACGCACGTTTTCCGCCGGGCAGTTCTTGGAGAATGTCGGTGCCGGTGATGTCCATCGGCATGAGGTCTGGAGTGAACTGAATGCGGCTGAACGAGAGGGAGAGGGTTTCAGCGAGGCAGCTGATGAGGAGCGTTTTGGCGAGGCCGGGAACTCCCATGAGAAGGGCGTGGCCGCGGGCGAACAGGCAGATGGCGAGTTGTTCGATGACGTGTTCTTGGCCGACGATGACCTTGCCGAGTTCCGCTTTGAGGGAGTCGTAAGATTTTCTGAGGGCGTCGATGGCTTCGACGTCGTCGTTGGGGAGGGGTTGAGAGGAGGAGGGAGCGGGGGCTGGCATCGGGGAGTGAGGAGTAGGGGACGTTTGTCCCAGAGGGTGAGGTGCGATGCAAACGGTCATTTGCCGACGAGCGGGGAGTGCCAGTCGCGTTTGGGGGTGGTTGGGAGCCAACGCGCGGGGTTGGTCAGTCGGTGGAAGACCAAATGATTGACGAAAGGGCTTGCAATCCTTTTGCGCGGGCTCATTTTGTCAGACCGATTTTTATCTTATGGCAAAGACCTGTTGGATTGAGCGTGAGAAGCGCAAGACGGCGACCGTGGCAAAGTACGCTGAGTTGCGTGCGAAGTTGAAGAAAGAAGGCGATTACGTGGGATTGTCGCTTTTGCCTCGGAATGCGAGCCCTGTTCGCGTGTCGAAGCGGTGCGCTGCTTCGGGCCGCAAACGCGGTTTGATTGGTCGTTTCAAACTTTCCCGTATTGCGTTCCGCGAACTGGCTTCTGCGGGATTGATTCCGGGTGTGACCAAGTCGAGCTGGTAGTTCGGCTTGTGGGCGAGGCGTCCGTCAGGGCGTTTTGAGGTGTGTAGATTTTTGAATGAGAAATCGGACGACGGTGTAACCGACGTCCGGTTTTTCGTTTTACCGGTTCCCGAGGCCGGCTCATAAATCGGGTTCTTGATATGTGGCAGTTGCTGGTGGTTTTTGGGTTGGTGTTGTTGAACGGGTTCTTCGTGGCATCGGAGTTCGCGATCGTGAAGGTGCGGTCGAGCCAACTGGAGGCGTTGGAGGCGGCGGGCAACCGGCGTGCGCGGCAGGCGCGGAGGAATCTCGAGAACTTGGATGCGTACCTCTCGGCGACGCAGTTGGGGATTACGCTGGCGAGTCTGGGACTCGGATGGGTGGGGGAACCGTTTATCGCGAGGATGATGGAGCCCTTTTTGGCGTCTGTTTTTCGCGTCGACGTTTCGGATGGAGTGGTTCACACGGTTTCCTACGGGATTGCGTTTGCGGTGATTACGTTCTTGCACATCATTTTGGGAGAACTTGCTCCGAAATCGGTGGCCATTACGAAGCCGGTTCAGGTGGCCTTGTGGGTGAGCGCGCCGTTGACGTTGTTTTATCAAGTGTTCCGTCCGTTCATTTACGTGTTGAACGGGACTGCGAACGGTTTTTTGAAGTATGTGTGTCGGATTGCGCCGGCGAGCGAGCATGAGGTAGCGCACACGGAGGAGGAGTTGCGCGTGATTTTGACGGAGAGCGAGAGTGCGGAGGAGGTGACGCCACTGGGGCGCGAGATTTTGATTAACGCGTTGGACATGCGGAAGCGCGTTGTGCGTGACATTACGACGCCGCGAAAGGATGTGGTGTTTTTGAACACGGAGGACACGTTTCAGGAGAACCTGAAGAAGGCGTTGCAGTCGCGGCACACGCGTTTTCCTTTGTGTGACGGGCATTTAGATCAGACGATTGGGCTGGTGCACATTAAGGATTTGCTGGTTCAGATGCAGGTGCCGGCGCCGGATTTGATGCGGGTGAAGCGGGATGTTTTGCCGGTGCCGGAGATGATGCCGCTTGAAAAGCTCTTGAACTTCTTTTTGGCGAAGCATGCCCATCTGGCGTTGGTGTTGGACGAGTTTGGTGGAACGGTTGGGATTGTGACGTTGGACAACGTTTTGGAGGAGTTAGTGGGCGATATTCAGGACGAGTTTGATTCTGAAAAACCGGTGGTTCGGCGGTTAAACGAGCGTGAGTTTGCGGTGGACGGGGCGTTGCCGCTGTATGAGCTGGAGCATCACGCAGGGATTCGGATTGAGAGCGAAGAGGTGAGCACGGTGGGTGGTTACATTACCCACCTGTTGGGGCATTTGCCGCAGGTGGGAGAGAAGGTGCGGCTGGACGGGTACGAGGCGAAAGTGACGCGGGCGGACGGACGACGCGTGGTGGAGATTCGGTTTAAGCGGGATGAGTCGGCGCGCAAGGTGGCGGATGACGATGAGGACTGAGGCCGGTCGTCGTTGATCTCCCGTAGGGTGCTGTTTCTGTCGGCACGTTTCGTGTTCCAGAGCGTGGCGATCTTCCTCGTTCACATGTCCTTCATCACCCGATTAGCGGTTTGTTTTCTTATTACCACGGTTCTAAGTCCGCTGCAGGCGGTTCCTGCGGAGGACTTTGCGAGTTTAACGGAAGGGGTTGAGGCATTCGAGCACAAGGGGACGGCTGGCGGGATTTCGGTGCAGAGTCGGATGGGTTTTGCGGTGGTGGTGACGGCAAAAAATGAAGTGGTGGTGGGAGCGGGGTACTCGGGGGATGAGGCCTCGGGGGGGCGGGTGGTGGCGATGTCGCACACGGGTTTATTGCGGGCTGGCGGAGAGCGTTGGATGGGGAATCTGGCGGCTTGGGTGGGTCGGAAAAAGGAGCCGACGGTGGTATTGGTGGGTTTGGGCGAAAAGGAATGGGCGGGAGCGCCGGGACGGTTGGTTCGGGTGAAGGGTTTGGTGACGGGGGAGTCTTTGCGTGGGGTGGACTTGGTGATTGCGAACGTGCATGGAAACGGTTTTGTGGAGGCGGCGCCGGCGTTGGAGAGCTTTGTGCGTGGGGGTGGCGGGGTTGTGGTGGTGGCTACGCCTTGGGCTGCTTCGGCGCCAGCGCGCGCGGCGGCGACGCGGTTGATGGCGCCGGCGGGCTTGGCGTTCTCGGGTGGAGGGCCTAACGACGCGGTGATTCCGGTTTCCAAGGGGGTTGTGGTTCATGCAAACGCGGTGGCCGCGGGGGAGGCTTTGGAGAACGAGCGGCGTGGGCTTGCGAAACTGGAGGCGAAAGAGCGCGAGCTCTGTTGCGGCACGTTGGAATCGTGCATTGCCTCAGGGGAAATCAACGCTGCGCTGAAAGGCGTTTTGGACGGGATGCATGCGGCCCGAGGATGGGTGGAGGTTGATTTGGAGCATATTCTACGGAGAAAGGTGCGTCCGCTGGATGCAGTGATTGCGCGGTATCAGCACTGGCTGATTCAGCGGATGCCCCCGGAATCCACGCTGGCACACCCGTCTGCGAAAGATTATCCGGGAGCTGTAGGTGAAGGGCCTTCGGTGACGCGTGTGGTGGAGGTGGATGGGCGAACGGGGCCTGATCGGCTGATGAATCATGGGTACCGGACGCGGGTTGGGACGGGTATTTACGCGAAGCCAGGAGTGCCGGTTCGGGTTCGGGTGCCTGAGTCGGCGGTGGGTGCTCGGCTCAAGGTTGAGGTGGGGATTCACGTGGATGCGAACTGGAATCTCGGCGCGTGGCGCAGATTTCCTCAGATTTCCAAAGAAGTGGAGTTGACTGCGGCTGAGACGGTTGTGGCGAACGCCTTTGGAGGATTGGTCAGCATTCTCGTGCCTGCTGAGTGTGCGGTGGGGCGTGTTCGCGTGGAGGTGTCTGGCGGGGTGGAGGCACCGGTTTTTGTGCTGGGACGCACGACGGAGCAGGAATGGCATGCGCGGGTGAAACAGGCGCCTGGCGCGTGGGGCTACATTGAAACGCCGAAGTGGACGGGGTACTTCTCTGGGGACGAGTTGCGTCGGATGGAGCACCCGGAGGAAGTGGGCAATTATTGGCAGCGTGTGGTGGATACGGCGGACCGAGTTTTAGGTTATGCAAAGTGGCGTCGGCGCGGGGAATCGATGCTGGTGGATCGGGATATTTATGTTGGCTACGGGCACGCGGGATATCCGGTGATGATGGCTTACGGGGCGGAAGCGGAAGCGAATCGGACGGCGCTTTCAGGGCGCGGGCCGGCTCGTGGGGACTGGGGCTTTCTCCACGAGTTGGGGCATACGTTTCAGGACAGTTTTGATGGGAACTACACGATTGCGACGCACGGGGAAGTGGATGTGAACCTTGTGCCGGGTTTGGTGATTAACTTGGTGCATGGCAGGACGAGTTGGGACAACGACAGCCACGGCACGTTCGACGCGAAAACGCGGTTGCGGGATTGGGAGCGTTGGAATGCGTTG
>JBEEPE010000262.1:0-4313 GCA_041191265.1 Verrucomicrobiota bacterium | reverse complement strand
CAGGAACTTCGGCGGTTTCTCTTCAAACACCTCTACCGCCATCCCACGCTCAACGACGTGAACGAACGCGGACGAGAAATCCTTCGTCACGTCTTCACCGCGTACGTCGCAGAACCCAATCTCCTCGGCCAAGACTCCTTCGACCGCATTCAGCAAGAGGGGCTCGAGCGAACAGTGTGCGACTATGTCAGCGGAATGACCGACCGATTCGCCATGGAGGAGCACCACAGGCTGTCCGGAAAAACAGCCTGACCTCGGCGCAAACCCATCCGTTCCCGAGACTGCCGCCGATGAACGGGCATGCGCCCACATCACCGCTTTGTTTCAAAAGGAGGCACCACGCTGACCGAGCTGGTGCTGTCTCTCGCCATCTTCATCGTCCTAGTGTCAATCGGCGCCCTCGCCTGCTCCGAGCGATTGGCAAAATCGCGTCTCAAGCTCGCGTCCATCCTCATCGAATCGGCCTACAAGTCAGCACGCAGACGCGCTATCGACCGCGGCGAATGGGTTTACCTCGCCCTCGTTTCACAAAATAAGCTTCCCGACCTCGGGCTCTCCCTCCGCGCATTCAGCTTCCCCGACGGTCGGCGTGGAGTGGATCCCTCCGACCCAACCGACTCATGGGAGAAAAACGTCACTCAACGAAACGATTTACGCCCCATCACACCCCTTCTTTACCTCGCTGAACTCCGGCTTCTAGCCACCGCCATCCCCCCTGATTCCGGCCCGTTGTCGCGTCCACCCGTCCACCGCTACTATCGCCTCGGTCATGACGAGTGCCACGCAGTCACCCCAATCGCCCTGCGTGACTTCGGAAACACCAACGCCGAGGGGCTCACGGATAAAGTCATCGAAATCTCGCCAGCCGGAGCCTGTCGCATCCTCCGTGACTCGAACGCGTACGGCACGGTCTCCGTCATGGAGCTCGCGTTCACTTACGCCCTCCCTCCCGAGAACCCAGAGCTGCAGCCCGACGCTCCCAGCCCCGAGCGTTACGGGGCCATTCAGATTAGCGCTACGACGGGATACAGCCGGACATTCACCCCGTAAGCCACCGGCCTCAATACACCACTTTGTTCAGCGGATACTCAATAATCCCCTCCGCGCCCAAAGCCTTTAATCCGGGAATGATTTCGCGAACAACCCGCTCATCGATAATCGTCTCCACCGCAACCCACCCCTCCTGAGCCAACTTCGCAATCGTCGGATTCCGAAGTGCGGGCAAGCTCTTCAGCAACTCGGGCAACTGGCCTTCCGGCAAGTTCAGCTTCAAGCCGACTTTGTCGCGCGCGTTGAACGCCCCCTTCAACAGCATGACGAGAGTCCGAATCTTGGACGCCTTCCATTCGTCCTTCATCGCCCCATGATTCGCAATGAACTGAGGCGAACTTTCCATGATGGTCTCCAAAATCCGCAACTTGTTCGCGCGCAAAGACGAACCAGTCTCGGTCACATCCACAATCGCATCCACCAAGTCCGGAACCTTCACCTCCGTCGCCCCCCAAGAAAACTCCACCGTTGCGCTAACGCCGTTCGACTCAAGGAACCGACGAGTCATCTCAACCGCCTCGGTCGCAATCAGTTTGCCCTGAAGATCCTGAACCGTCCGAATCGCAGAATCCTCAGGCACCGCAATCACCCACCTCGTCGGCTTCGCACTGGCTTTCGAAAAGGTCATCTCGGAAAGCACCTCCACATCCGAGCCATTATTAGAAATCCAGTCCTTACCGGTCAGCCCGCAATCCAAGAAGCCGTGCTCGACGTACCGACTGATCTCCTGAGCCCTCAACAACCGAATCACCAACTCGGGATCGTCAACCGACGGTTTGTAGGAACGACTCGCACTACTGATGGCAAATCCCGCCTTCGCAAACAACTGGATGGTAGGCTCCTGCAAAGACCCTGACGGAAGACCAACCCTTAACACTCTGGCGCTCTCTACGTTACTCATATCCTTTTCCTTTTCAGCTCTTCTTAAATAGTACGAAAAATCAACCCGTAGGCGGTCTGTCATGCTCTCACGATACCGCCTCCGCGCGAGGGCAAAAAAAAGGCCCGCAATCGCGGGCCTCTGGTTCGGGGACGACTGCCACCCGAAAATCAACCGCGCCGACGACGCTTCACCTTCAGCTTCGCCATCGACTTCTGCAACGCCGCCTGAACCACCGCCTCCTCCTCATCACTCAAGTGAGGTTCAGCCAACCGCGCCTGAGCCTTCTTAACAGCCTCTTCAACGATGCTTTCGTCAATCTGCTTGTCCTCAATCGCCATGTCGACAATGACACGAACCGCAGTAGACGAAACTTCCGCAAATCCCTCGCCCACGGCCAAGTGCTCCGCCTCCCCGCTATTGCGGGCCACAATTTCCCCGTGAAGGATGCGAGTCAGCATCGGCGCGTGCTTCGCGTACACCCCAATCTCGCCAGACTCCGTCGGCAAGCGAACCATGTCGACGTCCTTGCTGTAGGCAACTCCCTCGGGGGTAAATATTTCAAGTTTTAGCTTGGCCATTTTTCAGTCTCAAAAAGTGACTCCGTCTCGCATCCAACACCGGACGACTCATGCCGTCCGGTGCCGCCGCACTCATTACCCACGCACCATGTCGATGCCACCCTTCATGTAGAAGTTCCCTTCAGGAACATCATCATGCTTCCCATCGAGGATTTCCTTGAACCCGCGGATGGTGTCTTTAATCGACACGTACTGGCCTGGCGTGCCCGTGAATACCTCTGCAACGTGGAACGGTTGCGACAAGAAACGCTGGATTTTGCGCGCACGGAAGACCGTGAGCTTATCCTCAGGCGACAACTCATCCATCCCGAGAATCGCGATGATGTCCTGCAAATCCTTGTACCGCTGCAACACACGCTGAACCCCGCGAGCCACCTTGTAGTGCTCCTCACCCACGATTTCAGGCGCCAGCGCCTTCGAGGTGGATGCCAGCGGATCAACCGCAGGATAAATCCCCAACTCTGCAATCGAACGCTCGAGAACGATGGTCGAATCCAAGTGCGCAAACGTGTTCGCGGGAGCCGGATCCGTCAAATCGTCCGCCGGAACGTACACCGCTTGGAAAGAGGTAATCGACCCACGAGTAGTGGAAGTGATGCGCTCTTGCAACTGACCCATCTCCGCCGCCAATGTCGGCTGGTAACCCACCGCCGAAGGAGTACGCCCCAAGAGAGCCGACACCTCCGACCCCGCTTGCGAGAAACGGAACACGTTGTCGACAAACAACAACACGTCCTGATTCTTCTCATCACGGAAGTACTCCGCCATCGACAAAGCAGACAAGGCCACGCGCAAACGCGCCCCAGGCGGCTCGTTCATCTGACCGTAAACCAACGCCACTTTCGATTCCTCAATCTTGTCCAACCGAATCACCTTCGAGTCGGCCATTTCGTGGTACAAGTCGTTGCCCTCACGCGTCCGCTCACCCACCCCAGCAAACACCGAATAACCACCATGCCCCTTCGCGATGTTATTGATCAACTCCATGATCACCACCGTTTTGCCCACACCTGCTCCCCCGAAAGCCCCCACCTTACCCCCCTTGGTGAACGGACAAATCAAATCGATAACCTTAATCCCCGTTTCGAGAATCTGCGCCTTCGTGTCTTGTTCCGTCAACGGAGGTGCGGGACGATGAATCGGGTACCGCTTCGTGTGAGGAACTTCACCACGCTCGTCGGTGGGATCTCCCGTCACGTTGAAAATACGGCCCAACACCCCTTCCCCCACAGGCACGGTGATCGGATTGCCCAACGCATCCACGTTCATCCCGCGACGAAGACCTTCCGTCGAAGACATCGCGATGGACCTCACCCAGTGATCTCCAAGGTGTTGCTGCACTTCCAAGACCAATCGGGTCTGAACGCCGTTCACCTCGTAGCGGATTTCCAAAGCCTCATAGAGCTTCGGAATCACGCCCGACTTGCTGAAGTCGACGTCGACCACCGGTCCGATGACCTGAACGATCGTTCCGACGTTCTTCGTGGTTGTTTCTGCGGTCTGTGACATAAGTTTTATTTATTTGAAAGTATTTATCCAAGAACCATTTGCGCTGTAGCGATTTCCAAGATTTCGGTCGTGATGCTCGCTTGACGAACCTTGTTGTACTCCAAGGTCAAATCCTTGATCAGCTGCTTCGCGTTGTCGGTCGCGTTTTTCATCGCAACCATGCGTGCAGAGTGCTCTGAAGCGCGACTCTCGAGCACCATGTGGTAAATCTTGAAGTCCACAAAATGCGGGAGAATCGCATCCAAAAGCGCATCCAAACTGGGCTCAAGGATGTAGTCGGGAGCTTTCTCGTT
>JBEEPE010000261.1:0-11540 GCA_041191265.1 Verrucomicrobiota bacterium | reverse complement strand
TGAGGTTTGATTGGGGTGGTTGATTCTGGGGGGGGAACGGAGTGGTTAACTGCGGGAATCGATGACTCGGAGGCGGTAGTTTTGGGTGCCTTGTCGGGTCTGGGGCAACGAGGGGGGCGTTCCGAGTTGGGAAAAAGGCCTCGCGCATCGGGACGCTTCGAAAGCAAGATGCAGAATGATTTTGAGTGACCGGAATATTCGAGAGCTGTCTGTGGCAGGGATGATTTCTCCGTTTGAATCCCAACTGGTTCGGTATTCTGGGGATGGAAGGGCGGTGCTTTCGTTTGGTCCGTCCAGTTACGGGTACGATTTACGGTTATCTTCACGCGAGTTCCTGATTTTCCGGCATGTTCCTGGGACGGTGGTGGATCCCAAAGATTTTAATCCACGTAATCTTGAATCGACTCCTTTGCAGGAGGATGCCTCAGGGCGCTACTTCATCTTGCCGGCGCGCAGTTACGGGTTGGGGGTTGCTGTGGAGCAGTTGCATTTACCGCCGAATGTGACGGCAATTTGCGTGGGAAAAAGCACCTACGCACGGTGTGGCATCATTGCGAACGTGACTCCTGCGGAGGCCGGGTGGAAGGGGCACTTGACGCTTGAGTTCTCCAATAGCAGCGCGGCCGATTGCCGGATTTATGCGGATGAAGGGGTTGTTCAGATGCTATTTTTCCGAGGTGAGCCGTGTGAGACTTCCTACCGCACGCGTAAGGGGAAATACCAGGGTCAGCGTCAACGGGTGACGCTCCCAAAGGTGTAGGTGGGCGTTGGAGTCGACGGTCTACCCGAGCGGGTTTTCGCGCCAATCGTGTTTGGGGTATTTTCTGGACAGTTCGGCTCGGATTTTTGGGTAACTTTCCCTCCAGAACGTGGTGAGGTCTCGGGTGATTTGGATGGGACGCTGGCTGGGGGCGAGCACCTGAATCACCAAGGGGATGCGGTTGTTGGCAATGCGTAGTTCACCCTTCACTCCGAAGAGGTCTTGAATGCGGACCGCGACGGAAGGGGTATTTGGGCCGCTGTACTGGATTTTGAACTTTCGCCCGTTCGGCATTTCCAACCGTTCTGGAAACAGCTGTTCCATGGTGTGGTTCTGGGCTGCGGACAACCATGTGCGGAGGGTGGGCCAGACATCACGCTCCTTAATCTCACGGTAGGAGGTGGCTCCGAAGCAGATTTGCTCGATGAGGGCGGTGCGATCTTCGGGCGTTATGGCGGGAATCTGCCATTCGGGGAACTGGTCCGCGGCAAGGTTTACCCGCTGGATCCAGGCTTCGACTGCATCATCCCATGCCTTCATGACGCAGCGCCCTGATTCGACTTCGATGGCGAGTAGCCTTGCAGCCTCGTTTTCAGGGACGGCGTCTGAGTCCTTGCTGCGGAGCGTAAGGTCGATGAAGCGTGTCTCTCGACGAGCAATCACGCGTCGCTGCGTGGAATCAAACAGTGCCTGCGTCGTTTCCATGAGGTGACCGGGAAACATCTCTCGCAGCCATTCCTCTTCGATGAGGGTGACCATTCCGAGCAGCACTTCTCGATCGGCCGCGCGAGTTTCGGTTTCACGAATTTCGCTCGCGATGAACAATCCCGTTGGCTCGACGGAGCTTTCTTTAGACAACGTTCCGCGTCGGTTATGGACGAGATGACAACGGCGAATGTTTGGGTCGTTGCGGATGCCGACTTGGTCGGGAAAAGCGGCGAGCAGACAGCGGGGGATGGATTGAGTGGAGTTAGTCGTTTTGCCTGTTGAGAGTCCTTCGTTTGATGCCAGTTGCAAAAACTGTTTTGCCAGTGCTGAAGCTTCCCTCGCGGCACCTGCATGGATGCCGAGTGGGCGTAATGTGCTGATGTCGAATCGGTGTTGCTCTGCAAACCGCAGTGCGCGTAGTTGGTAAAGAAGGTCGGACTGCGTTTCTTCCCCTAGAGTGGAATCACGCAACCGTTCAACATCGCGGGGTAGGCCGCGTTGCAGAAGGGGCCTGCCTTGGGTTAGGGCGGCGATGGCTGCTGCGTCCGGTACGCATGAAAGGTCAGCCGCCGTGAGAAGAAGCTTTGCGTACCGGGGGTGAACGGGGAACGGGAGCATGCGGCGTCCGGTCTCTGACAGGGATCCGTCAGACTCCAGAGCCGCGAGGTCGGAAAGTAGGCGGACCGCATTATCGAGCGCCTTGGGATCGGGCGGCTCAATCCAGCGGAACGTGCTGGGATCGTTGAAACCCGCTGCCTTGAGATTGAGAAGCACTTCTGCCAGATCGAGACGGCGTATTTCCGGTAGTTCACGAGGGGCACGCTGATCGTGATCGCGTTCGGTCCAGAGGCGGATGCACGTTCCAGCTGCTGTTCGGCCTGCGCGGCCAGCGCGTTGGTCGGATGCTGCGCGACTGATTCGTTCGACATACAGGGTATTGATGCCTCGGTACGGGTCGAATCGAGCGATGCGGGCCAGACCCGAATCAATGACCCAGCGGACTCCGTCGATGGTGAGAGAGGTTTCGGCGACGTTGGTTGAGACGATGATTTTCCTGCGGGCATTTGGGTTGACCGCCGCATCTTGAATGTCTGGCGGGAGTTCTCCGTGGAGGGGAAGGATCACGCATCCTTTCGCTGCGGATGAGTGGGAAAGCGCTTCAATAGTTCGATTGATTTCGTAGGAACCGGGCATGAAGACGAGGACGTCGCCTGACTGGCTTCCTGCGTATTCCTCGAACGCTCGGGCTGCCATGTCCCAGATGGGGACTTCCGCGCGAGTGGAGGACAGGTAACGGATGTCGACGGGGAACATTCTTCCGTCGGATTGCAGCACGCGGCAGGGGGCGAGGTAGTTTTCGAGGGTTTTCGTGTCGAGCGTGGCCGACATCACCACGAGTTTGAGGTCCGGGCGCAGGTCGTCCTGAAGTGCGACGGCACGGGCTAGGGAGATGTCGCCGTGGAGGTGGCGCTCATGAAACTCGTCAAACACAATGCAGCCAACGCCTTCAAGAAAAGGATCAGAGAGCATCATTCGGAGGAGGATACCTTCGGTGATGAACCGGATGCGGGTGCGTTCGGAGGCGACACGATCCATCCGTATTTGGTAACCGACTTCGTCGCCTAGGTGCTGGCGGCGTTCGGAGGCGACGCGTTGTGCGAGCATTCGAGTCGGCAGGCGACGCGGTTGGAGGACGAGGATTTCTCCGGTTCCGGCGAGATGATCATCCAGAATGAATTGGGGAATCTGCGTGGATTTTCCGGACCCGGTGGGGGCTTGCAGGATGACTCTGGAATGAGAGGTAAGGGTTTCGCGGAAAGCGTCGCGGAGTTCGTGGATGGGGAGTGAGTCGGGTGACATGGGAGAGGGTGGCGCAGCTGGGCTGTGCGGATGACAAGGGAGCGAGTTCGTGATGGTATAAGGGGATTATCTCCCCTCATGAAGACACGAATTCTCTCAGTATTGGCGTTGATGGTTGCGGTGTTGCCGTTGCGCGGGTTGGGCGCGGAGCGACCTGCGGCGCTGAAGGTGTTGATGGTCTGCGGTGGTTGCTGCCACGACTACACTGTTCAGAAGAAGCTCATATCGGAGGGGGTTGCGAAGCGGATTAACGCGACGTTCACGATTCGGCATGACGACGCGAAGGAGGCTGCGACACGCGAGCACAAGGCTTCGGTTTACGCCAGCGCAGATTGGGCGAAGGGCTACGATTTAGTGCTGCATTCTGAGTGTTACGGGGCTGTGAAGGAGGTGGATTTCCTTGAACGGATTACGGCTCCTCACAAGGCCGGATTACCCGCGGTTTTTTTGCATTGCTCGATGCACAGTTACCGGATGTCGGAGGCTGCGGACCAATGGCGAGAGCTGATTGGCGTAAAAAGCACGAGTCACGAGAAGTACCGTCCCCTGACCGTTCGGTTGTTGCAGGCGACTCACCCCATCATGCGCGGGTTCCCGGACGGTTGGATCACGCCGAAGGGGGATGAGTTGTACAAGGTAGAGAAGTTTCATGACACGGCGACCGCACTCGCGAAGGCGTATGGAGAGGACACCAAGCAGGAGCATCCGATTGTGTGGGTGAATCAGAATGGAAAAATACGTTCGTTCTCAACCACGCTGGGGCACGGCAACGAAGTGGTTGAGACGAAGGAGTATCTCGATTTGGTGGCGCGCGGTATTTTGTGGGTGAGCGGTAAGTTGAAAGAAGATGGGACTCCGGCGGAGGGGTTTGGTCCGGCGAATCCCTGACGCGGGATGCTTTTAGCGTTTCATAAGCCTTACGGCGTGCTCTCTCAGTTTACGCCGGAACCGGGTAGCCGGTGGAAAACTCTTGCGGATTTTGGTTTTCCTCAACGGGTTTATCCGATTGGACGATTGGATGCAGATTCTGAGGGGCTTCTGCTTTTGTCGGATGAGGGGCGTTTGAATGCGGAGTTGTTGCATCCTGAGCGTGGGCACTGGCGCGAGTACCACGCGTTAGTGGAGCGTGAACCGGACGCGGTTGCGATGGCGACGCTGTGTTCTGGGGTGGTTCTCGCGGGGAGAAGGACGCTGCCTTGCGAGGCGATGGTTCTGGACCCTCAGCCGGACCATGCTCCGCGGGTCCCTCCCGTTCGGGTGAGGAAGACCGTGGCGGATTGGTGGATTTCGCTCCGATTAAGGGAGGGAAAGTATCATCAGGTTCGCAAGATGACTGCATGCGTTGGGCATCCGACGTTGCGACTCATTCGGACGGCGATTGGTGGTATTCGAGTGTCGGCATTGGGACTCGCCGCTGGGCAGTGGCGAGAGATGCATGCTTCTGAACGGGCGCTGTTGTTGAGTGGCAGTTGAGATTATCGGGCGAACGCGGTTGGCGAGGCAGCCCCCTGTTGGTGTTGTTGTGGGATTCTTCGTTGGAGGCGGGGGCGGGAATCGAACCCGCGATAGAGCTTTTGCAGAGCTCGGCCTTACCACTTGGCGACCCCGCCGAATGCCACAGGGCGAGGAGTAAACTTCACATGGCACCGATGGTCAAGCACTGCAGTATCTGTGTTTGAACGATGCGACACGGTTGAATACTGCGATTAACTCAATCGTCGACAGAGGAATGTCAGAGCCTGCGACAGCTGAAACGAGAGGGGCCTGTCGCATGAAATCGCAGGGAATATGCCCCGATTCACGCCTGCGATTTTGGTCTCACGTTAGAATCGGACGAATGAGCGACCCGTGGATGTCCGTCAGGCGGTAGTCACGGCCTTGGAATCGGTAGGTAAGGCGGGTGTGGTCCAATCCTAAAAGGTGCATTGCGGTGGCGTTAAGATCATGGATGTGAACGGGGTCACGCACGATGTTGTAACTGAAATCATCGGTTTCTCCGTGCGCGTGGCCACCTCGTATTCCAGCTCCAGCCATAAAGATACTGAAACAGCGTGGGTGATGGTCTCGCCCGTAGTTCTCGCGCGAGAGATTGCCTTGGGAGTAAACCGTGCGACCGAACTCGCCGCCCCAAATGACGAGCGTGTCATCGAACAATCCGCGCTCTTTGAGTTCGGACAGAAGAGCGCCGGTGGGCTGGTCGGTGTCGTGGCACTGGCTTTTGATGCCTGAGGGTAGGTTACCGTGCTGGTCCCAGCCTCGGTGGTAGAGTTGGATGAAACGGACCCCGCGTTCGGCGAGTCGTCGTGCGAGGATGCAGTTTGCAGCGAACGAACCGGGTTTTTTCGATTCGGGGCCGTAGCGTTCATAAACCGATTCTGGCTCGCTGGAGAGGTCTGCGAGGTCAGGCACAGCCGCCTGCATTCGAAAGGCCATCTCGTACTGATCGATTCTCGCGCTGATTTCTGGATCGTGGAAATCCCGCTCGTTTAGTCGGTTCAACCTCCCGACATCGTCCAGCATAGACCGGCGGAGCGCTCCGGAGACGCCTGGCGGGTTTGAGAGGAAAAGCACGGGATCTTTTCCGGAAGAGAAACGGACTCCTTGGTAGCGAGAGGGGAGAAAGCCTGACCCCCACATTCTCTCGTGGAGCGGTTGGGCATTGGTGGGCCCGCTGGGGCGCGAGATCATGGCGACGAAAGCGGGTAAGTCGCTGTTCTCCGTGCCCAATCCGTAGGCGATCCAAGAGCCGAAAGAGGGGCGCCCACCGATTTGATGCCCTGTTTGGAGCAGCGTCATTGCGGGGTCATGATTAATGGCCTCGGTGTGAAGGGATCGAATCACGCAGAGGTCGTCTGCATGCTGGGCGATGTGCGGGAGGAGATCGCTCATCAGGATGCCCGACCGTCCATGCGGCTTGAATGCGTAAGCCGAGGGAGCCACAGGAAACCGTTTTTGTCCTGCTGTCATTCCCGTTAGCCGCTGACCATTCCTGATGGAGTCGGGGAGATCTTTATCGAAGTAGTTTGCGAGGTTGGGTTTTGGATCGAACAGTTCGAGCTGAGAGGGCGCACCCGCTTGCGTCAGCCAGATGATGCGTTTCGCTTTTGGAGAAAAATGCGACGGGGTCGTGGTTTTCGCCTTAGCGGGGGTGGGGAGCAATGATGCGAGCACGGAGAAACCGGTCGCATATCCCGCGGTGGAGAGGAAATGGCGTCGATTGATGGCTGGGATAGTTGAAGAGGAACTCATTGGCGTGTGATGGTTTCGTCCAGATTGAGGAGGGTGCTGGCGAGGGTGGTGTACGCGGCGAGTTGCGTTTGATCGAGCGATGCATCCGACTTGGTGTCGCCGAAGTCGAGTAATGCCTTTGCCGCTACTGGGTCTGCGGCAAAGCTCGCCATGTGCCGTTCCAGCGCTCGCTTGAGAACTTCCAGTTCGGGGTGGCTGGGGTTTCGGGCGAGCAAAAGCCGGAATCCGTGCGTGATTCTAAGTTCTGGGGAGTCTCCAGCTTCGAGGAGCATGCGTTGCCCCAGTAATCGAGACGCTTCCACATACGTTGGATCGTTCATCAGGTTGAGGGCCTGTAGGGGGGTGTTGGTGCGCGGGCGCCGCAGGGTGCAAGTTTCCCGAAACGGAGCGTCGAACACGAGCATAGCCGGATTCGGAACAGACCGTTTCCAGTAGGTATAAAGTGTTCTTCGATAGAGGTCAGAACCTTTTCCTGGGATGTACTTGTTGTAGCCATTCCCTGCGGTGACCTGTTCGTAAAGGCCCTGAGGATGATAGGGCTTCACCGAGGGGCCTCCGAGGGTGCGAACAAGTAAACCACTCGCGGCAAGTGCTTGGTCGCGGATGGCTTCTGCAGGTAGACGCACTCTCGGTGCCCGCGAGAGGAGCCGGTTTTCGGGATCCTTGGCGAGCGACTCACTTGTCACGACGGAGGACTGTCGGTAGGTGGCGCTGGTGACGATTTGCCGGAGGATTCGTTTCACATTCCAGCCAGACTGAACGAAGTCCTGCGCCATCCAGTCGAGCAGCTCGGGGTGTGATGGGAGGTCACCTTGGGCGCCGAAATCCTCGCTCGACTTTACGATGCCGGTGCCGAACAGCATCTGCCAGAGGCGGTTAACTGTGACGCGAGCGGTGAGTGGATTGTTCCCAGAGACGAGCCAGCGGGCGAGTCCGAGCCGATTTGGTGGCGCGTCATCCGCGAGGGGTGGAAGAACCCGTGGCGTTGCGGCGGTCACCATTTCACCTTTTCGGTCGTATGCGCCGCGAAGAAGCACGTGTGTTGCGCGAGGCTGTTTCATTTCCTCCATCACGAGCGTTGTTGGGATTTCGAGTTCGGTGTCGCTGATTTGTTTGCGAAGGCGTTCGGCCTCTGCTGTGAGTGCTTTGTTCTCGGGAAGCCGTTGCAGGAAGGCGGTTTCAAGCAGGAGACGATCTTTTGGGTTGCGCTGAGTTATTGGTACTTTGGCGGCAGCGATAATCTCTGCCCCTACGAGAAGTTGAGTGTTCGAAGTCGAGGATGCTGCGTTGAGGCGAAGGGTTCCTGAGGGTTTGGTGACGTTGATTTCAAGCTCCAAAAGTCCGGTTTTGTCGGGGCCCATGGGAGTTTCGAGTTCGAACGCGAGGCGGAGGACAGATTCCGTTTTTAGGGTGAGAGGCAATCGGGATCCTGGAGCATTTGACACGGCTTTTGCGGCCTCAGTAGCGGGAAGAGATGCGGACGTGGCTGCGCCTCTGAGCGTGATTGGTGTTGGCTTTGATCCAGGTTTATCGCGGTGAAGAAGGCGAACGGTGAGGTTATCCAAACTGGCTGGCGACTCGGTAGCCGCAGCTAACTCGATGAGGAACGAGGTTACAGGGGTTGGTGTCGATGGGACAGGGAAGGTCGCTCGGAGGGAGGCTGGGTTCTCTGGAGCGAGGCTATGTGGCCCTGCTTGGGGAGCGCCGTCTTGACGCAGCGGAACCCAAGTTACGCTGTTTGCGAGGAGTCGATCGGCCCAAGCACCCGACTCTGAAGTCGCACGTGTTTTGAGTGCGACGATTTCATCTGCGACGGTTTTGGCGGAGTTTTTTAGTGCGGTTACCTTGGCCTCGAGTTCGGGGTTTGGGAGTCGAACGAAAGGCGGGGCATTGACGCGAATGTTGCTGCCGTACTGACCAACGCCATTCTCGGGTACATTGTGGAAGAAGGCTTTGAGGGAATAGAAATCCTTTTGCGTGAAAGGGTCGTACTTGTGGTCGTGGCAGCGCGCGCAGTTGAAAGTTTGGCCGAGCCAAACGGCGGCAGTGGTTTCCACGCGATCGGCGGTGTATTCCGCAAGGAACTCTTCGGATAGAACGCCGCCCTCTTCGTTGAGCATGTGGTTTCGATGAAATCCTGTGGCAATGCGTTGATCTAGCGAGGCGTTGGGGAGCAGGTCTCCCGCAAGTTGTTCGATAGTGAACCGATCGAACGGCATATTCTCGTTGAAGGCGCGAATCACCCAATCGCGCCATGGCCAGAGTTCGCGATCGCGATCGACTTGGTACCCGTTCGAGTCGGCGAATCGTGCGGCGTCGAGCCAGTCGACCGCCATGCGCTCGCCGAAATGGGGCGAAGCGAGTAGCCGATCAACGGCTCGTTCGAATGCGTCGGGGCGACTGTCTGAGGAGAACGCAGCCACGTCATCAGCGCTCGGCGGCAGTCCGGTTAGGTCAAGGGCTACGCGCCTGATGAGGATGTGACGCGGAGCCTCGGGAGCGGGATTTATTGCCGCATCGATAAGGCGTTTGCGAATGAATGCGTCGATGGGATTCGCCGTTGCCAGTTTGGCGGGAAGGGTCGGTGGTGTGGCTCGAACTGGAGGAATAAAGGCCCAGTGCGGTTGGTAATCTGCGCCTGAGGCAATCCAGCGGCGGAGAGTGTCGATTTGTTTTGCGGAAAGTGTTTTGTGGGACTTTGGAGGAGGCATCACCTCGTCGGCGTCGGTGCTCTGGATGCGGGTGATGAGGGTGCTAGATTCAGGTTTCCCCGGCACAACTGCGATGTCTCCTGACTTCGCGGGCTTCGTGGCCGCCTCTCGCAGGTCTAAACGAAGCCCGCCTTTAAGATTCTCGCGATCGGGGCCATGGCAGGCGAAGCAGTTGTCAGAGAGGATGGGACGAACCTCAAAGTTGTAGTCGGGTTTATTCTCTGAGAGCGCACATACTGGGACTGTAAAGATGAGAAAGAGGAGAGACGCGCGTGACATGAAGCGGGAAAGGTTTTTTTGAACGTGCTGTGAGAAATCGTGAGACGTTTGCAGAGGCTGGAATGTGCGGGTCGCGCTCCATCCAGAGAGTGCGTTTGGGTGGTCAGGAAAGGATGTCCTTCACCACGTTACCGGCAACGTCTGTCAGTCGGAAATCTCGCCCTGCATGACGGAACGTAAGCGTTTCGTGGTTTAGTCCGAGCAGATGAAGGATGGTGGCGTGGAAGTCGTGGATATGCACCTCCTTCTCGGACACAGCGCAACCATGGTCATCGCTTGATCCATACGCGATACCGGGTCGGACGCCCGCCCCTGCGAGCCAGGTCGAGAATGCTTCCGCATGGTGCTCGCGGCCTTTCGCGTCTTTCGCTGAGTTAAAGGGTGTGCGCCCGAACTCGGTTGTCCAGACCACTAGCGTTTCGTCGAGGAGCCCTCGTGAACGAAGGTCGCGTAGGAGAGCGGCAATGGCGCGGTCCACGTTGAGTGCTAGGCGCCCGTGGTCAGCCATATTTCCGTGGGAATCCCAGTTGCCGCCGGCGCCCGTGTCGATGAGCTCAACAAATCGCACGCCACGTTCTACAAGGCGGCGGGCTGCAAGGCATTGCCATGCAAACCCTTTTGTGCTTCCGCGTTCGAGTCCGTATAGGCGCAGCGTCTCGTCCGACTCTTTCGCGAAATCTAATGCCTCCGGCCCGGCCATCTGCATTCCGAATGCGGTTTCGAAGGATTGAATGCGTGCGTCTAAGAGGGGGTCGGGAGCGCGGCCCGCCGCGTGTTTGCGGTTGATGGATTGAGCAAGGTCGAGTTCGAGTCGTTGAAGTTCAGTTTTTGACTGTTTCGGGCGGATGTTAGGGATGGGCTCTTGGCCTGGTGAGACGAGCGTGCCTTGGTGGCATCCGGGAAGGAAATCGGATGACCAGACTTGAGTTCCGGCGTAGGGCAAGTTTGGTGCGATGACGACGAATGAGGGCAGGTTCCTGTTGAAAGTACCGAGACCGTAACTCACCCACGAGCCGATGCTTGGACGCGGGAAGGTGACTGAGCCGGTGTGCATCCCTAGCGTTGCTTGGAAATGGTCGGCATGGCTATTGCGCATCGAGTTAATGACGCAAAGTTCGTCTGCGCACTGCGCGACGTGAGGAAACATCTCGCTAATCCAGAGACCAGATTTGCCGTGTTGCGCGAAGTTCCAGTCGGGGCGTTTGAAGAGCTTTGCGGCTGCTCGGTTGTTTGGAGCGAACGCGCGGAGCATGATTTCAGGAACTTGGTAAGTCTTCCCATGATCCTGAAAAAGAGCGGGTTTGTAGTCGAAGGAGTCGACGTGAGATACCCCACCACTCATGTTCAGAAAAATCACGTTTTTGGCGCGGGCTGAAAAATGTCCTGGCTTCGCTCGGAGCGGATCGTCGATGGGGGACCCACCTTCTGCGCGGCTGATGTCCGATACGAGTCCGGTCATGAGCGTCGATCCGGTGACGAGGGAGGAGATGGCTGCGCGTCGTGAAACGCCGAGGGGATTGGGTTTCATTTTAGTCGAGAAAGAGAAGTTCGTTGCTTGAAAGCAGGCTGCGGGTGAAGGCGATCCACGCTTCCTCAGGTACTGTCGAGATTGAGGGCGCAGATAGCGTTTGGTAGTTAGAAAAAAACTCAGCAGCTATGGAGTGCTCCGACGTGTCGGGGGAGCGTTGGAATAGAATGCGGTAAGTTGCAGCGACCCGCTCGGAGGGGTTCTGTGTTGCTGCGGAGCGTTGAGCCACCGCGTTTGCGGTCTCGTGGATTAGGGGATGGTTGAGCGCAAATAGGGCCTGAAGAGGGGTTGTGGTGAGTGATCGGTTTGCCGTCGCGGCGCTAGGATCTGGGCCATCAAACAGCGCAAGGAAGGGATGCTTTTTGAGACGCGCTTGCATGAGATAAAGGCTGCGGTGTTTTGAGTCGTAGGATGCGGAGAAGGGGTTGTGCTGTGTCCATTTCCA
>JBEEPE010000260.1:0-6390 GCA_041191265.1 Verrucomicrobiota bacterium | reverse complement strand
ATCCAGGCCAAGATGCCCACGCCAAACACGGACCGCAAGGAGGTCGGGTCAGGTGATGGTGGGAAAAAGGGAGCCGGGAAAAAGCGTGGCAAGGGCAGGAAATCGGCGGAGTGAAAGGGGGTGGGTGGGTTCAGGGTCCAGTCTAACGCCATTGCCGTGCTTGAAGAAGTTGGCGTGGCGATCCGCGAATGTAGGCCGGAGCGCGCTCCTGAACTTGGCGACCTACATCTTGCCCGTTGCCTGCAACACCATTTCGCGGAAGGTTTTCACATGCGGGAGCTCGTGGCGGCTCTTCCGTTGAAGCAGGAAGACTTCTTCGTGTCCGAAAAGGTCAGTGAGGTCGCGCATGGTGAGTTCACATTCGTCGGGGCCCGGACTCGGGAGTTGATCGTCGTTGGCGCTGGTGCAGATGGTGATTCCGAGCCGGATGGCGACGTAGTCGAGAAGCAATGCGCGATTCGTCGCAGTGGTGGTGACGTTCACGCGTCCGCCTAAACCCGCCTCGGAGAAGACGTGGCGGATTTGGCGGTGGGAGCTGGATTGCTCGCTGCTGAGCACGAGCGGATACCGTACGATGTCAGTCAGGGTGATTCGCCGGGTGCAGGCGAGCGGGTGGTCTTGCGGGCAAATCAGCTGGAAGGGATACTTGGCGATGGGCCAAACGTGGAATTGTTGCGGCGTTTTGTCGCAGTGGGCGATCCCAACGATGCCGATGTCGGCATCACCGGCTCCGATCAACTCCCGGGCGAGTTGCGAGGGGCGATCGATGAGCGTGAGGTTTACTGCGGGAAATCTCTTCCGATAGGCGGCGATGGGCTTGCGCAGGGCTCCGTGAAGCATCGGTGCGGGTGCCACGATGGTGAGGGTGCGCGGAATGGTGCGGTGGCGGTCGGCGAACATCTCGCGAAGGGAATCGAAGCCTTCAACGAGTGGCGCGGCCATTTCTACGAGGCTTTTGCCATCCTCTGTCAGAGAAAGCTTCGACCCGCAGACGATGACAAGTGTTACGCCGTATTCGTCCTCCAGCGCACGGACCTGCTGCCAAACCGAAGGCACCGCGAGACCGAGCGATGTGGCAGCAGAGGCAAAACTGCCCTGACGCGACAGCTCCACAAGGGCTCGGATTTGGCGGAAGCGGACTTCTTTGAAGTAGCGCCGGGCGGGGGGAGCGGGTGTGGATTGTTTCTTAGCCATTAGGCGGGGACGAAAGAAGATTAGGAAGATTGATGAAAGACATCGGAGAAAATCAAGCGCGGATGGGGTTATCCAAAGGACATGAAAATTCTCTCGAAGCCCATGGCCTTGCATGCCTCCTCCTCCTTGTGTTCGGAGAAAATTTTTTGCCGTGCCCGCGCATGGGTGTTTGTTCTGCTCGCTGCGCTGGCACTTGCTCCGGTGCTTCAAGCCGCACCGAATGACGCTGTGCTTGTTGAAGCTGAGAGCTTCGCTCAGCACGGTGGATGGGTCATTGACCAGCAAAGCATGGATGTGATGGGTTCCTCTTATCTGCTCGCGCACGGCATGGGTGTGCCGGTGGCGGATGCGAAGACCACGCTCGCCTTTCAGCAACCGGGCAGTTATCACCTGTGGGTGCGCACGCGGGATTGGGTGGCGCCGTGGAAGACGGCGGAGACGCATCCCGATATGCGGGCCGAAGGCGCACCGGGCAAATTTCAGGTGATCGTGAATGGCAAGGCGGCTGGGGTGACTTTTGGCAATGAGGGTGCGGACTGGCACTGGCAGGATGGTGGCGTGGTGGAGCTCGCTGGGAAGACAGCAGAGATTGCGCTCCACGATCTGACGGGGTTTGCCGGTCGTTGCGACGCGCTGTTTTTTTCACCGGAGTCTGTATCAACCCCACCACCGAATGACTTGACGAACTTGGCTCCGCTGCGTCGAAAGCTGCTGGGCTTGCCGGAGAAACCGGAGGAGGCTGGTGAGTTCGATTTTGTGGTCGTCGGCGGTGGCGCAGCGGGGTGCTGTGCTGCGGTCAGCGCAGCACGACTCGGGTGCCGGGTGGCGTTTATTCACGACCGTCCGGTCCTGGGTGGGAACAACAGCACCGAGGTGCGTGTGGGCTTGTCCGGGCTCATTCATCAGATGCCGTACCCGCAACTTGGCAACCTCCTCGAAGAGTTGGGGCCGGTGGGTTACTGGAACTTGCAGCAGGCAAAGAAATCCCGCGACCTTCCACGCAGTCAGGAGGTGATCGCGTTGTTTGAGAAGGAGCCACAGCGCCGGATTCACAATGCGGGACCGTCCACCAACTATGAGGACGAGAAGAAGTTTGCCGTTGTCGCGGCAGAGAAAAATATCCGGCTCTATCTCAGCACACGGGCGAATGGAGTGGAGATGGACGGGCAGCGCATCGCGGCCGTCTTTGCGCAGGACATCAGGACCGGAAAGCAGATGCGATTCAGAGCGGCGTTGGTTGCCGACTGTACGGGCGACGGTGTGATCGGCGCACTGGCGGGAGCGGATTCCGCCTACGGCCGTGAGAGCAAGGAGGAGCATGGCGAAGAGTTCGCGCCCGAAAAGGCGGATGAACTGGTCATGGGCACATCGGTGCAATGGTTCGCCGAGGAAGGCTCCGAGCCTTCCACTTTCCCCGAGTGTCCTTGGGCGCTGAAGTTCGATGCGGAGCATGCCATTAAGACGAAGCGCGGAGATTGGGACTGGGAAACTGGAGCCATGCGCAATCACATTACCGACATCGAGCAAATCCGTGACTACGGCCTGCGGGTGGTCTATGGCAACTGGGCGACGCTGAAGAATCATCCAAAGTTCAAGGCCGAGTTTGCCCGGCAAAAGCTGGGTTGGGTGGCCTACATCGGGGGTAAGCGCGAGAGCCGTCGCCTTCTCGGGGATGTGCTCTTGCGCCAGCAGGACATCGTGGAGGCGCGACCCTTTCCAGACGCAAGTGTCACCACCACTTGGACCATAGACCTCCACTACCCGGAGAAGCCCATGTGCGCCTGCGAGGCTTTCCAATCCGAAGCTCGGCAGTTCAAAATCCAGCCTTACCCGATTCCTTACCGCTGTCTCTACTCGCGCAACATTAGCAACCTTATGATGGCCGGCCGAAACATCAGCGTGACCCACATTGCGCTCGGCACTGTTCGCGTGATGCGCACCACCGGAATGATGGGCGAGGTGCTCGGCATGGCTGCCTCCCTCTGCAAAGAACGCTCCACGACGCCACGCGGCATCTATGAAAACCATCTCGATGATTTGAAAACGTTGATGCAGAGGGGCGTTGGCCGCGAGAACCTCAAGCCCAGAAAAAACGAACAACAAAATTAAAAAACCATGCCTGCCCCCCGTTCTGGTCACACTTCCCGACGTATATTTTTGGCCACCAGTCTCAGTGCCGCAATCGCCGGTCTCGCTGCGGCGGAATCACGGCCACGACGCATTGTGCTGCGTTCGTCTTGGCAGACGGTGAACATTGGGGACATCGCGCACACACCCGGTGTGCTCGCTTTGCTGGAAAAGCATTTGCCAGAGGTTGAGGTGCGGCTCTGGCCCAGCAGTGTGAAGAATGGCGTGGCGGAGATGTTACTTGCGCGTTTTCCGAAGCTTCAAATCATCCAGACACCGGAGGCGTTGAAGGCTGCATTCAATGAGTGCGACTTTCTGTTGCACGGCTCCGGCCCGTCCCTTGTCGCAGCACAGGACATTGCCAAATGGCGCGATGCCACCGGCAAGCCCTACGGTGTCTATGGTATCACATTCAATGCGCCCGACGCCGCCACGGCAAAGGCCGAGGCATTGAAGAAATTCGAGCAGACCATCCCTATCATGAGCGGGGCGCGGTTTGTTTTCTTCCGGGATTCCGTGTCACTGGCCGAGGCGAAAAAGCGCGGTTGCACGTGTCCGGTCATGGGTTTCGGCCCTGATGGAGCCTTTGCCACCGACTTGCGCGACGATGCCAGAGCGATCGCTTTTCTCCGGGCGCATCACCTTGAAGAAGGCCGGTTTCTCTGCTGCATCCCTCGCCTGCGCTACACGCCATACTGGACTGTGCCCTCACGGAAGACGCCGTTGGATGAGACAAAGCACGCCCGCAATGAATCGATGAAGGAGCGTGACCACCGGCCTCTGCGTGAGGCCATCGTCGAAGTGGTCCGAGAGACCACGATGAAGGTGCTCATATGTCCCGAGGACGAAACACAGATGGCTCTCGGTAAAGAAATGGTCTTTGACAAATTACCCGATGACGTGAAGGCGAAAGTTGTCTTGCGTCCCGATTTCTGGCTGACGAGCGAGGCGCTGAGCACTTACACCCGCAGCGCTGGTCTCTTCGGCGCGGAAATGCACAGTCCCATTATGTGCATCGGCAACGGCATCCCCGCGATTGTGATTCGTTGGGAGGAGCAGACTAGCAAAGGGATTATGTGGAGGGACATCGGCCTTGGTGAATGGCTGTTCAATCTGGATGAGGTGAGCGAGATTCCCGGTATTGTTCCCGCTGTTCTCGCCCTCGCCAAAGACCCCGCCGCAGCCAAAGCAAAAGCGATGAAGGCCAGGGCATCTGTCATCCAACGCCAGCGCGAGACGATGCAGACGCTCTCCCAATCACTGTGACAGCTCTTTTTGCCGTTCAATTCCCGATGCACTGCCTGAAAAAAACCATGAACCTCCGAATTCTGTTCGCCCCGCTGATGCTTGCTTCACAAGCCCTCCTGTATTCGCAGGAGAGCCAACCGACCCACGAAAAGAGCACTCAACCGCCGCCTTCTTGGGGGCAAATTCGTAGCGCGGCAATGAGCGGGGGCTTGCGGGTTTTTTGGAATGTGGCAGGCGGTGACAACCCGACAAACTATCGCGAGGCCGCTGAGCATGGATTCGAGACGGTGGACTTGTTGAGTACCTATTCCGACTACCCGGGCCGACAGAAGGAAAACATCCGAAAAACGCTCGACTCCAACAAGACAAATCCTTGGCAGAAGCCTGAGTTCTTTGAGCGAATCGTCAAACGCAACATCGAGAGGGCCGGCAACCAGAACGCCATTTTCGTCCATGACATCGAGTTTAGCTTCGAGGAGGACATCGACAAAGTGTGGGCGGATCCCGTGGTGCGCACCGCATCGAAGGCCGCCACACGCGAACAGTTTGCTGAGGCCTACCTGCGCGAGTGGGCCACTTGGTTCACACTCCCCTGCAAGTGGGCGAAGGAACGTTTCCCGGCAACCCCCATCGGTATCTATGGGCCGCAGCCGTTTCGACGCGATTACTTCGGTATCTCTGGAAAATCCGCGCAGCAAATCGACGGCACACATCACAGCGATGCCGAGCTGTGGCAGCACATCGATCCCTTTGTCGATTACTACATTGCCAGTATCTACGTCTTCTATGAGAAGCCCGATTCATTATATTACATGGCGGCCAACGTGGAGGAGAACATCGAGCGCACCCGGCGGTACGGCAGCAAACCGCTTTATGCGTACGAGTGGCTTCGCTACCACAGCTCCAACAAAAAGCTCGCTGAACAAGAGGTCGCTCCCTGGCTGGCTGAGGCCATGGCCGTAATACCTTACTTCTGCGGGGCAAGGGGCCTCGCGCTCTGGGGTTCCGAGCCTAAACGTCAGGGTCAGTACTACCACACGCTTCCCGCCTTCATGAGCAGCCTTGGCCGTGTCTCCGACCTCTCCGCCAAGATTGGCGCTGCCAAACTCATGCCCGACGAACCTGCGCACATTCTCTGGAAAGCCAAGCGTCCTCTCATCCGCAGGATGCGCGTCAGCGCCGATGAATGGATCATCCTCGCCGTGAATCCCTGGCAAGCCGAAGACGCCACTTCCACCGTCGAGGTGGCGTTGGAGAAAGGACGCATAAAGGTCGAACTGCGCGGACGCCACAGCGAGATCTTCCACTGCCAGGGATCTAGCTTAAAACGGATGTAATCGCGAAGCCAATAGGGGGGAAAAAAAGGTGTAATGAAGCACCCAAATGGCAGGATGACTGCGGTGCAACCGCTGCGGATGGCGCGAGGTGCCCTGGGGGCAACCGACCGTGCAGGAGGCTTCCCGGGATCTTTCCGGGAGAACCGTTGATTTCGCCGCGGCTATTCCTTCGAAGCGGGCCGGTCTGCGCGCTTTTTGCCAGACTGCGTCTCAAATTTTCCAGAATCCTCGAGCTTCCCGAACATGATTCTGTCCGTGGTGCCGCCGTGATCGCTCTGCGTGACCGCAATCCACACCACGCCCTCATGCTCGTGAAGGCTTGGGTACTGGAAGGATTCCGGCGTTTCGAACCGGTACTTCCGTTCCCAGTGTTTCCCATCCATGGAGACGTCCATGTTGAACACGCTGCGGTTGCATGTGCCGACCTTGGTATTCTCCTGCCAGCCGAGATAATACGCACCGTCAAACTGCTCAAAAATCGGCT
>JBEEPE010000259.1:0-9823 GCA_041191265.1 Verrucomicrobiota bacterium | reverse complement strand
AGGGTGGAAGGAGTCGGGTCGGTTCAAGCTCGATCCGCAGACGACGCAGCGGAAGCCATCTGGGCGGGTTTGGACGCATCCGGTGGTTTCGGACGGCAAACTTTACTTGCGCGATCAGGAGTTGATTTCGTGCTTTGACGTTAAGGCGTCCAAGTGACGGATATGGGGGGCTTGCATCCCTCTGACTGCATAAAAAGGCCGTTTTTTCCTGAAAAAGCGGCCTTTGCCATGACCAAGGCGTGCTTTTGGGAGGGGTCATCTTTTTGTCGGACTTCCTGTGGTATGCGCATGAACATGAAACGGATTTTGAGTTTGCTGATTTGGGTGAGCCTGCTGGCGGGCGGTTCGGGAGCGGCGCAGGCTGGCGTGGATTATGGCACGCAAGTTCGGCCGATTTTGCGGACGGCTTGTACGCATTGCCACGGGGAGGAAGAGAAGCCGGCGGGTGGCGTTGATCTTCGGCTGCGGCGATTTATGGCGGGTAAGACGGAGGATGGTTCGGCGGTGGTGGAACCGGGCGCGCCCGAGCGGAGTGAACTCGTGCGGGTGCTGCGAGAGGGCGAGATGCCCAAGAAAGGCCGTAAGCTGACGGAGTCTCAGGTTGCGTTGATTGAAACGTGGATTCGTGAGGGGGCAAAGGTTGCGGAATCAGAGCCGGAGACATTGCCGGCGGGGGCTTACCTGACGGATGCGGACCGCACGTTTTGGTCGCTGCGTCCGGTGGAGCGCAAGAATCCTCCGGTGTTTGCGGATGCGCCCAAACTCGGAGCGATTGATGCGTTTGTTCGGGAGCGCCTGCGAGCGGCGGGGATGGATTTTGCGAAGGAAGCGGATCGGGGGGTATTGTTGCGGCGGTTGCGGTTGGATTTGACGGGATTGCCGCCTTCGCCGGAGGAAGTTGCGGAGTTTGTGGCGGATGTGCGTCCTGATGCCTACGAGCGATGGGTGGACCGGTTGTTAGCGGAACCGGCGTACGGCGAGCGTTGGGGGCGGTACTGGCTTGATGTTGCGGGGTATTCCGACACGAACGGATACGCGGAGGCGGACTCGTTGCGTCCGCACATTTGGCGGTTTCGGGATTATGTAATCCGTTCGTTCAATGAGGATAAGCCTTGGGACCGTTTTATTCAGGAGCAACTTGCTGGGGACGAGCTGGTTGGCGTGTCTACTGGCGCGCTTGGCGAGAGTGTGCACGATTCAGTGAAGCGGGACGCGTTGGCGGCGACGGCTTTTTTGCGGCTTGCTCCGGACGGGACGGGAGACGCGAATGATGATGCAAAGCTGGCTCAGAATCAGAACATTGCGGACACGATTCGAGTGGTTTCGAGTGCGTTGACGGGATTGACGGTGGGATGTGCGCAGTGTCACGACCATCGGTATGACCCGATTACGCAGGAGGATTATTATCGGATGCGGGCGTTGTTTGAGCCGGCGTTGAATTGGAAGAAGTGGCGTCCACCGGCGCAAATGTTGGCGTCGTTGTACAGCAAGGAGGATCGAGAGAAGGCAGCGGAAATCGAGAAGCAGGCTGCGGTGATTGATGCGGAGGCGAAGCGGATGGAACGCGGTTTTTTGGACGAGATCTTTGAGAAAAAGATTTTGGAAGTTCCGGAGGGGGAGCGTGAGGCGTATCGGGCGGCCCGGGCTGAGGACGCGGCGAAGCGGACACCGGAACAGAAGGCGTTGCTGAAGAAGTATTACTCGGCTCAGGCGTTGTTCGGCTTGGATTTGTATGATGCGAAGCTGGACAAGCAGGTGAAGGATAAACGGGCTGAGGCGGCCAAGTTGCGTGCGACGAAACCGGTGGAGGGGATGATGACAGTGGTGACGGAGCCGAAGGGCGATCAGCCGAAGACGGTGTTATTCCATCGGGGAGATCATGATCAGCCGCGGCAAGAGGTATCGCCGGGAGATTTGAAGGTTTTGGGTGGGCCGGACCTTTCGAAATCGGAGGGGGTTGAGACGAGTGGACGGCGTTTGGCGTACGCGCGGTGGCTGACATCGGGTAAGCATCCGTTGGTTGGACGGGTGTTGATGAACCGGGTTTGGATGCACCACATGGGGCGGGGGATTGTGAGTACGCCGGGCGACTTCGGATTGCAGGGGGAGCGGCCGACGCACCCAGAGCTGCTGGACTACTTGGCGAGCCGGTTTGTGGAGCGGGGCTGGAGTCTGAAGGCGATGCATCGAGAGATCGTGATGAGTCAGACGTATCGGCAGACGGCGCATCAGGCGGTCTCGGTTGAGAAGGATCCGGAGAATCAGTGGTATGGGCGGTTCCGTGTGCGCCGATTGGACGCGGAGGCGGTGCGCGATGCGATGCTGACGGTGGCGGGAGGGTTGCGGACGGAGATGTACGGACCGCCCGTGACGGCGGCGCGGAGTCCGGAAGGGCGGATTGTGGCTGGGCTGGAGGTGTTGAATGCCAATCGGGACGTGATTCGGGTGGATATGTCGGCACCGGAGGTGAATCGCAGGTCGGTGTATTTGCAGATGCGGCGGAAGATGCCGGTGACGGTGTTGGAAACGTTTGATTTACCGGTGATGGATCCCAACTGCGAGGTGCGCGCATCGTCGACGGTGGCGCCGCAGGCGTTGTTTTTGATGAATGACGATTTTGTGGTGCGCACGGCGAAGGCGTTGGCGGAGCGAGTGCGTGCGGAGGCGCCGGGCGAGATGCGGGAGCAGGTTCGGCGTTTGTGGCAGCGGGTTTTTGGGGTGAATCCGAGTGGGGCGGAGGCGGACCGTTTTTTGATGGGGCTATCTGAGCAAACGGAGCAGATTCGCGAACGGATTTCAAAAATGCCGGTGGCGAAGGATGTTGCCCCGTTGGAACCGGGGTTGGAGGCGATGTCGTCGCTTTGTCAGGTTCTCCTGTCTTCCAACCGTTTTCTGTACATCGAATGAGACGTTTTATGGGTTCATCTTCTTCCACGCTGTGTTCGCGCCGTCACTTTCTTCAGAGCGGGGGTTACGGGATTGGTGGGGTGGCGCTTGCCGCGCTGTTGAGGGAGGAGGGTTTATTGGCTGCGCCGGTTAAACCGGCGTTTTCTGAAACCTTTGATTCGACCCCGAAATCGGCTGCGAGAGAGGGGCGTGCGCGGGCGATGATTTCGTTGTTCATGATGGGCGGACCGTCCCAGATGGATCTCTTTGATCCGAAGCCGATGCTGACGAAGTATCACGGGCAAAAGTTTCCAGGGGAGGTGAAGTACGACAATGTGGCTCAGGCATCATCCAAGGTTTTTGGGTCGCCGTGGGAGTTTTCGAAGTGCGGTCAGAGCGGCATGGAAATCAGCGAGTTACTTCCGCATCTCCAGCAGATTGCCGACGACATTACGCTGATGCGTTCGATGCGGTCGGGGTTGAGCAATCATCTGCAAGGGATGCTGGCGATGTTGACTGGCAAGGGAACGGTGGGACGGCCGACCTTGGGGTCGTGGATTTCGTACGCGTTGGGGAGTGAGACGCGGGATTTGCCTGGGTTTGTGGTGTTGGCGCATCCGTCTGGTTTGCCGACGTTTCAGCATCAGCATTGGACGAACGGCTGGTTGCCATCGATTTATCAAGGAACGTTGGTTCAGGCGAAGACGCCGCACATTTTGAATTTGGACCCGCCTGCGTTGTTGGCGGGCAGGCCGCAGGACCGGCAGATGGAAATGTTGCGTTGGTTGAATGAGGGGCATCGGGAGGGGCATCCGGGCGAGCACGATCTTTCGGCTCGGATTGCGAGTTACGAGTTAGCGGGACGGATGCAGGTGGCGGCGAAAGAGGCTTTGGACATTTCGGGTGAGCCGGAGCACATCTTGAAGCTGTACGGGATTGATCAGCCTGCAACGGCGGACTACGGGCGGAGGTGTTTGATTGCGAGGCGATTGGTGGAGCGAGGGGTGCGTTTTGTGCAGGTGTTGAACAACGGGCAGAGTTGGGATCACCACGGCTCTTTGATTAAGGCGTTGCCGGATCGGTGTGCGGAGACGGATCGGCCGAGTGCGGCGTTGGTGACGGATTTGAAGCAGCGGGGGTTGCTGGATTCAACGGTGGTGCATTGGGGAGGCGAGATGGGGCGCTTACCGGTGTTGCAGAACGACGCTGGGAGGGACAAGTGGGGGCGCGATCACAACACGTATGGTTTTACGCAATGGGTCGCAGGGGGAGGGTTCAAGGGCGGGTTGGTTTATGGGGAGACGGACGAGTGGGGACATCATGCGGTCAAGGACGTCGTGAACCATTACGACTGGCATGCCACGCTTCTCCACTGCTTTGGGTTCAATCACGCCAAGCTGGGTTTCAAGCGGAATGGGGCGGTGATGACGATGACGGACAATCAGGGAGCGCGCGTGGTGGAAGAGCTTCTTGGTTAGGAACCGGTCATCGAGGGGGAGGGAGACGTCCGGGGGTTGCGGAGGCTCTGGCAGGGCTGCCGACGTAGTCCGCACTGTTTGGAGTGAGACCGTTTTTCAGGCAAGTGGGGCACAGCCGAAACGAGGGGTTTTCACGCTCTGCAGCTTCGTCGAGGAGAAACAGCACGTGGCAAGGGTCGTGGAGACAGTTGACGAAGCGGTTTGTTGGAACGGAGGTGTGAGCGCAACGTCCGATGTCTTCGGCAGGTTCTGGACTTTGGACAGTCATTCGTTGGTCGAAGACAAAACATTCGCCCTGCCAATGGGTTGTACCGATTTCCTTGTGGTAGTTCACGATGCCGCCGTGGAGTTGGTAGACTTGAGTAAAGCCCTCGCTTCGAAATAGGGCGGAGGCTTTTTCGCAGCGGATACCTCCGGTGCAATACATGAGAACTGTGCGATTTTTGAGCGGGGCGAGTCGGTCCATGTACGCAGGGAGTTCCCGAAAGTTCTCGATATCGCATTCGACCGCGTTTGCGAACTTGCCCACTGCGGATTCGTAGCGGTTTCGGACATCGACGAGGACGATTGTCGGATCGCTTTCGATGGCGTGACGCCACTGTTCAGGGCTGAGGTGGTTGTGATGGGTATCCGCCTCAAGAGGAGTGGGAGACTTGAGTGTGACGATTTCAGGACGGACTTTGATGGAGAGTTTCGGGAATGTTTCTTCGTCGCCGAGGCTCTCCTTGATTTCCATGTCTGCGAAGCGTGGGTCTCGGTGAAGGAAGTCGACCACCTCGCGCACGCCCGATTCAGTTCCGCCGAGGGTTCCATTGAGGCCTTCGTGGGCGATGATGACGCGTCCCTTGATGTTGCGTGCGTGGCAGTGTGCGTTCAGTTCGTCGCGGAGGAGGCCTGGGTCCGCAACATGAGTGAACTTGTAAAAGAGAATAACGAGGTGGGGTTGGGCCATTGGGGGATGTTAACACAGGATGCCCTGCTGTGGAGGGGGTGGTTTGACGCAGGGTACTTTCATATGTCGGTTGGTGGGATTTAGCGCGATTGCGCGCGACTTGATTCAGAACGCGCCATGGCGGGTTGGTTCGGTTTCACCTCTGTGGGCCTTCGGCGGCGGTAGGGGAAATGCTTGGTGGAAGTCAGGCCTCGGCGCCGGTAGGTGGCGTCTTGGTGGGGCGGGGTTGGAGTCATGCTGTTTCCAGGTTTATGAAAAAGCTTTTGCGCGCCATTGCGATTTATTGGGTTCTGTTCGTTTGCTGCCTTTCGGGCGTTGCGGAGAATGAGGTGGGATTCATCGAGCGATTCGCCCTTGCTGCCGATCGAAAAGCAGCGCTGTCCGAGCTCGTTCCGGGCACTCCCGATTTTTACTACTTTCATGCGCTGCAAGCGCAGCAGGTTGGGGACAAAACGCGGTTTGCTGAAATCATTGAGGATTGGTCGAAACGACATGGCGGTGACGTTCCGGCCCGGCGCACGCTTCTGAACCGACAGTCGCTCCTCGATTTTGATCAAAATCCGGTTGGCACTTACCAGTATCTTCGGGAGCGGCTAGGTGTTGTGTTTCCTCACCAGCGCGATGTTCCCGATCGAAAACCTAATCTTCCGACCGGACTGAACGAGGCAACCGTGGCCTTCGACGCGTTTGCTGCGGATGCTAAGCGGGACCCGGGACTCGGCAGCGTGACAGCTGTTGGGATTGGCGAGTGGGTTGCGGTGCAGACGACGCTCAAGGACACCCAGCGCGTTGCGCTTCTCGAGCGTGTACAGCGTCCGGATCACGCAGGGCTCATCGATCTTGTGTTTTGGGACTTGACCCGAAGTGGTGGAACTCGGTTTGGCACTCGGCCGATTCATAACGCGCTATTGCCGGATCAGTTGGATGTATTGCAGCAACGTATTCCGACGTTAGCGAAGGAGGAGGCGTTTGTGTTCGCAAGGGTACGAAAGCTGGCCCCTTCGCCTGATGTGGATGTGGTTTTTGACGAAGGGGCCCGCGAGGCGTGGTTGGATGGGCTTTGGAACTACGTTTCGACGTTACCAGATGCGTTTAACACTCTCAAAGCAAACGTGTTGTACCGTCGCCTTGACCATGATCGCCGACGGGGAAAATACGATAGGGCTCGTTTTGAACTGTATCTTGCTTTGCCGAGGCAGGTTCCGTATGCAAATCCGGAGTGGCTGCGAGGAGCGGTATCGAGAGGTGTGCCGTGTGCGCTGGATCAGGGCTTTGGTGATGTCTTGCAAATCGATGCGCCCGTGGGGAATGACGAACCATTGGTGAGGGAGTATTTCCTCCACTTCTTTGCGGAGGAGGCGCGCAAGCAATCATCCGCAAGCGAGAATTTGGCCCGTCCATTCTATGATAAAGTACGGGACTCGTGGCTCAGGCCTGTTCTGGCAGAGGCTGTTATTACATCGGGTGTCGGGAAGCCGGAGGAGTGGGCGTCTTTGCTCGGAGGCGCTGCATTTCAGGCGCTAAAGGATCGAACGGACGTGGATTTTCCGGCGAATAATCCAGAGTTTTTCCGGCAGGGAGATTCGGTGAAGTTTGACGTGTGGGTGAAAAATGTGCCCGAAGTTGCGGTGAATATTTTTGAGATCAATGCCTTGAATGTCTTTCTGGCAGAGGGGCGTCCGCTCAATACGGATTTGAATCTTGACGGTGTGGTTCCGAACTGGGAGCGGACGTTGAAGGTGGGGGGAGATCCGTTTTCACGGAAGCGGGTTTCGGTTGAGTTGCCGGAGTTGGCGGGCAAGCGTGGCGCGTGGTTAGTTGAGCTGATTGGGGGAGGACGGAGCAGTCGCGCATTGGTTCGGATTGGCAACTGGAGGACGCTGCAGAGAACGGGGCCGGCTGGAGTGGAGGTGACGGTTCTTGATGAGGCCTTGGCTCGGGTTAAAGGGGCAAGTGCATGGTTGGATGGCAGGCGCTTTGAAGCGGATGCGAAGTCCGGCGTCATTACGCTTCCGTTCACGCAAACTGGTGGAGAGCGTTCGCTTGTTCTGTCGGATGCGACGGGCGGGTTTGCGGTGTTATCGAAGTTTTTACCGGTGGGTGAAGAGTATCGGATGGAGGCGGGATTTCACTTGGAGCGTGAGCAAATGATTGCGGGGGCTGACGTTCTTGCTGGGGTGCGGGTTTATCTGGCGCTTGGGAGTGTGCGGCTGGATCCTAAGCTTCTGAAAGAGAAAGTTTTGACGGTTTCGTCTCGAGGTGCAGATGGGATTGCGTCGACGCGGGAGATTCGTGATCCGAAGTTTGATGGGGCGGGTTTTGTCGAGGTGCCGGTTCGTATTCCCGAGGGGCTGCGTTCGTTGACGATTTCGTTGCGGGGTAAGGTTGCGTCGATGAGCAACCCGGAAGGGGTGATGTTAAACGCGGAGCGGACGTGGAATGTGAATGGGATGGACGCCGGAGTGCAGTTGCGGCGGGGATTTTTGTCGAAGGAGCGAGCGGAGAGCGGTGAGGCGTGGGTTTTCGAGGTGCTGGGTCGGAACGGGGAGGCGATGTCGGATGTGCCGGTTCAGTTTTCGTTTCGTCGGAGGGGATTTAGCGGGACGCGGGGAGCGATGTTGAAGACGGACGCTTCTGGTCGAATTCGGCTAGGTTCGATGGAGGGAATTGAAGGGTTTAGCAGTATGATTGAGGGAGGAGTGGCTCGGGACTGGTCCTTGCAGCAGGCGCGACGGACGTTTGATTCTGCGGTGCACTTGAGGGTGGGCGAGGAGTTGCGGGTGCCGATCATCATGGGTTCCGAATGGAGGGGGCGCTTTTCATTGATGGAAGTGCGCCAGGGGCATCTGGTTCGGGAGCTAAATGAACGGATGGAGCGGGTGGAAGGGTTTGTGGTGTGGAAGGGTCTGGAGGCTGGAGATTACGTGTATCACGATGAGCGGGAGGGTTTAGCGGTGGAGATTCGCGTCTCGAAGGCGCCGATTGAGGCGAACTGGGCGTTGGGGGATGCGCGTGATTTGGAGAGGGGCATTGGCAGTGGATTGCATCTTTTGGCGAGTGAGGTGCAGGGTGAGGCGGTCGTGTTTCGGTTTGCGGGTTTGCGTGAAGGGACGCGCATTCACGTTGCGGGGAGACGGTTCTTGGACAGCGGGAGTTTGTTCACGGGGTTTGCGGAGTTTAGCCGATGGGGTCTGGCTTCAGGAAATGCGGCACAGATTCCGAACCTCTTCTCTGCGGGACGCAGGATTGGGGATGAGTACCGATACATCCGTGATCGACGGAAGGCGGAGAAGTTTCCGGGATTGATGCTGCCTCGTCCGGGACTGTTGTTAAATCCGTGGGAGACGCGAGAAACGGGGGCGGAGGCGTTACAGCAGCGGAGAGGTGACCGCGCTCAGGCGACGGCGGGTGAGCGGATGGCAAAGATGGCGGCGGCCCCTGCTTCCGCTCCCCTTGGGCTGATGGATCGGAGTGGAATTGAGGGTGATGAAAGTCGTGATTTTCTGGCAACGCCTGCAGCGCTTCGATGGGATTTGCAGCCGTTGGCGACGGGTGAGATTCGTGTGCCGTTCAGGGATTTGGGAGACCGGCAAATGGTTCAAGTGTACGCTGAGGACGGGTATCATGCCGTATGGGGCGAAGTGGCGGTTCGCAAGGCGACGTTAGAGCGGCGGGACGTGCGCATGAGTCGTCCATTGGATCCGGCTCAATCATTTGCCGAGGAACGTGGCAGCACGGCGATTGGGGCTGGCAGTAAGGTTCGGTTTGCGGACATTGCGACGACGAAGTTCCAAACGTTTGGAACGGTGGCGGAGGCGTTTGGCCTGCTCAAAACGTTGTTGAAAAATTATTCATCGACTGGCGGTTCGGGTGATGCGCAGGGTGCGGTGCTCGGTGGAGAGCTCGATTGGTTGGTGGGCTGGGACGCTTTGGACGCTGAGACGAAGCGTGTTCGCTACTCCGCTTTTGCGTCGCACGAGGTGAATCTGTTTTTGTGGAGAAAAGACCCCAAATTTTTCGGGGAAGTGATTCGTCCTTACTTGTCGAACAAGAAACTGCGCGGGTTGGTGGATGACTTTCTTTTGGAGGAGGATTTGACGCCGTACTTGGAGCCGTGGCGTTACGGGAGACTGAATGTGATGGAGAAACTTCTGCTTGCGGTTCGGATTCCCGCGGAGCGCTCTCGGGCAAAGCGTCATGTCAGTGAAATGCTTTCCTTGATGCCGGTGGATCGGGAGGGGGAGCAGCGCCGATTTGATACGGCATTGTCTGGGCGCGGCTTGGACGGGTCAGATGGGGATACTGTTGCTCTGGTGGCAGAGGAATCCGGTCGTATGTCGGGATTTTTGGCGGCGGGTGTGGCTGGGGCAAAGGGAGGGAATGCGGTTCTTGCATCGTCCGGAGCGGGTGTTGCCAACAAGCCAGCATTTGCGGGCGGGGCGCTTGGGGCAAATCGAGCAATGGACAAGCGCGCGATCGATGCTGTGAGCGAGCGTGTGCGGGAGGC
>JBEEPE010000258.1:0-22996 GCA_041191265.1 Verrucomicrobiota bacterium | reverse complement strand
CGATGAATCGTGCCGTTGGCCCTAGTTGTTTTGTGGGGTTTTTCCTAGGCCGTTGGCCCAGGCTAGGGTGAAACGCGCCTTTGGTGCTTTGCGGGCGTGGGATTGGGGAGGGCGGGCGAGTGGGGGGGGATGCACTGAAGCTGCGGCGGGATGAAAGTGCGCCTTTGGTGCTTTGCGGGCGTGGATTGGGGAGGGCGGGCGAGTGGGGGGTGGATGGACTGAGTTTGGCGGGGGAAGGGGTAGGACGGGGTGATATACCAAACTCGATTCACCATCACGCGGGGGACGGGTGGGAGGGCCAGCAAGCGTTTCACGTTTGCGAATCCGTTCGAAGATGACAGCGCCGGGATGGGCACCGAAAAAACGGAGTGCGCGAACCTCGAGGGTTGGTGGTTGATTGCGGAATACAACCAACGTCGAACCAATCTTCGTCGGCGTTTTGGAAGAACTCGACTCGCTCCCAGTGGAGATGGTTTGGTTCTAGCAGGATAGAGCGGCGACGCGCTTCATGACGGAAGAGCGGCGACGGTTTCTTTCGGCGGGTGGCAGTTTTGCCATGGCTTCGAGGGCGCGTCGGGCTTTCACGATGGCCAGTTCTGCGATGCGACGGACCCATTCGTGGGAGACGCCCATGCGGCGGCCGAGTTCGCGGAAGGAGAGAGCGGGTTGCGCTTTCAGTCCGAACTTCATGGAGAGAACGGCGAGTTCGCGATCTTCGAGCTCATGGAGGCAGGCAATCATTTCTTCCTGCAGTTCGGCGGTGGTCAGTTTGCCACCGGGGATTTCTGCATTTTCATCGGCGAACGTTTCGGAGAATGGCCGAGCGTCTGAGTCAGAGTCTGCGCCGGCTGCGGGAGCGTCGAGAGACATGACTTCAATCCGGTCGGCGCGGAGTTCAGAGAGTTCATCGCTACTGATGCCGAGGCGGTCTGCGAGTTCCTCCTCGGAGGCGGGGCGACCGAGTTGGGAGGAAATTTCTTCATGGATTCGCGTGAGTTTGCGCAACCGCTGTGAACGCCACACGGGGATTCGGACTGCGCGTGCTTGGGAGGTGATGGCGCGGTGGATACGTTGCTTGATCCACACGGAGGCGTAGGTGAGGAATCGGGTGCCGAACTTCGGGTTGTAGAGTTCCGCGGCGCGGATGAGTCCGAGGTTCCCTTCCGCGATGAGGTCGGCGAGGGGGAGACCGAAACCGGCGTACTGGTGGCCGATTTTCACAACGAGACGAAGATGCGATTTGACTAACTTTTCTTGGGCGTCGACGTCGCCTTGGCAGGCGACGGTGCCGAGGCGGATGGTTTCCTCGTCGGTGAGGTTCGGGTATTTGGATACGTCGCGAAGATAAGAGTCAAGGGCACTCCAATCGCCGGATTTTGCGGAAGAGAGTCTGTTCATCGCGTGGTTTTTGGTTACGCAAGAATAGACAACGTCGGCAA
This sequence comes from Verrucomicrobiota bacterium, assembly GCA_041191265.1. Lineage (GTDB taxonomy): Bacteria > Verrucomicrobiota > Verrucomicrobiia > Chthoniobacterales > Chthoniobacteraceae > JBEEPE01. The sequence continues at coordinate 21,557 of JBEEPE010000258.1, read as the reverse complement.
CCGAAGGTTCAAAACTTAAACAAGATATTTTGTCTAACTTCGACCTATGAAGTGAGACAAATTGTTGTCGAAGCAGGTTATTCTACGGGAAACTCGCCTTCGTCGCCGAAAATGTCGCGGTATTGGTTGTCCATGATCATCTGGACGCGTTCTGCGACGAAGAGGGGGTCTTTCTGTTCGGTCTTGGTGTCGAGGTACTTCTCGAGCATTTCTTCGATGGAGAGTTCCCCGATTAGGTCAAACGTGACTTCGAAGAGGGAGTCGTTAAATGCGAGTCGATGAGTGGCTTCGAACGTATTGAGTGCGATATCGAAGTCGCTCTCATTGAAGTCTTCGTCAACAATGGTGCGGAGTTTGGTGGAGGCGTCGCAGTTGACGTGGTCGTTGCTGAGGAAGCGGACGATTTCGATGAAGGAGTTAACGTAGAAGTCTAGTGCCATAAGGGGTTTGGGGTGTAAATGGAACGACCCGCCACGCGGGCGGGCCGTTCGCGAGAGCATTTGAGATTTGGCTATTTCTTTGCGGAGCCGATGAAGGCTAGGAACTTTTCGCGGGATTCGGTGATGGTGGCTTTTGGGCCGGTCATTTTGACGAAGATGAGGCCTTCGGGTCCTTCGACCATTGCTCCGAGGAGGGCGTAGTTTTCCATGGGGGTCATGGCACCACCGGGCATTCCGCTTTGGAAAACTCCTTCGGTCGAGACGAGATGCACTTTTTTTCCACCGAGCGAGGTTTCTTCAACTTTCCCGTTATCAGGTTTTTTATCGAACTGGTTCAGCCAGCGTTGAGCATTTTCTTGAACGCCGCCGCCGGAGCCTTGGCCGAAGTGGAAGAACACGATTTCAGCGGCTTTGAGGTCGCCTTTCGAGGGGACGGCCAGTTGGGCTTTCCGCATCATGGAGGCGACTTGAACCCATTTCCAGTCGGCTGGGCGTTCGAAGCTCAATCCACCGACTTCGAAGGATTTGGGACCTTCCTGAGCGTGTGCGAAGGGAGCTGCAACGAGTGCAGCGACGACGGGGAACATGCGGGCTGAATAGTTCATGGTGAAGAGGTTGTTTCGGGAAAAAGGATACGGCAAGTGCGATGACGGCTCACTTGAGGGCTTTGACGAACGGTTTGCCGATGTTGCCCGAGGGTTCGTTCATCCGGAGGGCTGCGCTGAGGGTGGGAGCGATGTCGGTGATGTTGAACGGATCTGCGTAGCGTCCGGGTTTGAAAGCGCGTCCATGAAAAGCGACGGGGATGTGCGTGTCGTAGCTATAGGGCGCGCCGTGGGTGGTGCCGCTGCGGCCGCCTCCTGGGAGAATGAAGGGTTTGAGCACGAGGACGATGTCACCGCCGCGTTCGGCGTTGTAGCCGTTGAGGATTCGTTCGCCGAGTGCGCCGGGGGCGCGACCGTCCAGCAACTGGTTGCGCGTGAAGATCGATTGGAAGCGTCCGGTGGAGAGGGCCCATTCACGGATGAAGAGGTTTACGTCTTCGAGTGAGATTCGTTGTGCGGCGAGTTCGCGGTGATCGTAGAAGAGGTGTCCGTCGTAGAATCTTGGGGAGAGGAGGATGCGTGGGGTTTGGAAACGTTGGGAGAGTGCTTTTAAGAGGTCGGCCATGAGGCCTGAGGGCGGGGCGGTGACGGGCTTTTCGCCCTCCTCGGATTTTGAAGGCTCCTTCTTTTCGGGTGTGCTGGCGGATGTGGAGGGGGGTGCTGAAGCGGTGGTTGTTGAGGTGGAGGGCGATGTTGAATCTTTCGCCGGTACTGCGGGTGCGGTGGGTTTCAAGTCAGCGAGATCGGCTCTTCCTCCTTGGAATCCGTTGGCGACGGCGAACTCGGGTACGGGTGCGACTCCGTGGTCAGCGGTGAGCACCATGGTGACGTTGTTGAGGCCGATTCGTTGGTCGAGGAACTTGAAGAGGCGTTCGAGTTCGAGGTCGAGTCGCAGGATGATGTCCTGCACTTCCTGCGAGTAGGGGCCGAAGATGTGTCCGCAGGCGTCGGTGGACGAGAAGGAGATGGAGAGGAAGTCGGTGGTGCCGGGGCGTCCGAGTTGTTCACCGTCGATGGCTGCCTCTGCGAGTTCGCGGAGGAGGGTGTTTCCAAAAGGCGTGGGGACGATGGTTTCGAGGCCTTCGGTGGGTGAGGGTTTGATGACGTGGTCGAAGGTGGATGTTTTTTCTCCGGCGAGTTTTCCTTCTCCGACAGAGGTGTCGGACCATGGGTAAGCGGATTCTGGGAGGAGTCGTTTCCAGACTTGTCCGACGTAGGAGGCGGGGAGTTGCCGGTTGTTGAAGCGGGTGAGCCAGTCTGGGAGGGCGTTACGGTACCAGGTGCTGGTGACGAAGTGGCCGTTTGATGAATCGAGCCAGTAGGCGCCATCAGCGTTTCGGCCGGCGGGGAGGATGGCGCCACGGTCTTTCAGGGAGATGCCGACGACTTTCGAGCGGAACCGGAGCCGCATTTCGTCGGAGAGGGTTGAGCCGATGAAGTTTTTTGGGGAGCGCTTTCCGGAAGAGGCGCTTTTGACGCCGACGCCGGAGACATCGGGGTCGCTGACGCAGTTGATGGATTTGCCGCTTTTTTTGTCGAACCAGTCGTTCCCAACGATGCCGTGGGTGGCTGGGGTTGCGCCGCTGAGGAACGAGGCGTGTCCGGGTCCGGTGACGGTGGGGGCGTAGTCGTACTGGGCGAAGGTCATGAATGCTCCGCGGTCGGTGAAGGTTCGGAAGCCGCCTGGTGAGAAATGGTTGTGGAAGCGTTCGAGGTAATCGTAACGGAGTTGGTCCACGAGGATGGCTACGACTAGGCGAGGTGGGGCGTCTTGAGGCGGGGTGGTTTGGGCGGTTGCTGGCAGGGAGAGCGAGGCGGTAGCGCTGGCGACGAGGGAGAGGAGCGAGAGGCGAGTCATGGGGGATGGGGTATTGGTGGTGGGTAAGCTTAGCGACCTTCTGCGGCCCAGCGTTTCATCTGGGTGATATTTTGTTGAACAGGAGACGGTGGGTCGTCGGGGCTTGGCTTGCGTTTGCCGAGGTAGACGGCCATGTCGCTGTCATACATGGCGTCGGATTCTGGCCCTTTGTCGTGGCTGTCGCGCATCCACTGATGGAGGGTATCGCGGTGAGCTGAAAGGGCTTTGGAGTATTCGGGTTGGTCTGCGAGATTGTTCACCTGCCAAGGGTCTTTGATCCAGTCGTACAGTTCTTCGGCAGGGCGTTCGGGGGCGAAGAGGAGAGATTCTTGGAGCGGCGAGAGAGCGTTTGATTCATGCAACGCTCTGATTTTTTTAATGATGGGTTTGCCATCTTTGTAAGCGTTTGGCTGGAGGTGAGGTCGTTTTGGGTGAAAGTTTTTGATGTAGAGAAAACGGTCTGAGCGGACGCTGCGAAGGCGCTCGACTGTTTCGTCGCAGCGATCGCGTGCGGCGAACACGTGGGTGCGTGGTTTGTAATCCGTTGCGAAAACGTCTTTTCCCTGCATGGCGGGTGGAATGGCGATGCCGGCTGCGGCAAGGGAGATGGCGGCCATGTCGATGTGTTCGATGAGATCGGCGCGTTCTTTCCCAGCAGGAATGCCGGGGCCGCGCACGATGAAGGGGATGTGCGTTCCCTCATTGTAAAGGAACTGTTTACCTCTGGCGTGGCTGATGCCGTGATCGGTCATGAAAATGACGACGGTGTTGTCACGAAGCCCTTCGGTATCGAGTCGTTTGAGGACGGATCCAACGTGGTGGTCTGTGAGGCGGACGGAGTCGAGGTAGGCGTGCCAGTCTTGAACGATGAGTGGGTCAGCGGGGTAGTAGGGAGGGAGGCGAAAGGAGTTTGGGTTGAGGGCCGAGCCGAGGAGTGATTCTGCTCTGTGCGTGAGATTTTGAGCGGCGTTGGGCCCACCTTCGCGGAGTTTTCCGCCGTGCAGTTGGACCTGCATGAAGAAGGGTTGACCGTCCTTGCGAGTGGACCAGTCGGGACCGTCGTAAAGGGGAGAGTCCCAGTCGAAGTTGTAGTCCGTTTTGCCGAGTGCGGATCGTCCGTTGCGGAGGGGGAGACCGGCGTGGTCGAGGCTGGGGAGACCGCTTCCTATGCAGGTGTGGTAGCCTGCTTTTTTGAAGAGGTCTGGCACGGGTGATACGCCGTCGGGCAGACGGATTCGCAACTCGCCACGTCCACTGCGGTGGTGATGGGAACCGATGGTGGTTTGGTACATCCCTGTGATCATGGCGGACCGGGAGGGGGAGCAGACGGGGGCGGTGATGAAGGCGTGTTTGAAACGGGTGCCTTCGCTGGCGAGCCGGTCAACGTTTGGGGTTTGGAGGGCGGTTTCTCCGTAGCAGGAGAAGTGGGGGGACCTGTCGTCGACGACGAACCAGACGAGATTGGGTCGAGGGGGGTGGGTTTTGCCGCTGGCGTCGCTCGCGTTAGTTTGGGGGCTTCCCAGCAGGGCCGCGAGGGCGATGGCGTGCAGGAACGAGCGGATGAGTGAGTGATACCCAGAGGCTGACGTGCGCTGCATGGTTCTGGGGGTTAGGGGGTTTTCTTGGGTCCGATGCGGTAGAGGGAGGAATCGCTTCGGATGTAGAGGGCGCCGTTTCCGATGGAGGGAGTGCCGATGACGGTGTCTTTGAGGTCGAGGGTTGAGACGACGTTGCCTTCTGGGGCGGTTGTATCGACGGTTTGCACGAGTCCTTTTTCGTTTACGAGGTAGAGGAAATCTCCGGCGGCGACGGGGGAAGCGCTGTAGGGTCCGGTGGTGCGGAGTTGCCACGATTTTTCGCCATCGGCAGCGCGGGAACGCTTGAGGATTCCGGCATTATTGAGGGTGTAGATGCTGTCTTTGAGGAGGATGGGGCTCACGGTAGAGCTTTGCATCTGGTTATTTTGCCAAGTGGATTCTGGTTCCTGACCTGCTTGAGCGGGTTTGAGGGCGGTGGTGCCTTTTGTTGGGACGAAGAGCAGGGATTTGGTTGCGGTGAGCGAGGACATGGAGGATCCGCCGCCTTCAAAGGTCCACTTTGTTTTGCCGGAATCGGGGTCGACGAGGGTGACGCCGGAGTTGGACATGAGGGCGATGCCTCCGTCGAAGGAGACGGGCGTGGTCCAGTTGGACACTTTTGGGCGATCGAGTTTCCAGCGGTTCGAGCCATCGGCTGGGTTGAGTCCGATGGTGAAGGATTCGCTATCATTTTCGACGGGGAACACGACGGTATTCCCTGCGAAGATGAGGGAAGAGGCCATTCCTAAGCTGTTGCTGGCGTTTGGATAATCGCGGGTGAGTCCGCGGTACCACAGGAGGTTGCCTTCGAGGTCGAGCGCGACGACATCATTGGATGAGAAGGCGGCGAAAATATGTTTTCCGTCGCTGCAGGGAGAGGAGGTGGCGACCCCGATTTTTGGATGGGTCATGGTTCGTCCGGTCGCCCAGAACTGACGTTCCCAGATTTTTTCGCCTGAGTCTGCGTTGAGGCAGAGGACGTGGAGGCGGTCTTGTTCGGGGCCACTGGATGCGGTGATGAACAATTTGTTGCCGAGGAGGATGGGACTGGAGATGCCTCGGCCTGGGAGGCTTTTTTTCCAAGCGATGCTGGTTTCAGAGAGCGTGGTGGGCAGTTCGGGTTCGGGCGAGACGCCGGTGCCGGCGGGTCCTCGGAACTGGAGCCAGTCGGCGGCGAGGGTGGAGGCGAGGGGGGTGAGGAGAGCTGCGAGGGAGAGGCGGAAGGGAGTCATGGTTCGGGCGGAGTGAGTGGGCGGAATGAGGGGTTACTTTTTCTTGGGCGCCTTGGTTTCGGTGGGGCGCGGGGGGCGGTCTGTGGCGAGGATGGCAGTACCGGTGCTGTCGCAGACGCGGAGTTGGAACTCCCATTCTTTGGTCCAGTCTTTCACGTCGGCGTTTTGGCAGAGTTTGATGAGGAGGGTATTGGGGCCTTTGTTAAGGGAGACGTTCATTCGGTATTGGTCGATGCGGGCTCCTCGGTGGTATTCGTCACGGCTGAAGAGGAGTTTGCCGTTGAGCCAGAGTTTCCAACCGTTCTTACAACCGAGGCGCAGTTCTGCGGGGCCGGAGATGGGGCTATTGAAGATGGTGGTGGCGTATCCAGTGACTTCTTTGAGTTCTCCGAGGGGTTTGTTCAGATCGACTTTTCCGTAGTCCTGTCCTGTGGCGGTTTCCTGCCATTTGACTTTGGCATTTTTGCCGTCGTATTCGGCGTCGAGGCGGAGCTCGGTCTCGGGTGGGAAGGGTTTATCGAATCCGGCGAGGTTGGTGTTGTCGAAGGGGCCGATGACTTTCCAGTGGGTGAGGAAGCCGAAATGTTTGGGGAGATCGACGTCTTCACCGAGGGCGCGGAGTTCGGTGGTGATGGCGTCGATTTGTTTTTGGTCGCGTGCGGCATCGAGCGCGGTTCGGAACGCTTTGATTGTTTGAGGTTTGTCGGGATTCGATTTGAGAGCTTCGGCGGATTTGATGAGGAGTTCGACGGCGTCGTGTCGGAGTTCGACGCTGGGATCGTTGGCGAAGGAGGGGACGAGGTGCGCGGTTTCTTCGGGGGCGACGCGGAGGAGGATTTCGTAGGCGAGGCGTCGAGCGCGCGGGTGATTTTTGGTGTTGGCGAGGAAGGCGTTGAGTTCGCGAGCGGGGATGGTGGCGTTGGAGGCGAGGGTTCGGTCGACGATGGTGTCGATGGCGGAGCGGAGATAGTTGGCGGCGAGGTCGTTTGCTTCGCTGATGGCGGAGAGGAGTTCGGGGATTCGGGAGGCGGGCGATTTTGAGAGAGTGGCGAGGGCGGTTTTGGCGGTGGGGTTGTTGAGCGCTTCGGGGCCGACGGCGAGGAGGGGTGTGATGTCGGGCGCGGTTTCGCTTATGGCGCTGAGGGGGAGGCTGAGTGCGGCGAGGGCGACGATATTGGCGGGGTTGAGGAGGGGGGACTGAGTGAGGCGCATGATGATTTGGGTTGGTGCGATTTTCGGGCCATGCGGGAGTTGCGCACCTGATTTCTTTCGCCTGATGGGCTTTGGGGGAGTAGGTTTAAGGAATGTCAAGTGACGCAACATTGAGCGAAGCGGGAACATCGCGACGACTTTCTTTCCCCTTGGGGCTTTTTGGTTTGCCGGAGTTGACGGAGTTTGATGTGACTCCGTTTGAGGGAGGGGCACCGTTTTTGAGTATGACGTCGGTAGGGGAGGATCCGGTGGAGTTTGTGGTGGTGGATCCGGTGGAGATTGACCCTGAGTATCGAGTGGAGTTGAGAGAGGAGGATGCGGATCGTTTGGGGATAGGGGTTGGAGGGGAGGCTCGTGCGATGGCGATTGTGACGATTCGTTCGCATTCGCCGCAGTTTGCGACGGTGAATTTGGCGGGGCCGATTGTGACAAATCCGGCGACGGGACGGTCTGCGCAGGTGATTTTGGCTAACTCGGCGAACTACTCGACGCACCATGTGTTGGTGGATGAGCGGTCGACGGGGTCGGTGGCGGGTGAAGTTTAAACTGCTTGGGCCATGCTCGTTTTAAGCCGCAAAGAGGGGGAGAGCGTGATGATTGGGGATCAGATTCGCGTGACGGTGACGCGGATTGATGCGGATGCGGTGAAGCTTGGGTTCACGGCGCCGTCCAAGACGTTGATTTATCGGGACGAGATTTACCGGGAGATTAAGCAAGCGAACCGAGAGGCGTTACGGCGACCGGCGGAGGGGGCGGGGGTTCCGGCCTTGCGGATTGATCGAAAGGCTGGGGGGCGGTTGGTGGATTCGGGAGACGTTGAGTCGCGGATAGCTTCGGTTGAGGGGGATTTGGTGGTGAGTGCGCCGGAGGATTCGCAGGCGGGTGTTGGGCTGGAAAACTCCGAGACTTAGGGGTTGCAGACTGGTTTTTTTTTAGGCAGTTTGCCTAATCCCAAGGCGGTTGGAATTTCGGGTTGAGGTTCCTCTGCGCAGGCGCAGCGCCGGGACAACTAAGTGAGATTGAAGAGATTGAAAAACGTATGAACGTAGACGCAGGACAACGGAGAGGCGCAGAACCGATTGCATCTGAAAAAGTGGCCCACGAGAGAAAAGTGTTCTTTCTGGATTTGAAGGAGAACGATCGCGGTCGTTTCCTTAAGATTACGGAGGACGTTGGTGGGCGTCGCGACACGATTATGTTGCCGGCACCGGCATTCAAAGAGTTTGTGGAAGCGTTGCAGAGACTGATTGATTTCGAGGGTCGACTGTAGGCTGAGGCAGATTGCTTTTTGAGAAAGCCGCTCTGAAAAGGGCGGCTTTTTTGTGCTTTGCGAAGGCTCGCGTGTCTTTGTTTTTGAGGGGCAGGGGTTTTGAGGTGGGTGGGTCTGTCGGGAACGGTTGAGCAGATGGCAGGGGTTTTGCGTTGGGTGAGGGTAGGATGAGTTCATTCCCTTTTGTTTCCACGCGTACGGAGTTGAGGCGGCGTCAGGTTTTACGGGCGTCTGGTCTGGCGTTGGCGTTACCGCTGTTGGAGTCGATGTCGCGAGTGTTTGGGAAAACGGGTTTGGAAGATGTGCCACGTCGGATGGTTGCGTTGGAGACGAACATGGGGATTATGCCGCAGTTCTTTTTTCCGGAGCGCGGTGGGATGGATTACGAGGCGACGCCTTATTTGAGTCGGTTGAAGGAGCATCGCGGGGCGATGACGGTTTTTTCTGGGGTGAGTTTGCCAGGGGTGACGGGTGGGCATGCTGCGGAGAAGTGTTTTTTGACGGGGACGCCGCATCCCGAGCGGGGCGGATTTCGCAATGGGGTATCATTGGACCAGGTGGCGGCGGAACAGATTGGGAATCGGACGCGGTTTCCTTCGCTGGTGCTTGCGATGAGCAATGAGGGTGGGCGCACGTTGAGTTACACGCGGAGTGGGGCACCGATTTCGGCTGACTACAAGCCGCGGGCGGTTTTTCAGAAGTTGTTTGTGCAGGGGAAGCCTGAGGAGGTGGAGGCGAGCAAGGAGGCGTTGCGTCAGGGTCGGAGCATGATGGATTTTTTGGGGGACCAAACGCGGCGTTTGCATGCGGTGGTTTCGCGGGATGACCGGGCGCGGTTGGACCAGTATTTCACTTCGGTACGCGAGTTGGAGCAGCGTTTGCATGGCGCGCAGGAGTGGGAGGATCGGCCGAAGCCGGTGGTTGGGGTGAAGGCGCCGGAGGACAACGATGACGCGCGCGAGTTTGTGTTACGCACGCGGTTGACGTTGGATGTGGTGCGGTTGGCGTTGGAAACGGACTCGACGCGGTTGGTGACGTTGTTTGTGGATACAGTTGTGATTCACAATATTACGCATCATGGAAATCGTCCGGAGGTGGTTGCGGAGTTGCGGGAGAAGGAGGAGGGGCAGTTGGATGTGTTGAACGGTTTTTTGACGGGGTTGAGGGGGGTGAGTGAGGGTGGGCAATCGTTGTTGGATCGGACGATGGTGTTGTACGGCACGTGTATGGGGAGCGCGAACTCCCACAGCAATGTGAACTTGCCGGTGTTATTGGCGGGTGGCGGATTTCGCCATGGGGCGCATCTGGCTTTTGATACGAAGTCTAACTATCCGCTGACCAATCTGTATTTGAGTATGCTGCATCGATTGGGGGTTGAAGTGCCTGAGTTTTCGACGAGTCGGGGGACGATGCGTGGGTTGGAGATGATTTCTTAATGGGCTGGTTATGAGAGAGATTTTCTCTGGAGTTTGGTTGGTGTGTGTCGTGATTTTTGGATGGGAGGGTGGGGTTTTTGGGGCGCCCACGGGGTTTCTGGAGAAGCACTGTGTGGAGTGTCACGATGCGGAGACCAAGAAGGGAGGGTTGGATTTGGAGCAACTCCAGCGTGCGCCGATGGATTTGGATGCGGTGGTGAGTTGGACGCGGGTATTTGATCGGATTGAGACGGGAGAGATGCCGCCGCAGAAAAAAGTGCGTCCTGAATCGATCTCGAAAACGTTGTATTTGAAACAGTTGAGTGAGGTGATTTTGAAGGCGGAGGCGGGGATGTCTAAGGGGATGGAGCGGCGTGGATTGCGGAGATTAACTCGGACGGAGTACGAGAACACGGTACGGGACCTGTTTGAGATGCCGGGCGCATTATTGCAGAGTTTACTTCCTGCTGACGGAACGGCGCATGGGTTCGACAAGAATGCCGATGCGCTGGATATTTCGCATGTCAATCTGGCGAAGTATGTTGAGGCGGCGGATCACGTTATGGATTTGGCGATTGTGATGCGTCCTCAAGCGCCTCCGGTGGAGAGGGTCAGGCTCTCGCTCGCGGGAAACTACCAAGCGAACATCATGTTGATGGGTGGGGATGCGATGTTGATGAAGGAGGGGGCTGTGCATCCGGTGGTGCCGCCGGCGGGTGTGTATCCTCATGTGGAGCAGGGGTCGCATGAGCGGCTGGGTTTGTTTGACGGGAAGGACGCGAGCGTTGCGGTATTTCGGCACGAGGATGATTCGTGGAATGCTTATTTCCAGAGGTTTGCGTCAATTCATCCTGGGATGTATCGGGTTCGCGCGTCGTTTTGGAGTATGCAATGGGATAAGGGGAAGGTGCTTCCGTCGCGAGGCACTGAAGCCGCGCGCCTTTCGATTGTGCATTTCAATGAGAATGGTCGTGGCGGGGGGCATCCGAGCACGGTGCTTGGGTACTTTGACGCGCCTTCGTTGGTACCGATGGAGCACGGCTTTGATGTCTGGCTTAATCCGCGCGAGAGTTTTGGATTTAACACCGCGTCACTGGCGCATGTGGTGTTGTATCGAGTTGGAACGTGGGGGCAGGTGGACCGAACCATGGGGTATACGGGGCCGTGCGTGGTGAGTGATTGGCTTGAGGTGGAAGGGCCTATTCATTCGGTGTGGCCGCCGGTTTCGCATCGCGTCCTTTTCGGCGAAACCCCGATGGAGAAGTTTGATCCAAGGGCGAAGGTTGGTCCTCGGATGCCTTCTCGGAAGCCGGAGAAGCAGGAGATTATTGGAGCGCGGAATCGTCCAGACGGTGTGGGGGTGAACTGGACGGTGGTTGCTGAGAATCCGGAGGTTGAGGGGAGGAAGCTTTTGAAGACTTTTTTGCCGAGACTGTTTCGTCGGCCGGTTGCGGAGGAGGTGATCGAGGATTATGTAGGTCGGTTACGCGAGCGGTTAGGGGCGGGCGATGGGTTTGAGTTGGCGATGCGGTCGGTGTACCGGGCAGCGATGTGTTCGCCGGATTTTCTGTATCACGTGGAGCCTGCGGGGGAGTTGGATGGTCCGGCGCTCGCGTGTCGGCTGTCGTATTTTATCTGGAACTCGCTACCGGATGCCGAGTTGATGCGAGTGGCGATGTCCGGAGGGTTGAAGGATGCGGCGGAGGTGCGTCGTCAGGTGGATCGCTTGTTGGCGGACCGGCGTTCGGAGCGGTTTGTGGAGGATTTCCTTGGGCAATGGCTGAAGTTGCGTGCGATTGGGGCGAACGATCCGGATAAGAAGTTGTATCCTGAGTTCAGTCCGTATTTGCAGGATTCGATGGTTGCGGAGACGCGCGCGTATTTTCGTGAGTTGTTGGATAAGGATTTGGATGCGTCGCACTTGGTGGCTTCAAACTTCCTGATGTTGAACGATAAGTTGGCGGCGGTTTACGGGGTGGAGGGAGTGGATGGTCCGCGTATTCGGCGGGTGGAGTTGCCGGCGGGCCATGTGCGAGGCGGGTTTCTGACGCAGGCGTCCTTGTTGAAGATTACGTCAAATGGCACGACGACCTCGCCGGTGCCTCGGGGAGCGTTTGTGATGGCGCGGCTATTGGGGCGTCCGCCTCAGGCGCCTCCGGCGGACGTACCGGCGGTGGAGCCTGATGTGCGTGGGGCGACGACGATTCGTGAGTTATTGGATAGGCATCGGAGCGATTCGAACTGTGCGGGGTGTCATGCATCGATTGATCCGGCGGGTTTTGCGTTGGAGGCGTTTGATGTGCTGGGGAACTTTCGGGAGCGGTATCGTTCGTTGGATGAGGGTGATGTGGCGCCTCGGGGAAGGATTGATTCGAAGATTGGGATTTCTTTTAAGTTGGGGCCGCGGGTGGATGCGTCGGGTAAGTGGTTGGACGGAACGATGTTTGAGGATGTGCGAGGACTTCGTGGGAGGCTTGCGTTGGAGCAGCGGGTGTTATTGGGCAACTTGGCTTCGCAGTTGGCGGTGTATGGGATGGGGCGTCCGCTCTCGTTTGCGGATCGGGAGGCGATGCGGGGTTTGGTGTTGGGGGTGGAGGAGAAGGGGGGCGGGGTGAGGACGTTGCTGCGCGAGTTGTGTGCGAGTGAGTTATTTAGAACCCATTGATGCAGGGGATGATGAAAAAGATTGGTTTGATGCTTTTTGTGGGTCTGTTTTTGGCTGGTGCGGCGTGGGCTGGGACAGTGGAGATGGTGTTGTACGGTTTGAGTGGGAGGGAGCGTGAGGAGGATTGGCGAGTGTTGGGAGAGGGGTTGGTGGAGAAGGGGGTGCGGGTGGAAAGCACGGATGCGGAGCGGGCGCGTGTGGTGATTTGGTACGATGAGGAGGTGTTGTTTCCGAAGCGGAGCGCGAAGGTGCGGTTGAGGGTTTCTGAGGTGGAGAAGCGCTTGGGGCAGTTGGTGCGGGAGGCGAGTATGGCGGCGTTTGATTTACGTTCGGTTTCTGCGGGTGGATGTGAGTCTGGGTATATTGCGCGTGAGCTCCGGATTGGGGTTTTGGACTGCAAGGGTTGCCGATATGGAGCCTACACCTTGGCGATGCGTGTGGAGGGGGTGGAGCGGGTTTGGGTGGATGCGGAGCGGGCGGTCTTGCGGTTTACGTACCATCCTGGGCGGGTGGAGCGGTTATACAGTGGCTTTTTTGAGCCGGAATGGATTGTGAGCGAGTTGGTGAAGAGTTCGTTGCGGAAGGGTCGGGTTGAGGTGCTCGACTGATGTGTGCGGAGCACGAGCGGGCACAAAAAAACCGAGCCTGACGATGCGGCTCGGTTTGTTTGAAGGTTGGTCGAGGGTTGGTTGAGGGTTGGTTGAGGGCTGATTGGTATTTGCAGTGTGTGATGGGGCTCGTTTAGGAGCGCATGGGCATCATCACGTAGAGGAATGGGGATTCGACTTTCACGGCTGCAGCGCTCATTTCGTCGACGAGATCGATGTTGACCACCTCGTCGGGGAGTGCGCGGAGCGGGTCCATGACGAAGTCTGGGTTGAATGAGATGACCATGTCGCGGCCCTTGTAGTCGACGGTGAGTTCTTCGCGGGCTTCGCCGATATCGGTGGCGACGCTCGAGATGATCATGGTGTTTTTCGAGAGGGTGAACTTTACCGAGTGGTTGCGATCTGATTCGAGGAGGGAGACGCGGCGTAGGGCCTCGATGAACGGTTGGCGCTCGATTTTGACGCGTTCGCGCACTTCGGTGGGGATGACCTGTTTATAGTTCGGATAGGTGCCATCGACGCGTTTCGAGATGAGTCGGATGCTACCGATTTCGAGGCCGATGTTGGAATCGCTGACGAGGAGGCGCACGTCGCCTTCGTCGCCGATGAGGCGCGAGAGTTCGGACACGCATTTGAAGGGCATGATGAACTCGCACTCGTCGCTTTTGGGGAACTCGAGATCGATATCGGTCATTGCGAGGCGTCGTCCGTCAGTACCGACCACTGAGAGGCGATTTTCGCGGAAGGAGAAGAAGAGTCCATTGAGGACGTAGCGGGAATGGTCTGCTGAGACGGCGTAGGAGGTTTTCTTGATGGCGTCTCGCAGGGTGCCTTGTTTGATGGTGAAGATGCGTGTTTCGGCGAGGTTTGCGAGCGGGGGAAACTCGTCTTCTGGGAGGCCGTTGAGTTTGAAGGTGGCCTGTCCGCACTTGATGGTGGAGACATTACGCGAGTCGGTGTCGATGCGGACGTCGCTGGAGATGAGTTCGCGTGTGATTCCGAAGAGGCGTTTGGCGGGGATGGTGGTTCCGCCGCCGCGTTCGACGTCCGCCTCGAACACTACGGAGACGGACATATCGAGGTCGCTCGTGGTGAGGCGCACCTTATTTTCGTGCGCCTCGATTTTCACGTTCATGAGGATGGGGAGCGTGACCCGTGGGTTGACGACGTTCTGAACGGTTTGCAGAGCGGCGGCGAGAGTGTCTTTGGGAGCGGAGAAGCGCATAGCTGGAAAATCTCGTTACGTTTTACGGGATGGGAGGAGGCATTACACTTGAAAAATGAGAGTTGGGGGTGGGCCGTTTTTCGGATGGGCTTAGGTCTGGGCGTTTTTCAAGAGGAAAAGGTTGCGGCCGTAGAGGATAGGTAGGAAGAGATAGCCGAGGATGACGGGGAGTTTGTCGAGGTGGAGGGCGTAGATGAGGGAGATGAGGCTGCCCCAGAAACTGAGGTGCCAGAAGAGAGGGGGGACGACGACTTTTCGCTCTTTTTCTGAACGAAGCCATTGGACGACGAAGCGAAGACTGAAGACGGCGTTGCCGATGAGTCCGAATGCGGTCCACCAGCGTGATTCGATGAAGAGCCAAGGGAGGTGTGGGCCGAGGAGAGGTTCGAGAAGACCTGGGTTGGGTGATTCCATGGGTTTTGAGTTAGGGAATCATGATGACCATGCCGGGCTTGAGTTTTTTAGCGGCTTCGGGGTTGTGAAAGTTGGCGTTGAGAATCTGCATGTAGCGGCTTTTGTTGCCGTAGTATTTTATGGCGATCGACGCGAGGGTTTCGCCGTTTTGGATGGTGTGGGTACGAGCGCCGGCGGGGATTGGTTTTTGCGACAAGTCGCCGGATTTGGAGGCGGCGTTGGATTGCGGGGCGAGTTTGATTGCCTTGAGTTCGGCGTTTTCTTTGACGAGGTCGTTGACCTTATTCCGAAGGTTTGCGGCTTCGACTTGGGTGAGTGGGAGTCCTTGCCCGAGTTTTGCGACCAGTCGGTTGTGGCCTTCTTTTGCGATGTATTCGCGGCACTCTTTTGCGAACGGGCCCTCGGGGGCGAGGTCGAGTGCGCGTTGGAAATGGTGCATGGCGGCAACGGGATCTTTCCGTTGGTCGGCATGGATTTGCGCGAGTCGGTAATGAACTTCCGGTGCGCGTGGATGATCGCCGAGGGCGCCTTCGTATGCGGTGACGGCTCCGTTGAGGTCACCGGTCGTTTCGCGTTTCTTTGCGATTTCTAGTTGATGATTGGTGTCTTGGAAACCGGGTAGGCGTGAGCATGCGGGCAGGCAAAGCAAGGCGGCGAGGGCGAGGGCGAGGGAGGGGCGATCCATGGGTCAGCTCAGTTTCTTGATGCCTGCGTGTTCGACGGCACCGAGGATAGTTTTCGCGACTTCGACGCGCGCGAACCACTTGAAATTTGCTGGGATGACGCGCCAAGGGGCGTTTGCGGTGTTTGTTCGGAGCAACATTTCCTCAGCGGCTTGGTTGTGTTCGCTCCATTTGCGACGGTTTCGCCAATCTTCGTCGGTGATTTTCCAGTGCTTGTAGGGGTCGGCTTCGCGTCGCTTGAAGCGGTTGAGTTGCTCGTCCTTAGAAATGTGGAGATAGATTTTGACGAAGATGGCTCCGTCGTCGACGAGTTGCTTTTCGAAGCTGTTTATTTCCTCGTAGGCGCGCCGCCATTCACGTTCTTTTGCAAAGCCTTCGACTCGTTCAACGAGGACGCGTCCGTACCACGAGCGGTCGAAGATGGCGATGTGGCCGTAGGCGGGCAGGCGAGTCCAGAATCGGCGCAGGTAGTGGTGTTGGTACTCTTCCTCGGAGGGTTTTCCGATGGAGTGAACGCGATAGAGGCGGGGATCCAGGCGTTCGACGGTTCTCTTGATTGCGCCGCCTTTTCCGGCGGCGTCGGGGCCTTCGAAGACGGCGATGAGCGCCCGTTTTGATTCGGCGAGTGAGCGTTGGTAGCTCAGCAGTTTGAGTTGGGCATGTTTGAGGGCTGGCTTGTAGTCCTCTTCGTCCACGTGGGGATGTTCGAGGCTATCGAGGCGGCAGGTATTGTCCCAGGGTGTGCGGAGAAGTTCGGATGACATCGGGAAACACGAACCAGAAAACAACCTGATTGGTTTGAATCAAGTCCGGCCTCTGTTTGTCGACGAAATGTTGAGTTGTTTTATTGGGTGAGAGCTTTGGGTGAGAGCTTTGGGGGAGGGCGGTGGGTGAGGCGCCGCTGGCATGTTCGTTGCGCAGGTGTGCGTCATGCCGATTCATTTTCTACCGGGTTCATGCGAGGGTATTGTCGGGGGTTTAATGTCTCGGAGAAGGGTTCTTGGGACGATTGCGGCCTCGGTGGCGGGTGGCGTTGTTTCTGAGGCGGCCTCGGTGGGCGGTTCGGGGGGGACGGAGGCGGTTGCCTTGCTTTCGGACACGCACATTGACGGGGATGTTTTGGCGACGGCGATGGGAACGAACATGGCGGACAACTTGGCGCGTGTGGTGGCGGAGTTGCGACGGAGTGGGGGCGCTATTTCGCGGGTGATTGTGAACGGCGATTGCGCGTACAAGGTGGGGTTATCTTCGGACTATGCTGCCTTCACGCGACTGATTCAACCCCTTCGGGACGAGCGTATTCCTTTGCATGTGACCTTAGGAAATCATGATGACCGCGAGCAGTTTCGGAAGGTGGTGCGCGAGGGGCGTGAGACGAGGACTGGAGGTGTGGATAAAGAGTGCGCGTTGATTCGTGGGGGCGCGGTGGATTGGATTGTGATGGATTCTTGCACGAAGCCGGTGAGCGAGGGGCGGTTTGGGCAGCGCCAGTTGGAGTGGTTACGGGAGCGGTTGGATTCGGCTCCGACTCGGTCGGTGGTGATTGTGGGGCACCACAATCCGCGTGAGCCTTCCAGCAAGTACCCGCTTGAGGATACGGAGGAGTTTTTTTCGATTATTTTGCCGCGTAAGCAAGTGAAGGCCTATGTGTACGGGCACACGCATCGGTGGCAGGTGAGTCGGCATGAGAGTGGCCTACACTTGGTGAATCTGCCGCCGACGGCGTATGTGTTTGTGCAGGGCCGACCCAATGGATGGGTGAAGGCGGTTGCGTCGCAGGAAGGGATGGAGTTGGAGTTACGGTGTGTGGACGACAAGCATCCGCAACACGGTGAGCGGGTATCGTTGCGCTGGCGTTCATGATGGCTCATGGCGGCGTCACAGGAATGTCGCGTGTTTGCGTTGGGTGTGACGCGTTCTGGATGGAGCGTGCTTCCCCATGCCAATCGAGTTTTCCTCGTTGCGAGGATGTCATGAGGTTGAAAAAACCTTTAATCGCAGGGGTTTCCTGCGTTCTGTGATGGCCGCTTCAGTTGTGTCGAACGTGCGTTCGGGCATTGGGGCGGAGGCGGGAATCGGCCAGCGTCAAGCCTTTGCGGGGGATCCGCATGTTTGGGCGCTTTTTGCGGACATTCACATTTCGGGGGATGTCACCCGTTCGGCTTTGGGGGTGAATATGGCGGACAACTTTCGGATGGCGGTGCGAGAGGTATTGGGGCGTGAGCGCCGGGTTGCTGGGGTTCTGATCAATGGCGACTGCGCGTTCCAGACGGGGCAGATCGGGGATTACCGCGTTCTTTGTGAGTTGCTCGAGCCATTGAGGGAGAGCGAGGTGCCGGTGCTTTTGACGTTGGGTAATCATGACGATCGCGACCATTTTCGGGATGCGATGTGTGAGACGGATCGGATGAGTTTGATGGAGCAACGCCATGTGGGTGTGATTCGGACTCCTCGCGTGAACTGGATTTTGGCTGATTCATCGACGCGTCCGGTGAGTGAGGGGCGGTTTGGGGCGACGCAACTCAGTTGGATGGCGTCTGTGCTTGATGCGGAGCCTGAAAAGCCGGCCATCATTTATGCTCATCACAACCCTGTGGATGAGATTGAGGAGTGGCCGTTGCAGGATACGGACGAGTTTTTCTCGATGGTGGCGCCTCGGAGACAGGTAAAGGCGTACGTGTTTGGGCATACGCATCGGTGGACTGTGACGCAGCATGCGTCGGGCATTCATTTGGTGAATCTTCCGTCGAGTGCTTACGTGTTGGATGAGGGCGAGCCGAGTGGGTGGGTTGAGGCTGAGGTTTTGGAAAATGGGATGTCGTTGGAGTTGCGGTGCTTGGCTGAGCATCGATTGCAGGGTCAGCGCTTGGCGCTGGAGTGGAGGTGACGGCACGAGACATGAATCGGCCACTCGGCGTGGTCTGTTGGTTTGGGTTAGGGCGATACGCGTTGCCCCGTCCCTTTAGCGATTCAGGAATCTTCGCCCCTTGCGAAAGGCGTTGCCTGAGGCTGGTATCCGCAGCGATGTTAGAGCTGGAGGGCAGGCCGCTTTCCTGCGGGTTTTGACCGTTGCTCCAAGGGGGCGTCCGGCAACTGACCCTACTGCTGGGGGCGCGCGTATTACAGTTCCTTGAGGAAGATGCTGCGGATGCGGATGAGGGAAGGGGCTTCAGTCCATTCGCCGGCTTCTTTTTTTCCGTGGTGTTGAAATCCGATGGGGCCTTTGTCGGGGAGGTCGGGGATGAAGGCGTTATCGATGAGCTTTTCGCCGTTGAGGATGACGGTGACGTGTTTCTTTAGGACTGTGATTTCAAAGCGGTTCCATGAGCCGACGGGTTTGTCGGCGCGTTTTTTTGGCGTCACGGCGGCCTTCAGTTCGGGGGAGGAAGCGGGATTTTTTCGGACGCCGTACATTTCGCCGGAGCCGACGGGCCAGTTCCAGATGTTGACCTGATGGCGTTCGCTTCCGTTGAGGAGGATGCCGGAGTCGGCATCGGGTCCGGGAAGGGTCACGGGTTTACCGTCTGCACCGAGTTTATCGGAACCATCGGGTTGAATGTCCCTGATGGTGGGGTTGTTGTATGGGGTCGCCTTGATTTTCCAATCGAGGATGAGGGTGTAGTTGGAGAACTCTTTTTCGGTCCACAGGTGTTTTTCGCCGGGGGCTTCGCTGAGGGCGTCGTAGTCGATTTCTCCGCCGGCGGCTTTCCAGTGGTTGTTGTCGCCTTGAGGGACGCGCCAACCGCGAAAATCGGTTCCTGTGAAGAGAGAGTTGAATCCGGTGTAGGGGTTATGGGATTCGGATTCTGGGGCGCCTGTAGATGGCAGTTCTTTGATGAAGAGGTTTTTGAAGTGGCACTCGCTTCCTTCGCTTTCGAGTGAAATGTAGCCTTTGCGGGGGCGACAATCCTTTCCGATGGTGACTTCTTTTCCATTCACTTCGAGGCGCAGTTCGCCGTTGTTTCCGGTGATGCGGTAGTGGTTCCACTCGGGGGAGCTTTTGCTGCGTTCTTCGGATGGGAAGCTGCGGCTGCCGCGTTGGGCGATTCGGCCTGCGGGGGTCATGGTTGCGCCCCAGATGGGGAAGATGTCGCCGTGCGTGGTGAACCACTCGTTTTTGCCTTTGATATTGTAGGCGTTATCGAGAACTTGCACCTCGATACCCCGCGTGTAACCGGTTCCTAACGCAGGGATTCCGTCACCCCAAACAAAAATGCCGCTGTTTCCGCCGGCTTTCATGTGGCGCCAGTCGACTTCCATGACGAAGTTTTCGTAGACCTTTTCGGACCGCATGTAGCCGGTGGGATTCCCGTTGGTGACAATCATGCCGTCGCGAACGGTAAAGGTTTCGGGTGCGACATTCACTGGCACCCAGCCGGAGAGATCCTTTCCGTTGAACATCGGCTGAAATCCTGCGGGTGGGGTATCAGCGGCGAGGAGGGATGACGTGCCGAGGCAGAGAATGGTGCCGAGGGAAAGGATGGGGGATTTCATTCCGAAGCGATGACACATTTTCCGTATGCAAGCGAGCGGCTTGTGCGAGATCCCGGCTTGGGGCTCATCGTTGGGCGAAGCCGGTGAGAACGGTCTCGAGGCTCATCTGGCGTTTGCGGGCTTCGGCGTAGGCTGCGGCTGAACCGGTCTTTGGTTTAATGGCCTTGCCGGGCTTTGCTGCGGGGATTTTGAGTCCGAGTTTTTCGGCGACAAAAACGGCAGCGCCGCGAATGGATGCTTCGGGCTCGGGGTTTACGTACATGGGCGCGCCGACGCAGTTCGCGAGGTGCTGCATGGCGGCCGTGGATTTTTGGATTCCTCCGGAGACGAGGTATTTGGGGGCTTGGCCGGATGCGGTTTTTCCCAAGAGTGCGGCGATGGCACCGATGCGGTGGTAGGTGGATTCGGTGAGCGCTTGAAGGATGTCGAGTGGTGTTGTGGCGGCGGTGAGACCGGTGATGGTTCCTGAGACGTCCTCGTTCCAGGTGGGGGCGCGTTCGGTGGTGAGGTTGGGAAGAACGGTGAGTCCGTGATTCGGGGTGTGTCGTTTGGCGAGAGCGGCTTCGAGGGCGTCTTCTTCGGGAAGGTTGAGTGTGGAAAGCGCCCATGCGCGGAGGCTTCCCGCGTTGCTGACGGCTCCGCCGACGAGGTAACGGTCGCTATCGACGCGGTAGGCGAAGAGGCCGAAGGGTGCTTTGGCTGCTCGGCCTTTTTTCATGACGCGCAGGGCTGCACTGGTGCCGACGTTGATGGCGGCGAGGCCGGGTTCGGTTGCGCCGGAGCCTAGGTTGCTGGCTGCACCGTCGCCGATACCGGGGAACCACGGAACGTCGGCGAGTTCGGGGAACATTTCTGCGAGGGGGCCTTCGACGGGGGCGGGGAGATCGTGGACGGGGGGCAGCGTGACGGGGTCGAGGTCGCAGGCTTTGAGGAGGTTCGGCTCCCAGCGGAGCGTGGAGGGGTTGAAGATTCCGGTGCTGGTGGCCATGCCGATGGCGCATGAGGCGCGTTGGGTGAGTTCGGCTTGGAGCCATTCTGCGGGGGTGAGCCAGAGCGAAACGGCCTTGAAAACGGCGGGTTGGGTGCGTTTGAGCCAGCGCATTTTGGCAGGCCAGAATGAGGCTCTGAGCATGCACCCGGTGAGGCGGTGTGCGGTGCGTTCATCGAGCTTTTTTCGGAGGAGGGCGGCATCTTCGCGGCAGCGCGAATCCGCCCAGGTGATGATGCGGGTGAGGGGGGTGCCGTTTGGACTGACGCCGATCAAGCTGTGCCAAAAGCAAGACATCCCAATTCCGATGATGGGAAGATTCTGAATGGAAGGTTCTTCGCGGCGGTAGAGGAGGGTTTCCGAGATGCAGGCTAGTACGGCGTCGAGGAGAGCCTGCGGTTCGATTTCGGCACGTCCGTCCGCGTCAGTTAGGAGGGGGTACGTTTTTTGCGAAGTGCTTTCGACGATGCGTTCGCAGCGCTCGTCAAACAGGGCGGCGCGGGTCGATGAGGTGCCGATGTCGAGGGCGAGGAGCAGTCCTTTTTTTTGGGCGGATTTCATGGTGCGACGTGGGGTGAGCGGGTGCGAGTTAGATGCGGCTGAAACTGAACTAGGGGAGGGGGCGTTGTCCTGAGGCGAACTGGCGGAGCACTTCTGGGTAAAGCCGATGCTCGGCCAACTGAATGCGAGCGTGGAGCGTCTCGGAGGTGTCGTGCGGGAGAATCGAGACGCGTTCTTGAGCGATGATGGGGCCGGAATCCATGCCGGAGTCAACGAAATGGATGGTGCATCCGGTTTCCGTAACCTTCGCTTGGAGTGCTTGTTCCCATGCAGCGAGGCCCGGGAAGGCTGGGAGCAGCGAGGGGTGAAC
>JBEEPE010000257.1:0-2623 GCA_041191265.1 Verrucomicrobiota bacterium | reverse complement strand
ACGGAGCGTTGGTCGGCGAGGAGGATGTCGGGTTTACCGTCGCCGTTCACGTCAGCGATTGCGATGCCGTAGCCGATGTTGATGGCGGGATCGATGTCCTGCGGTTCGAACCGAGCTTTTGGCGCGGCGAGGAGGGGGAGGGCCGAGAGGGTTGCGAACAGGGCGAGGTGGGGGAGGGGGTTCCGCATGCGGTCATTTTAGCAGAGGATGTGCCCTGATCGGTTGGGTGTCCGTGGTAAACTGGGTGGGGGATGTTGGGAGGGCAGTTGATGCAGGCGCGCTCTCCAACGGAATCGATCTGCGTATTGGCGACAAAAAGAAAACGGGCGGGCTCCGTGGTGGAGGCCCGCCCGTGAAGAGGAGTGCGAGAGGGTTACTTAATCGCTCCGTTGAAGCCGGCTTCGTTCAGGGCTTTCTGGAGGGCGGCGGTTGAGAAGTCGCCATCGATTTTCACCGACTTGGAGCCCTTCTCTGCGTTGTGGGCGGTGACGCCGGGGACGGAGAGGATGGCTTTTTCGGCGGCGGTGACGCACTTGCCGCAGCAGAGGTGGAGTCCATCGACGGTTGCCGATTTGACTTTGGAATCTTGAATCGTGGGAGCGGTTGCGCCTGCGCCGAAGTAGCCGCCTTCGAGGAGGGAGTTCACGGCTTTCTTGGCGGTCGCCTCGTCGCCAGCCTTTACGGTGACTGTCTTACCGTCGACCTCTGCGGTGGCTCCGGAGACCTTTGCGATGGAGCTGTTGATTCCTTTTTCGCAGCTTTTGCAGCAGTTGTGAACTCCTTGGAGTTTGATGGAGGACTCGGCTTGGACGGAGGGAAGTGCTGCGAGCAGCCCGATGGAGAGGAGGAGTGTGAGACGCATAGAATTGGGAGTGTGCCATGAGCGGCAGAGGGTTGCAATGGGGCTGAGGCTGGA
Source organism: Verrucomicrobiota bacterium (assembly GCA_041191265.1). Lineage (GTDB taxonomy): Bacteria > Verrucomicrobiota > Verrucomicrobiia > Chthoniobacterales > Chthoniobacteraceae > JBEEPE01. The sequence continues at coordinate 1,707 of JBEEPE010000257.1, read as the reverse complement.
ATGCTTCGTGCGTCCGAGGTTTTGCATGAAAAAGCGACTGTTGTTGGGGTTTGCGCTGCTGGTTGCGGTAGGGGGCGTCGGGATGGGGACTGAAGCGCGTTGGTGGAAGGGGAATCTTCACACGCACACGCTGTGGAGCGACGGGGATGATTTTCCGGAGATGGTGGCGGATTGGTACCGCTCGCATGGGTACCATTTTTTGACGTTGTCAGATCACAACACGCTTTCGAACACGGAGAAGTGGGTGTCACCGACCAAGTTGAAGACGGGTGAGGAGGCATTGCGCAAGTATCGTGAACGGTTTGGTGCGCAGTGGGTGGAGGAGCGGGAAGTGGCTGGAAAGGGGGAGGTTCGTTTGAAGCGTTTTGCGGAGTATTCGGAGAAATTGGGGGAGGCGGGTCGGTTTTTGATGATTCCGAGCGAGGAGGTGACGGGAAAGGCGGTCCATATTAACGCGACCAACTTGCGGGAGGTGATTTTGCCGTATTCCGGGTTGGGTGATCGGACGAGTGCGGGAATGGTGAAGGCGATGCAGTACGTGTTCGACGCGGTGGCGGAGCAGGGCAAGCGGTTGGGGGTGCCGATGATGGCGCACCTGAATCATCCGAACTTCACGTGGGCGGTAACGGCAGAGGAGTTAATGCAGGTCGATCGGGCGCGTTTTTTTGAGGTCTACAACGGACATCCGACGGTGCACAACGGCGGCGACAACGTGCATGCTGGAACGGAGGCGATGTGGGACATTGTCCTCAGCGAGCGATTGGGTCATTTGGGCAAGGAGGTGATGTACGGGGTGGCGACGGATGACTCGCATCGGTACCACACGGAGGATCCGCGGAGTAGCACGTCGGGGCATGGTTGGGTGGTGGTGCGTGCGGAGCGGTTGGAGGCTGGGGCATTGGTTGAGGCGATGAATCGCGGCGATTTTTACGCGTCAACGGGGGTGTCGTTGAAGGAGGTGAAGCGTGCGGACGGGGTTCTTTCGGTGGAGGTGGAAGCGGAGGCGGGGGTGGATTACACGATTGAGTTCATCGGGACGCGAAAGGGGTTTGATCGGGTGAGCCATCCGGTGATGGATCCGAAGGGCGGGGAGATGCGGGTGACGCGCCGTTACAGTGCGGATGTGGGTGCGGTTTTGGCGACTGAGCGAGGGGCGAGGGCGGAGTACCGGTTGCGGGGGGACGAGTTGTACGTGCGTGCTCGGGTGACTTCGTCGCGGGAGCAGCAGCGGTCGCCGATTGCTGGGGACAAGGAGCGGGCTTGGACTCAGCCGCTCGTGGGCGGGTTGAAGTGAGTTCGCGGAGTGGTTGACGAACAAAAAAAAGAAGGTGGGCCCGAAAGCCCACCTTCGAAGGTGTCGTTGGATGCGACCGAGGGGGCCGCATTGTTCCGAGCTGGTTACGCCTCGGGAGTGGTTTTACGAAGGCCAACGACCTTTTCGCCGGTCTTGTACTGACCGCGTTTCTTAAGCAGTTCGACGCGTTCGAAGCGCTTGAGAACGTTGCGCTTAGCGGTGATGGTGCTGGCTCCTTTGAGGCTGCTGTGTTGAGACATAAAAGCGTGAAGTTGAGTGGGGGAGATTACGACAAAAGGACTGGATGGGAAGGAGAAAAGGCATCTGAGAGGCGGAACCGGAGGGCGGCGTCCTGCGAAGATTTGGACGAATCGGGCTCCGAGGCACTGTTGTCAGTGAGGGCGTTCGTTAAA
>JBEEPE010000256.1:0-3495 GCA_041191265.1 Verrucomicrobiota bacterium | reverse complement strand
GTGGTCGGTGGGGGTGAGGTTGAGGTGTCCGTTCCGGCGAAAGGATCGGAGAGGGTAGAGCTAGACCCTGTGGATTTCGAGTTCAAGGAGCCGAAGTCTATCCAACCGATGAGAATGGCTGCTCGACCGGGACAAAGAGCCCCTCAAGCGGCGGCGAAGCCTGAGAAGTCTGGGACAAAATACGCTGGTTTTGGGGTTCAGGTTTTGAAGGGGAGCGAAGTGATGGCCAGCCAGTTCAGCGAGGAGACGTATATGGCGAAGGTGGGGGCTGGGAGGGCGAAGGCGGGTGAAAAGTTTGAGGCACCGCCGGACAAGAAGTAGCCACGCTGGGTGGGGTCGACGTCTCTTCGGCGTGCGTCTGGCGGTGCGGGAAAAGGGGAGTGATGGGCGGTTCTGGGTGATCTTGGCTCTGTTTTGTGCGGAAGAATGGGAACGTGCATCGTTCTAGGGTCGTCACTCGGCCTGTTTGGTGCTTCATTGAGCGCTTCTAAAAGCCACCATGAGCGCATCATTTCTGAATCCCTCTTCTCTGCAGCTTTCTAACGGCCGAGTCGCCAAGTACTTTTCCATTCCTGGTCTTGAGGCCGCCGGTCTTGGATCCGTTTCACGGTTACCGGTGAGCATTCGGATTGTTTTGGAGTCGGTTTTGAGGAACTGCGACGGAAAAAAGGTTTCGGAGCAGGATGTGAGGCAGTTGGCGGCGTGGAACGCGAAGGCACCGGCTCAGGTGGAGATTCCGTTTGTGGTTGCTCGGATTGTTCTTCAGGACTTCACCGGAGTTCCCTTGTTGGTGGATTTGGCGGCGATGCGGTCTGCGGTTTCTCGGATGGGGCGCGACGCTGGGATTATCGAACCGCTTGTGCCGGTTGATCTTGTGGTGGATCATTCGGTGCAGGTCGATTACTTCGGTTCACCGACAGCGCTTGAGCAGAACCTTGATCTTGAGTTCAAGCGGAACCGTGAGCGTTACCAGTTATTGAAATGGGGTCAGCAGGCGTTCAAGACTTTCGGCGTTGTTCCTCCGGGCATTGGGATCGTGCATCAGGTGAACCTTGAATATCTTGCAAAGGGTGTGTTGGAGCGAGATGGGGTTCTTTTCCCTGACACGCTGGTCGGGACGGATTCGCACACCACGATGATTAACGGGTTGGGTGTGGTTGGATGGGGAGTGGGAGGGATTGAGGCTGAGGCGGGGATGCTTGGGCAACCGGTGTATTTCCTCACGCCGGAGGTGGTTGGGGTTAACTTGACTGGATCATTGCGGGAAGGGGTAACGGCGACGGACCTTGTGCTGCACGTCACGCAGATGCTTCGGAAAGCAAAGGTGGTTGGAAAGTTCGTCGAGTTTTTTGGCGAGGGTGCGGAGAGCTTGCCGGTTACGGATCGCGCGACGATTGCGAATATGGCGCCGGAGTACGGGGCGACCATGGGTTTCTTCCCGGTTGATGGGAAAACGGTTGAGTATTTGAAGGATACGGGACGCTCGGACGAGTTGTGCGCGGATTTTGAGGCGTATTATCGTGCTCAAGGGCTGTGGGGAGTTCCACGGAAGGGGGACATTGATTACTCGGTTGAGTTGGAGCTCGACTTGTCGACCGTTGTTCCGGGGGTGGCTGGTCCTAAGCGTCCTCAGGACCACATTGCGTTGACCCAGTTGAAGTCTGGATTTGAGAGTTTGTTTGCGAAACCTGTTACGGAGGGTGGGTACGGGAAAGGTGGTGTAAGTCTCTCTGAGCGTCAGTCGATTGAGTTGGTGGAGAGCAGTGATCCTGCGGCTGCGGCTTATGGGAAGCGGAAGGTTGAAGTGGGGCACGGAAGTGTCCTGATTGCGGCGATTACGAGTTGCACGAACACGAGTAACCCGAGCGTGATGTTGGCTGCGGGGCTTTTGGCGAAGAAGGCCGTGGAGCGGGGATTGGTTGCGAACCCAGCGGTGAAGACCTCTCTCGGGCCTGGTTCGAGAGTGGTGGCGGATTACCTCGATCGCACCGGGCTCCAGCCTTACCTCGACAAGGTTGGGTTCCAGGTGGTGGGTTTCGGTTGCACGACGTGCATTGGAAACAGTGGGCCGCTGCATCCTCAGATTGAGGAGGCGATTGTGAAGGGTGACCTTGTGGCGGCGAGCGTGCTTTCGGGCAACCGAAACTTCGAGGCGCGCGTGCATCAGAACATCAAGGCGAACTTCTTGATGTCACCTCCGCTGGTTGTGGCCTTTGCGCTGGCGGGCCGAGTGGATATTGACATGGCGAATGAGCCGATTGGCACGGACGCGTCTGGTAAGCCAGTTTTCCTGAAGGAGATTTGGCCGTCATTGGCGGAGGTGAGGGAGGCGATGCGTTCGGCTTTGTCGCCTGAGTCGTTCCGGAGGCTCTACTCTGATTTTGCGAGTCAGAACCCCAAATGGAATGAAGTGCCTTCGAGCACGGGAGTGATTTACGGGTGGGATAGTGAGAGCACCTACATCCAAGAGCCGCCTTTCTTCCAAGACTTTAGTCTTCATGCAGGCACGATTCAGGGCATCTCGGGCGCTCGGGCGTTGGGCATTTTTGGGGATTCGGTGACTACGGACCATATTTCTCCGGCGGGCGCGATTAAGAAGACGTCCCCAGCGGGAAGATTTTTGGCGGAGCATGGTGTGGGTTTTGAGGACTTCAACAGCTACGGTTCGCGGCGCGGGAATGACCGGATCATGACGCGCGGGACGTTTGCCAATGTTCGAATTAAGAACCTGATGGTTCCTGGGGTTGAGGGGGGGGTGACGGTGTATCAACCGACGGGCGAGCAGATGTCGATTTATGATGCGTCCATCAAGCATCAATCGGATGGGACGCCGCTGGTGATTTTTGCGGGGCAGGAGTACGGAACGGGTTCGTCGCGCGATTGGGCGGCGAAGGGGACTCGGTTGCTGGGGGTGAAGGCGGTGGTGGCGCAGAGTTTTGAGCGGATTCATCGATCAAACTTGGTGGGGATGGGGGTATTGCCGCTTCAGTTCCCTGAAGGTGTGAGCGCGCAAACGTTGGGGTTGGTGGGGACTGAGGAGTTCTCCTTTGAGGGGTTGGATGACTCGATTAAGCCGATGTCGGACGTGGTTTTGCGCATCACCAAAGCGAGTGGGGAAAAGACTTCTGTGACGCTTCGGTCGCGGATTGATACGGCGATTGAGGTGGATTATTTCCGGCACGGCGGCATTTTGCCGTTTGTGTTGCGTCAGCTCTTGGCCTGACGGTTTTCCGAGAGCCAGGCTCGTGGGTTTCGCGAGCCTGGTTTTTTCTGTGAATGAAGTACGAGCAAACGCGCTAATGGATTATCCTTTAACACTTGAGGTCGCCGTCTTTTTGGTTGGAGCGTTCCTTTTGTTGAGCCACCTTCTTGCGGTTTTTCGAGCGGACGGGGCTCGATCATTTGTCGACAGATTCCCGCGGTCCTCAGGATGGGGGGCGCTGTTATTCACGATTGCGGTTGCCTGGTTTTTGGTGGTTGTGGTGTACGGCGATT
>JBEEPE010000255.1:0-10077 GCA_041191265.1 Verrucomicrobiota bacterium | reverse complement strand
GGGATTTGGCGAGGTGTGTGGCGGCTGTTTTGTAATCTTTGGATTGGAAGGCGGTGCTTCCGATGTGGTGGTGGGCTTCACCGGCGAAGGCGGATTTTGGGTATTCTTTCAGGAGGGTGTCGTACCATTTCACCATGCCTTTGAGGTCATCGGATTCACCGCGCATGAGGGCGAGCAGGCGGATGGCGCTTTCGCGTTCTTCGGCTTTTGGGTGTTTCTCGATGAGGAGTGTGTAAGTTTTTTCGGCTTCGACTTTTTTTCCGGTGCGCTGGAGCGCCTCTGCGTTCCAGATGAGGGCATTGAGGACGAGGCGGTGCTGGGGTTGACTGTTGATGAGGGAGCGGGTGGCGGAGATGACCTCCTCATGGTTGTTGGTACGTCGGGCACAATCGGCGAGGCGGATAAGGGCATCACCGAGTTCGTCGCCTTTGAGGACGTTGATTTTGATGATGTCGCGGTAGGCGGTGAGTGCGGTGGCGAAGTCGTCTTTGGCGCGAAGAAACTCGGCCTTCATGCGGAGAGCGGTGAGGCGGTTATTTTGGTCGCGATGGGTCGCGAGGAAGGCGTCGATTTCCTCGGCGGTTTTTGGGTTATCGGTGCGGTAGAGGCAGCGGAGGCGTTCGAAGGCGGCTTCTTTGGCGGCGGGCGTTTCTGGGGCGGAGCGGAGGATGCGGTCGTAGACGGCGAGGGCTTCGGCGTGTTTGTTGAGTTGGCGGTAGGCGTTTGCGACGAGCACGAGTGATTGGGGAATTTTGGCGGCGTCGAGTGAGGTTTCGATTTGTTTGTAGCGCGAGAGGACGGCGTCGAACTTTTCCTTGAAGAAATCGCCGCGCATGAGGGCGAGGTGAAGGATGTCGCGCCATTCTTGGGTGTGCGGGCTTTTGACCGCGATTTCAAGGAGGGGAGTGGCCTCGTCGACCTTGTTGGCGTCGGAGAGCCAGAGGCCGGCCATCGCGGCGCTGCGCGCGGCAAGATTTTCGTCGGACGCAGCGTTTTTGCCGGACGCGAGATCTTTCATCCGGCTGATGGCATCTTGGTCCTTGCCATTCTCTTTGAGGAGGAGGGCGAGGGTGTGGCGGCATTCGTCGCGGAACTGGTGTGGTTCTGTGGCGTCGGCCAGCTCTTGGTAGGCGGCGCGTGCTTCGGCGCGGCGGTTGAGGTTTTGGAGGGATTTTGCGGAATAGAACTTAATGACGAGGAGGATGTTGGGATCCGTGAGATGTTTGGCGGCGGTTTGAAAGTAGGTGATGGCATCGGCGCTGTTGCTGGATTCGACGGCGGCTTCTGCGAGTCGGAACGCGGCTGGGCCGGCGAAGGGTCCCTCGGATTTGGAGGCTTCGAGGTATTTCTTGTAGTAGAGGAGGGCGGAGTTGTTCAGGTCGGTCCGGCGATAAGCTTCGGCGAGGTGGAAGAGGGCGAGGGGTACGTTGGTGGATTGGGGGAATTTGGTGACAAACGTTTGCAGCTCGGTTTTTGCTTCTTCGAGTTGGTTTCGTGCGTAAAGGGCTTCTGCGACGTTGAAGGCGAGGTCTTCTTCGCTGGAGGGGCTTGGGGGTGCGGGAGTGGAGGCTGCAGGAGGTGGGTCGAGAGGATTTGTTTTGGCGGGGGGAGCTGATTTTGGCGCGGATGGTTTGAGGGGTTGACGGGATGGGGTGGGTTTTGTTGCGGCGAGGGGCTCGGTGGCAGGGGGAAGGGGAGCGACTGGCACCGGATTGACGGGTGCGTTGGGGAGTTGGGGTGGGGGTAGCGGATTGGGACCGGGGGTGAGAGGGGTTGCTTTGGGAATGGGGGTTCCCACGGGGGTGGCTTTTGGAATTTTGGGGTTAGTGGAGGAGTCAGTGGATGAGCCATCGGCGTTGACGCGGATGGCTTTGACGGGTTCGCGTGGTGGGGCAAATCCGTTTGGGGTTTGCTGGGCGGTTACGGGGAGAGACGGGAGGATGCCGAGGATCGCTGCGAGCACGAAGAGGGTACGGAGCGAGGGGAGGGGGAAGTCCGTCGGGGCGGTTTTTTGGGCGATGGTGCTCACGGTATTCGAGGACGCGTTTTGACCTGAAGAGGATGTGGTGGTGGCGCGGGTGAATCCAGCGCCAAAGCGATGCCTCGGTATTCTGGGTTTACGGGAGCAAGGCGTGAAGAACCTTCGGGCCGTGAAACGGTTACCGTGAGATACGGTGGGGCAAGGGGACGGGCGAGGGGGGGCAGAGAGGCCTTGACTACTCCGGTTTGGAGGTTGCGAAGGCGACGTTCCAGATGCCGGCGTCGCGGCAGATATCCAGAACGGAGACGATGCTTTGGTATTCGGTTTTGATGTCGCCTCGGAGGATGATGGCGTAGTCGGGGTAGAGTTCGGCGAGGCTCTTGAGTTTTTCTAGAAGCTCGGCTGAGGTGAGGGTTTTTCGGTTGATGACAACGGTCCCGTCGGCTTTGACGTTGAGGATGGTTTGGTTGACGACGGGGTTGCTTTCGTTGGCGGAGTTGGCGGAGGGAACGCGGACGTCGAGTTCGTTTTCCTTGCGGGCCATGCTCCACGTCATGATGAAAAAGCAAAGGAGGACGAGGAGGATGTCCACCATGGGGGCGATTTGGAAGGCCATGACGGCCGGTTCGCTGCGTTTTCTGAATCGCATGGGATGCGTGGGGTGCGGTCAGGCTTCGTCGGAGGGGAAGTTATCGCGGCGGCGCTGGGTTGCGACGGCGAGGAGGCCGACGACGTAGGTTGTGGCGCTTTCCATTTCGGAGATGAGGGATTGGGCGCGATTTCGGAAGAGGGCGTACAGGGTTGCCGAGATGACGGCGAGGACGAGACCTGCTGCGGTGGCGACGAGGGCTTCGGAGACGCCGCTGGCGAGGAGAATATCGCGGGAGAGGCCTGGTGACCCGCTGCCGAGGGTTCCGAAGGCGCGGATGATGCCGACGACGGTTCCGAGGAGACCGACCATGGGGGCGAGGATGCCGATATCGGCGAGGTAAGTGATACGGTGGGAGAGAGAGGCGGCGTGTGAACTGCCTTCTGCTTCGGCGACCTCTTTGAGTGATTCAAAGGGAGCGCTGGGGTTTTTTGTGGCGAAGTCGAGGGTCTTTTGAACGATGCGCGCGACGACTTGGCTGTGGCGGTTTGAGACGGCGAGTACGCCGAGAAGGTCACGTTTTCTCAGGAGCACCTCGATGGTTGCGATGTATTGCTTTGAGACGACCGCTCCCTTTCGGAGGCTGATGAGGTAGCCGATGGCGAGCATGACGGCGATGACCGACAGGGCGCCGAGTGGGACCATTGCCCACCCGCCTTTTTCGACGAGAGACCAGAGTTTGAGGGACTCTTCTGCGGCTTTCGGCGGTACGGGAGCGGCGGCGGCTTGTGCGAGAGCGTTGAGTGGGAGGAGGTGCACCACAGCGAGGACGGGTGCGAGGAAGAGGGGCGCGAGGTGGCGTTGGAAGCGCGAGGACACGTTCATGACGATTTTCGATGAGTGTAGGGCCCGATGGGCGGGTTGCAACCTTTGCGAACCGGAGGGAGGTTTGCGGGGGGGTGATGGTTGGGAGAAGGGGGTGCCGTCAGAGGAATGCGACAAGGAACGTCGAGTTACCGTTGCTGCCTTCCGGCCCTAGCGGGGTTGGCCCTCATTCAATCCGCATCCCCTGACGACGCGGGAAGTCTGGAGTTTCCGAAGAGGAAAACCAATCAAAACCGCGCGAGATTCCGTTGTGTCAGGAACGCTGCGGTTTGTGTCGAGGCGAACTCGATACACTCTTCGATGGGCTGTTTTTTTGAGAGGGCGACGCAGAATGCTCCGTGGAAAAAGTCGCCGCATCCGGTGGTGTCGCAGTTTTTGATGGGGTTGGTGGGAACGAACGGATGGCACGCACCGAGGGGATCCGTTTTCTGAGAAAACAGGCCGCCTTTTTCGCCTTGAGTGATGAGGCAAAGGTCTGCGGCAGGGAGCGTCGAGCGGAGGTGGCGGAGGGCTTCTTTGGGTGAGGTTGTTTCTGCGAGGTGCAGCGCAAACGCTTCGGGCAACAGGATGTGTGAGCAGGATTGGAGGAGTTCACGCGTTGAGGGTGTGTCGAGGCGTTCGATGTCGCAGACCACGGGGCGTCCGGTTTTTCGGAAGTGTTGCGCCATGCGGAGTTGTCCTGGAACGCCGTGATGATCCACCAGTAGGACGTTGCAGTGGTCGCAGGCATCGAGTGGGGGCAGTTCTGGGTGAGCGCCGGTTTCGCCGTTTCGGAACGAGAAGACGTTGCGGGTGCCGGCGCGCGTTGCGGCGATGATGACGGACTGAACCACCCCATTTCCGGGGGCGTGGACGGATAGGGAGACGTCGATGCCGCTTTCAACGAGCGCGGATTCAACGGCCTGCGAGGCTGGGTCAGTTCCCAGTCGACCTGCGTAGGCTGCGGAGCCTCCGCATTGTGTGGCGGCTAAAAGGGCACCGCCGGTGAGTCCGCCAACGCGTTTAGTTCGTGTTTGGGCGCGGACCTTTTTGTCGGGAAGGGGGAAGTGGTCGATGGTGAGTAAATCGTCCCAAGCGAGGCTTCCGAGGCCGAGAAGGTCGACGGGTTTCATGCGTTAGGCATGGTGTTGCCGTCGAGGGCCGTTCGGAGGGTCGAGAGGGGTTCGGAGTCGCCGGTTCGGTCGGAAGGTTCTTCGGCAAAAAAGCGGGGTTTTTGAATCCGGAGGTGGCAGGTTGTGAAGGGGTGAGGCACGCGGAATCGGTCCCAAGTGGGCAGTTCGCGGTAGGCTCCGAAGGTGATGGCTGCGGGGGCGATGGGGATTTTGAGGGTTCGGGAGAGGAAGAGGATTCCTGGGGCGATGGAGTAAAGCGGGCCGCGAGGACCGTCGGGAGCGATGACGATGTCGTGTCCGTTGTCCACGAGGCTTTTGAGTTGGCGTAGGGCTTGAACGCCATTTTTTGAGGATGACCCCCGCACGGCTTCCAATCCGAAGGATTTGGCTACACCGGCGAGGAGGGAGCCGTCGCGGCTTGCGCTGGTGAGGATGGTGAGTTTTCGGCGTCGTTTGCCGTAAAACTCGAAGAGGGTGGATGCGCAGAGGATGCGATTATGCCAGACCGCGAGAATGAGGGGGTTTGTTCGGGAGGGGTCGAAGAGGCCGGCTTCGTCTTGCAGGGTGTTTCGCAGAGACGCGGTGAGGACGCGGAGGAGGGCTGCGCCGGGTTTAATGGCGAGGGGGGTTAGTCCGCGCATGGGGTGGATTCCTTCCAGCGGAATGCGTTGGGAGCTGGGAGGTTGAGTTGGTCAAGGATTCGGGTGACGAGACTGTCTGCGATATCGTTGAGGGTGGTGGCGCCGGAGTAGAAAGCGGGGGAGGCGGGCATTACGGTGGCGCCTGCTTCGAGGAGGGTGACGACGTTTCGTGCGTGGATGAGGTTCCACGGAGTTTCGCGTGGGACGACGATGAGTTTCCGGCGTTCTTTGAGGAAGACGTCAGCGGCTCTGAGGATGGTGGTATCGGCGGTGCCTGCGGCGATGCGGGCGAGGGACCCCATGGAGCAGGGGCAGATGACCATGGCATCGAAGCGGGTGGATCCGCTGGCGAAGGGGACGTTCATGGATCGATCGCCGTGTTGGATGACGGAATCGGGGATGCGGAGGGAGCCGAGTTCTTCGATGACGACCTGTTTGGCGTAGTTGCTGAGGACGAGATGGATTTCGTGGTCAGCGGCGGGGATGAGGTCGAGCAGGCGCTGGAGGTAGATGGAACCGCTGGCTCCGGTGGCTGCGATGACCAGTTTCATTCGGCGGGTTATGGTTAGAGATGACCGGAGGTGTGGAGGCGCCGGGTGAGTTCGGTGAGTTTGACGAGTTGATGTTGATGAATGGCGACGTCGTCTGGGTTGGGGGCGCAGCGTGTGGATTCGTCGAGGTGAACGAGGTTTTTGCAAAGGGCGGCGACATCGGTTGTTTTTCCATTTGCAAACTGCCAAGCGGCAGCGCCTTGGATGGCGGCGCCGAGGGCAGCGCCTTCTGCGCTTTTGAGGCAGACGGTTTCTGCGTTGAAGATGGAGGCGCAGATTTGCCGCCAGACCGCGCTTTGGCTACCGCCGCCGGTGAGGCGCACTTCGCGGGGTTGGATGCCGAGGTCGCGGAAGCGTTGCATTCCGTATCCGAGGCCGAGGGTGACCCCTTCCATGGTGGCGCGCGCCATGAATGCGGGGGTCATGGTTTCGCGGGTGAGTCCGTGGAAAACGCCGGTGCCATTTGGGAGGTTTGGGGTTCGTTCGCCGGTGAGGTAGGGGAGGAAGAGGAGTCCTTTTGCGCCGGTTGGAGTGGAGCGCACGGCGGATTCGAGGGCGGCGTGGTCCCAGTTGAACAGGTGTCTGACTTGTTCGGTGGCAACGGTTACGTTCATGGTGCAAACGAGGGGCATCCATTGATCGTTGGAGTCGCAGAACGCGGCGATTTCTCCGTGTTCGTCGATGACGGGTTTTGAGGAGGCGGAGTAGACGGTGCCGGAGGTGCCGAGGCTGACGGTCACGACGCCGTCGCGGACGTTTCCTGTTCCGATGGCGCCCATCATGTTATCGCCGCCGCCTTTGCTGACGACGATGCCTTCGGGGAGGTTCCAGGTTTGGCGGAGAGAATCGCGCAGGAGGGCGAGGGGCCCTTTGGAGGAGGAGAGGGCGGGGAGGAAATCGAGGAGGTCGGGGTCGATGGCTTTGGCGATTCGCTCGCTCCACGAGCGGGTGCGAACGTTGAGGAGACCGGTGCCGGAGGCGTCTCCGTACTCCATGGCGTGGACGCCGGTGAGGTGGAAGTTGAGGTAATCGTGTGGGAGAAGGATTTTGCGAAGGGCGCGGAAGTGATGCGGTTCGTTCTTTTTGAGCCAGAGGATTTTGGGAGCGGTGTAGCCTGGCAGGATGGCGTTTCCTTCTTCTTTGAGCAGATTTTTCGAACCGCCGAAGGTGCGGTGAAGTTCTTCGCATTCAGCGATGGTGGAGGTGTCGCACCAGAGTTTGGCGGGGCGGATGACGCGATCATTTGCGTCGAGTGGGACGAAGCCGTGTTGTTGTCCGCTGACACCGATGGCGCGGATTTCGTTTTTGCGGGTCCCGAGTTGGGAGACGACTTCTTGAACGGTTTCGTGGGTAGCGGCGACCCATTCGGCGGGGTCTTGTTCGAGGTGGCGTTCTGGGAGGCCTTGGATGAGGGGGTAAGCCTTGGAGGCGGATGCGAGGAGTTCGCCTGAATCGAGGTCGATGGCGATGGTTTTTGTGCTTTGAGTGCCGCTGTCGATACCGAGTGAGATCATGACACGAGAGGTTGTTTCTCTAGCAAAGGGGAGGAGGGGGTGCGTCTCCAGCAGGATTTTTTGGTGCTGAAAAAGTTGCTGAGGCGGCGCGGGGCGTTGTGCAGCATGGTGAGGTGGATACCGAATCAGTGAGGGATCGCATTTCGTGGTTGAGCGCGGAGATTCGCGAGCACGACCGGCGTTACTATCAGGAGGCGCGTCCGACGGTTTCGGATTGGGAGTATGACGCGCTGGTTCGGGAGTTGAGGGAGTTGGAGGGGGCGCATCCGGAATGGGTTTTGACGGATTCGCCGTTGCGGCGTGTGGGAGGGGAGGTGATATCGCGGTTTCAAGCGTTTCGGCATGGGGTGCCGATGTTATCGTTGGACAATCTTTACGCGGATGAGGGGGGCGAGGCGGCGGTTCGGGAGTGGGTGGCTGGGGTGGAGCGGTTGGCGGGGCGGGTTGGGTTGGAGTGGCACGTTGAGCCGAAGATTGACGGTGTGGCGGTGAACTTGCGCTACGAGGGGGGCGTATTGGTGGCGGGGGCGACGCGGGGCGATGGAGAGGTGGGGGACGATATTACGCACAATCTGAGGACGATCCGATCGATTCCGTTACGGTTGGAGAACGCTCCTGACGTGTTGGAGGTGCGCGGGGAGGTGTATATGGCGGATGCTGCGTTTGCGGCGTTGTGCGAACGCATGGAGCGGGCGGGGGAGGATGCATTTGCGAACTCGCGCAATGCTACGGCGGGGGCGTTGAAGTTGTTGGATTCAGGGGAGGCGGCGACACGGCCGATGGACGTTTTTTTATATGGATTAGGAGAGGTTTCGGAGTCGCCGGGGACGCAGGCGGAGGTGATTCGGTGGTTGGGGGAGTTGGGATTTCGGACGCCGCCATTTAGTCGAGTGGCGCGGGATGCGGACGGGGTGATTGCGGCGATTGCGGAGTTGGACGTGATGCGTCGGGCGTTCGGGTTTGAGACGGACGGCGCGGTGATCAAGTTGAACGACCTGTCGCTTCGTGAGGGGCTGGGATCGACGGCGCGTGCGCCGCGGTGGGCGCGGGCGTACAAGTTTGTGCCGGACCGAGCGCAAACGGTTTTGGAGGATATTGTGTTTCAGGTGGGACGGTCGGGGGCGTTGACTCCGGTGGCGGTATTGCGTCCGGTTCTCTTGCGAGGGAGCACGATTGCGAGGGCGACGTTGCATAATGAGGACGAGATTCGGCGGAAGGATTTGCGGTGTGGTGACACGGTGGTGATTCAGAAAGCGGGTGAGGTGATTCCGGAGGTGTTGGAGGTGGTGGTGGGTTTGAGAAAAGAGGGGGCTGAGGCGTTTGATTTTCGCGGACGGCTTGCGGGGGGGTGTCCGGTGTGTGGCGGGGTGGTTTCGCGGGACGCGGATTTGAGTGCGTGGTTTTGTCGGAATGTGGATTGCGGGGCGCAGCGGATGCGCCGGTTGCAGTATTTTGCTTCGAAAGCGGCGTTGGATTTGGAGGGGTTGGGTGGGATTGTGGCGGATCGGTTGGTGGAGAGTGGGTTGGTTGAGGATCCGTTGGTTTTGTTTCGTTGGGAGCAGGAGGGGGTTTTGGCGGAGCGTTTGGCGGGTTTGAACTTGGGGACGGAGGCGGAGCCGCGGGTGTTTGGGGCGAAGAATGCGGCGAAGTTGTCGGAGGCGGTGCGGCGTGCGCGGGAGGCGGGGTTGGAGCGTTGGTTGGTGGCGTTGGGGATACCGGATTTGGGGGCGACGCTGGCGGCGCGGGTTGCGGAGTCGCATTCGGATTTGGATGCGGTGGCGGCCTCGGCGTTGTTGCGGGCGGTGGTTCGGCGTGATGTGGCGTTGGGGGAGGCGGAGCGTGCCAATCCTCGGGCGCGTGGGAATCGGGGATTGAGCGAGGCGGAGCGGACGGCGCTTGAGGCGCGGCATGCGGCGTTGCTGGCGGAGGTAGCGGAGTTGGAGGGGGAGTTGGTCCGGGGCGATTTTGCGGAGCGTTCGAAGGCGGCGGCTGGGGGGGTATTGCCTCGGGTTGGACCGGTGGTTGCGGGGTCTGTGATTGCGTATTTTGAGGGGGAACGGGGGCGCGAGGTTTTGCGGGTGTTGGGCGAGTTAGGGATTCGTCCGGTTGGATCGAGCGGAGGTGGAATGAGGGTGGCGTCGCGTTTTTCGGGGAAGACGGTGGTGGTGACAGGATCGTTTTCGGGCATGACGCGGGGTGAGGTGACGGCGGCGTTGAGGGGAGTGGGGGCGAAGGTGGTGGCAGTGGTGAGTGGGGCGACGGATTTTTTGATTGCGGGCGAGGGAGGCGGTTCGAAGCGAGACGACGCGGAGCGTTTGGGGGTCACGGTTTTGGGGGAAACGGATTTGCGCGCGGCGCTGGCGGGCGAGGGGGTGGCGACGGAGAGCCCCGGGGGCGAGAGAGGTGACGGTTCGCAGGCTGAGGCTGAGGTGGGGAAGTTACAGCAGGGTGAACTTTTCTGAACCGGTGTTGGTGTGAATCCTGTTTGATTCCCCGGTTGAAACCCTTCAGATTCTTCCATTCTTCGCGAGCCGATGCCCGCCGGATGCGGAGATGTTGAGCGGGTCTTTTTTTTCCCATGTCGAATGCATTCCCATCTCCCGGTGCGAAATCGGGTTCCAGCGATCTCGCCAAGACGGTTTTGACGCCTACGGAGGCCGAGCAGGTGTTCGATCCGATGGCGTTTTACATCAAGCACGGGGCGAAGGTGCGGAGAACGGTGCTTTTGGCGGCGTTGGTATTTGCTGGGTACACTGGATTTACGTGGATGGCGGCGCAGAAGCGCGAGGCGGCGAGTCGGGCGT
>JBEEPE010000254.1:0-2542 GCA_041191265.1 Verrucomicrobiota bacterium | reverse complement strand
AGAAGCGCGGCGAGGCAGGCGAACGGGAATCGTCCACCGTTCCCCTTGAGATCGTCCCATTGTGCGACGAGGGCGAGGATGGGGAGGCAGAGGGCGGCGACGATGGAGGCGAGTGACACGTATCGGGATGCGGCGAACACGAGGCCCCAGACCCCAAAGACGACGAGGCTCTGGAGGGGCATGAGGGCGCCGATGACGCCGAGGGAAGTTGCGACACCTTTTCCGCCTTTGAAGCGGAGCCAGATGGGAAAGCTGTGGCCGAGGATGGCGGCGAGGCCGGCAATGGTTCCGCTCCAAGCGATGGCGTCTGCCATGACCTTGGAGGGTTCGAGTACGAGGGTGGCGAGGTGGCGGGTGAGGAGGACAGCGCCGATGCCTTTTGCGGTATCGAGGAGGAAGGTGGGAAGGCCCCAGCGCCAGCCCATGACACGCCAGACGTTGGTGGCGCCGATGTTCCCGCTGCCTGTGCTCCGGATATCCACTCCGCCGAGGCGCGAGAGGAGCAATCCCCAAGGGATTGAACCGAGCAAATAGCCTGGGAGAGCGGCTGCTCCGAAGAGCAGCGCGCCGTTGAGGATGAGGACGATCAGGTGTGGAGCCTCGGGCATGGCGTGTTCCGGCTAGAGCACGCGGAGGACGTCCTGCTTGGCGTAGCGGACTTTTTTCATGGTCGCGTATCCATCTTCTGATGAGCGGTATCCGAAGGCGAGTCCACAGAGGG
The DNA here is from genome assembly GCA_041191265.1 of Verrucomicrobiota bacterium. Taxonomy (GTDB): domain Bacteria; phylum Verrucomicrobiota; class Verrucomicrobiia; order Chthoniobacterales; family Chthoniobacteraceae; genus JBEEPE01. Next base: position 1,821 of record JBEEPE010000254.1, on the reverse strand, counting down.
AGGTGTAGCCTTCCGCGCTGATACCGAGGATTTCGTCGTATTTCGCGGGATTGATGCCTTCGAGGGCGCACGTGTCGATGCCGAGGAGCGCGGCGGCGGTCATTGCCTGACCGAGTGCGATGTAGACTTGTCGCGCGGCCCATGGGTTGAGCCAGCCTTGTTCAGTGGCGGTTTTCACGAAACCGGCCATCATCCCGCGGTAGCCTTCCAGACTCTCTTTAGAGGCTCCGCGCACGTCTGAGATGCGTTGGATGAAGGTATCAACATCGTTGATTGACAAATCTTTGCGTTGGGCGAAGACGACGAAATGTGAGCAGTCAACGGGTTGGGTTTGGTTCCACGAGTTTGCGGGAAGCTGAGCAAGGAGTTCGGGGTTTTTGACGAGATAGAAGCGCCAGGGTTGGAGTCCGAATGAGGACGGAGCGAGAACGAGTGCGTCTTCGATGGCGGCCCAGTCTGTGTCGGAGATTTTTCGTGCGGGATCGAACTTCTTGGTGGCGTAGCGCCAGTTGAGGGCTTCGAGAAGTTGGTTGGGGTGGATGGGAGATGTGCTCATTTTTTGCGTGGAAGGATTCAACCGAACGGAGGAGGGCCCATCAAGCATTGCGGGTTTCGTCTGCGCAGGCTGGTTCGGCATCGAGGATGCGGCGTCCGTCCGTTTTGAGGTGGTAGAGAGGGAGTTTCAGGTCACGTTTCCATGATTTGAGCAAGCTGGGCACGTTGCGTTTCCATGCTTCGAGTTCGAGGATGCCGTTTGCCGTGCAGAACTGGGCTTTCGAATATCCTTTGTGGTCGGCGGGGGTTGCGATGCGTCGGGCCGTGATCTGGTCGGAGGCAGGGGCGTTTGCCGCAGCGGAGGGGTCGCGTTGCATGGCAATGGCGGTGAAGGGGATCGAGCGGAGGTCTACGTGAAGGGCTTGGGAGAAGTCGCGCCAAGCGGCGTCGATGTGCACTTCGGTTGGGACTGGGGCGAAGAAGTGGCACCAGTCGGACGGGCGATGCGGTTCGGTCAGCGGGCAGGTACCCCCGTGGGGGCAGGGGGCGACAGGGGTGAGGACCTCGCGCAGTGCGTCGCGGATTGTGGTGTGGAAGGCGCGGGCGTTTGGGCGGGTTGCGGACTCGACCCACAGGATTTCCTGTGCGGCGCGGAGTGCGCGGAGGAGGTCTGGGTGGGAGGCGGTGTGGAGTTCGGAGAAGACGTGACTGGCGATGAGCGTTTTGTTTGTGAGGTCAGGCAGTTGGGTGGCGGTATCGACGTGGAGTTGGGGAAAGCGTTCGAGGACGCGATGACGTGCGAACGCGAGCGCGGCGTGCGAACGGTCAACGAGGGTGAGGTGTGTAAACTGTTGGGGCCAAGCGGCGAGTACGCGTAGGCAAGCCACTCCTGGTCCGCACCCGAAGTCGACGAGGTGCTGGGCTTGGGGCGCGATGTTTCGGAGGGTGAGTTCGGATAGGAACGCGTCCCATTTCCAGCCGATGCGTTCGCCGGGAAAGCGTTCGTACAGGGCTAGGGCGTTGGGATTTGTCCAGTAGTCGGCCCGGCCTGCACTGCCTTCTAGGAAAGCGTCGCGCAGTGTGGTGAGGGTGCGCAGATCCTCGGGCGTCAGGGTTTGCATGGGTTGGGGGAGAGTGTGACGGAGAGGAGTGTCGCGAGGTGGTGTTGTTGGATTCCGGTGGCTTGCGCGAAGGCGAAGAGTTCGCGGAACGCTTTTTCCTTGCGATGGGGATTGGGCGATTGGGCGAGGATGCCGGTGAGGAGAAGATTCTTTCCAGAATCCTCAGGATCAACGAGTTCGGAGATGGTGCTTTGGTAGCCCTGCG
>JBEEPE010000253.1:0-11740 GCA_041191265.1 Verrucomicrobiota bacterium | reverse complement strand
ATGGGATGGTGGTGACGGATCACGATGTGACGTTTGGGTGTTCGGCGTTGCGGGAGGCGGGGTTGATGCGTTGGGATGGGTGTGCGGTGGACGGTTTTTTGGTGATTCCGGGGTGTGAGGTTTCCACGGCGGAGGGGCATTTATTGTGTTGGGGGGTGGATGTCCCGTGGTTGCGGCACGCACCGGCTTTGGAGGTGGCGAGGATTGTTCGGGGGTTGGGGGGGGTGGTGGTGCCTGCGCATCCGTATGACAGGATGAGGGCGGGGATTCGGGAGGCGGTTTTGGATGGGTTTGAGTGGGATGCGGTGGAGGTTTTGAATGCGGCGACGTGGAGTCGTTCGCGGAATGAGAAGGCTGGGGAGTACGCGGGGCGGCGTGGGTTACCGGGAACGGCGGGGAGTGACGCGCACCATCCGGCGGCCTTGGGGAGCGCGTGGACGGAGGTGGAGGCGGGGGAGTTGACGGTGGCGTCCTTTTTGGGGGCGGTGCGTGCCGGGACGGTTTGTCCTGCGGGGCGAACTTTGTCAGCGGCGGAGATTGTCCGGAAAACGTTTTTTAACTGGTTCCGGGTTTTTGGCCGCGGATATCACCTGCGCCGGCGTGCGATGCGGGAGGCGGGGTTGGGCTGATTGGCGGGGCGCTGGGGGTTGGTTTAGATCATGGGGAAGCTCACTGGGGCTTCCTGGGTGGCGGGGTATTCGCGGAGGTGTTGGGTGAAAAGTTGGACGGGGAGCGACTTGGCTACATTGCGACGGGTGACCCAGCCGAGGGTTCGGGTGATGGGGGGGCCGGTGAGGTTGAGGCGGACGAGTTCGCCGCGTTGGAGTTCGTCGCACACGGCGGTTTCTGGGAGGATGGAGATGGCGTTTTCGACGAGGACCGCGCGTTTGAGGGTTTCGACGGTATCGAACTCGAGGTGGGGGGTGAAGGTGACGCCTGCGTTGGCGAGGTGACGGTCGATGACTTTTCGGGTGGGCAGATCAGCCGTGAACGCGATGAACTTATGGATGCCGATGAGGCAGGGGGTGATTTCGGGTTCGTTGGCGAGGGGGTTGTTGGGGGAGCTGATGAGGATGAGTTCATCATTGCCGAAGGCCTCGATTTCGACGCCGGTGCGGCGAGTGGGGAATGCGACGAGTCCGAGATCGGCTTTGCCGGAGAGGACGTGGCGGTAGATGTCGGTGGAGCGGTGGTATTCGGTTGAGACTTCGATCCGCGGAAAGCGCGAGCGGAACTGGCGAAGGACGGGGGGCAGGTTGTGCAGGCCGATGGTGTGAACGGCGGCGATGCGGAGGGCTCCGGTTGCGGATTGAGGAAGGCTGGAGATACGGACGTGAATATCTTCGAAGATGTTGAGGATGTCGCGAGCGGCTTGGTAGAACAGTTCACCTTCGGGGGTGAGCGCTACGCCGCTCCGGAGTCGCTCGAGGAGGGGCACGCCGAAACGTTTTTCGAGCGAACTGATTTGTTGAGAGACGGCGCTTTGGGAGATTTGATTGAGCGTTGCGGCGCCGGAGAACCTGCCGGTGGCAATGAGGTCGCAAAAGATTTTGAGCGTCTCGATTTGCATGGGGGTTGGGTTGGATTTGAAACCCTATAGGAAATGTGGAAATAGTAAAATCAAATAAGCTGTAATGTCTTCGATTCAGGAGAGTTTAGAATGTGTTTTAGGTGGTGTTAAAAATGCGGAACTACGTGCGGGCCGCGTTGTTGGAAGCGTTCGCTTGATTGCGGTGTCTAAGGCGCATCCGCCGGAGTCGGTGCGAGCGTTGCGGGAAGCCGGGCAGCGCGATTTTGGGGAGAACCGGGTTCAGGAGGGTCGAGCGAAGGCGGAGTTGGCTGGGGGCGGGATTTGTTGGCATTTTTTGGGGCACTTGCAGCGGAACAAGGTGCGGATGGCGTTGGGCGTGTTTGAATGGATTCACGGGGTGGATTCGTTGGAGATTGCGCGGGATATTGACCGGATTGCGGGCGAGGAGGGGTGTCGGCCGAAGGTGTTGCTCGAGGTGAATCTCGCGGGGGAGGCGACGAAGTTTGGTTTTCGTCCGGAGGCTCTGGAGGCAGCCTTCGAGGATTTACTGGGGTTGAAGCGCTTGGATGTGCACGGCTTGATGATTATCCCGCCGCCGGTGCCGGAACCGGAGATGGCGCGGGGATATTTCGTGGGGTTGCGGGAGTTGCGGGATCGATTGGAGGGGCGGTTTGGGGTGCGTTTGCCGGAGTTGTCGATGGGGATGAGCGGGGATTTTGAGGTGGCGATTGAGGAGGGGGCGACGATGGTGCGGGTCGGGACTGCGTTGTTTGGGGAGCGGCAGGGAAAGGCGTGGCGTCCGGAGTCGGAGGGAGCTTGAGCTTTGCACGGGAGCGGTTGGTGCTAAGCACATTGATGTATGGGAAATCATCCTCAGCCGGTGTTGGTGCAGGTGGTCGGTCAGGAACTGGCCATTGCGTGGAATGATGGAACGGAGGCGTATGTGCCGTTGGAGACGCTGCGCCGGGCCTGTCCGTGTGCGGTTTGTCAGGGTGAGGCGGACGTGATGGGGCGGGTGGATCGTCCGGAGGTGAAGATTGGGGAAACGGGGTATGTGTTGCGGGGGTTCCGGTCGATTGGGGGGTATGCCATTCAGCCGCAATGGGGGGATGGGCATGATACGGGGCTGTATTCCTACGGGTATTTGCATGGGTTAGGGCGTTTGATGGCGGGGGGGACGGATGCGGAAACGGTTTGATTTGGGGGTGTTGGCGGAAAACGGGTTGCGCCGTGGGTTTACGACGGGAAGCGCGGCGGCGGCTGCGGCGTTGGCGGCGGTGTTGCGGTTGGCGCGAGGGGAGGCGGTGGGCGTGGTGGATGTGCCGCTGCCGGACGGGGAGCATTTTTTGCGGATTGCGATTCGCGGGACGGGCGAGTTGGAGGAAGGAGGCGTTTGGGCGGAGGTGGAGAAGGACGGGGGCGACGATCCGGACCAGACGCATCGGGCGGTGATTCGGGTGGTGGTTCGGCGGAATGAGGGGGTGGGGATGCGGTATTTACGGGGGGAGGGGGTTGGGGTGGTGACGCGTCCGGGTTTGCGGGTGGCGGTGGGTGAACCGGCGATTAACCCTGTGCCGCGAGGGATGATTGCGGCGGCGGTGGAGACGGTGGATGCGGGATTGGATTTTGATGTGGAGGTTGGCTGTTTGGGAGGGGAGGAGATTGCGCGGCGGACGTTTAATCCGCGGTTGGGCATTGAGGGGGGGATTTCGATTTTGGGGACGACGGGCGTGGTTGAGCCGAAGTCGATGCTGTCGTTTCGGGCGTCGATTGAGGTTTACGTGCGGGTGGCGATGGGTGAGATGGCGCCGGAGATTGTTCTGACGCCGGGCAATCTGGGGCAGCGGTTCGCGCGATCGGAGTTGGATTTGCCGACGCATCGGGTGGTGCAGATGAGTAACTTTGTCGGGTTTGCGTTGGGGTGTGTGTCCGAGTGCGTTCGAGAGCGGGGTGAGCGGTTGCGCCGGTTGTGGGTGGTGGGGCATCCCGGAAAGCTCTGCAAGGTGTTGGGGGACGTTTGGGATACGCATTCGTCGGGGGGACTCTCTGCGGTGGATGCGTTGCGAGGCGGATGCTTCCGGCTTTTTGAGAACGGTGCGTTTGGGGCGGTCGCGTCCGTGGAGGAGTTGATTGTGGCGATGGCGGGTATTGAGTCGGGGGTGCGAGACGCTTTTTGGTGTTCCGTTTGCGATCGGATTGCGGGGTGTGTGGGGGGGCGGACGGAGGGGGTGGGCGAGGTGCGGGTGGTACTTTTTGGGTTGGACGGCTCGCGGTTGGGTGAGGGCGGGTGGGGTGCGGATTGAAAAACAAGTTTTCGCGGCGCGGTTGCGGGGGTAGGTTGCGGGAATGCGTTCGTTGGCGAAACCGTGTGCGTTAGCTCGGCCCTTGTGGGTGCGTTTGGCGCAGATTTTTTCGCTTTTTGTTTGGTTGGTTGGGGCGACCCCGATTCTTCCGGGGATGGCGGCGGTGGCGGCGGATTTAGATGGGCAGCACGAGGTTCTATTGATGCGGACGGAGTCTGGAATGTCGGTGGTGTTGCATCACGGGACTGGGGATCAGGCACCGGATCACCGGCATTCGGCGGTATCAGATTTTTTGAGCATGGTGGGGTCTGAAGGGGCGATGGGTCCGGATCATGTGCTGATGTTTTCTGAGGGTGAGGCGTCGCGCGAGGGGGCGGTCAGTGGGGAGGTGCGTGGGCGGGAGGCCGATGAGGAAAACAGGGCTTGGATGGGGCCGGCGGTGCGATGGGTGAGTGAAATTCTTTTTTTGATGGACCAGCGCGCAGACGGTGCGCGACGCCGGTCTGCCTTTTTCCGATTGGGTGCAGGTAGCGGGGTGCGGAGTTTTGCGGCGGCGCGGATGGTTTGCCTGCGCATTTGAGACGAGAGGTTTTGGTTCCGCGCATAGCGAGTGCGGAACGGGTCTGGTGAGTGGGGCGTGCAGCGCATGTCCTGAGTTCGGGCGCGACGACTTTCGCGCAATCTTCAGTTTTCGAGTTTTTATGAAGCGATTCTGTTTTTCTGTTTTTTTGGGGTGCGTTTTTGGAGTGGGCGCGGTGGGAGAGGACAAGGGCGGGCCGCGTGCGATTGAGGTTTTTGTGGAGCAGGCGATGAAGGGGAATCCAGAGCTCAAGTTTTACGAGCAGGAGATTCGGGCTGCGCAGGGTCAGGAATCGGCGGCGGGTGCGTGGTCAAATCCGGAGCTTTCGACGAAGGTTGGGACGATGCAGGTGAAGTCGTTGTCCGGGGTGAAAACGGGGGATGGTCCAGCGTGGCAGGTGTCGGTGGGTCAGACGTTTGAGTTTCCGGGGCGTTTGGCGTTGCGCAAGGCGATTGCGAATCGGCAGGTTGATTTAGCGAGGATCGGGCTGGAGCAGTTTCGGTCGGCGTTGGGGATGAGGATTCGGTTGTTGGCGTTCCGGTTATTGGCGGCGCAGGAGCGGGCGGAGGCTTCGCGGGTGGTGGCGCAGCGGTTTCAGGATTTGCTGGCGGTTTTGGTGCAGCGGGATCCTGCGGGGGTGGCGCCGATGTTGGCGACGCGGGTGATTGAGGCGAGTTCGCTCTCGGTTGGGCGACGCTTGGCGGAGGCGGAGCGGGAGTTGTTCAATGCGCGTGCGGAGTTGAACCAGTTGCGGGGGATGCCGGTGGCGTCGGTGGTGGAGGTGAAGCGGACGCCGATGGTGTTGCAGCCTGGACCGGCGGTGGACAAGTTGATGGGGAGTGCGCGGCAGCGGAATTTTGAGGTTCGCGCGCGGGTGGCGGAGCTGGAGCAGCAAGGGTTTCGTGTTCAGTTGAGTGAGAACGAGCGATGGCCGGCGGTGACGGTGGCGCCTTATGTGGACAGTCAGAAGGGGTCGGAGCGTCAGATGGAGTTTGGTTTGAACGTGAGTGTTCCGTTGCCGTTATTGAACCGGAACCAAGGGAATATTGAGACGAGTCGCGCGCGGCAGTCGCAGGCGGAGGTGGCGTTGGGGGTGGCGTTACGTGAGACGGAGCGGAAGTTGGCGGAGGCGGCGTACTCGTATGATTTGCAGTTGGCGGCGATGCAAAAATGGCCGATTGACGCGGCGGCGCGGTTTGGCGAGGCGGCGCAGTTAGCGGATCAGCATTACCGGTTGGGAGCGGTGCCGATTAGCACGTATGTGGAGTTGCAGACGCAGTATTTGGATGCGGTGGATGCGATGCTGAATACGCAGTTGGACGCGATGGAAGCGCGGCAACAGGTGGAGCTATTGGCGGGGATGACGATGGAGGGGTTGGTGGTGAAGTATCGGACTTCGTTGCCGATGGTGCGGGTCAAGGGTTTGCCGGAGACGCCGGGTCGTTGAGGTGAAATCCGGAGGATGACGATGATTGAGAAGATTCTGGAGTTTTCGATGCGCCGGCGCGGGTTGGTGCTGGTGTTTTCGGCGGTGTTGCTACTGGGCGGGGTGTTTGCGGTGTTGCGGTTGCCGGTGGATGCGGTGCCGGATTTGACGGGGATTCAGGTTCAAATCAACACGGAGGTTCCGGCCTTGGCGCCGGAGGAGACGGAGCGGGCGGTGACGCGAGTGATTGAGTTGGAGATGCAGGGTTTGCCTGGGTTGGAGGAGGTGCGTTCTCTGACCAAGTTTGGTTTATCTCAAGTGACGATGGCGTTTGAGGATGGGACGAATGTGCTGCAAGCGCGGCAGTTGGTGGGGGAGCGATTGGCGGCGGTGCTGGATGAGTTGCCTAAGGGGTGCACGCCAAAGTTGGCGCCGATTACCACGGGGTTGGGCGAGATTTTTTATTATTCGGTGAGTTGGAAGGAGGGGGCTGTTGAACGGCCTCAGGATCAGGCGGAGGCGTTGATGATGCTGACGGACACGCAGGAGTATGTGGTGAAGCCGATGATGCGCTCGGTGCGTGGGGTTGCGGAGATTAACAGCATTGGCGGCCAGTTGCGGCAGGTGATGGTGGAGCCTGATTTGGCGGCGTTGGTGGCGGCGGGATTGACGGTGGCGGAGTTGGCGGATGTGGTGCGGGCGAACGTGGAAAACGCGGGGGGCGGCATTGTTGCGCGGGATGGGCGGCAGGTGACGATTCGTGCGGTGGGGCGGGTTACCTCGGCGGACGAGATTCGGGCGTTACCAGTGAAGTTTGGGGCTGGGGTGGAGCCGATTCGGGTTCGCGATGTTGCGACGGTGGCGGTTGGGGCAAAATTTAGGACGGGTGGCGCGACGTTGAACGGGGAGGAGGCGGTGATTGGAACGGTGATGATGTTGGCGGGCGAAAATGCGCGCGTGGTTTGTCAGCGAGTGATTCCGAAGTTGGACGAGGTGCGGACGAAGTTGCCGGCGGGGATGGAGTTGAAGGTGGTGTACGATCGGCGCGACCTCGTGGAGCGCACGATTGGTACGGTGAAGCATAACCTGTTTGAGGGTGCGGTGTTGGTTGTGGTGGTGTTGATTGCGCTGCTTGGGAACTGGAGGGCGGCGTTGATTGTTGCGGCGGCGATTCCGTTGTCTTTTTTGTTCGCGATTTCGGGGATGGTGAAGTTTGGGATTTCCGGAAACTTGATGAGCTTGGGGGCGGTGGATTTTGGCCTGATTATCGATGGGGCGGTGGTGATGGTGGAGAACATCGTGTGTCAGATTGCGCATCGTCAGCACGGGTTGGGTCGGGTGCTGACGCGGGAGGAGCGGACGGATGCGGTATTGACGGCGAGTCGGCAGGTGGGGAACCCGATGTTTTTCGGGGTATTGATTATCACGTTGGTGTACGTGCCGATTTTGGCGTTGACGGGAATTGAGGGGAAGATGTTCCGGCCGATGGCCTTAACGGTGATGTTGGCGTTGTTTGGGGCGTTGTTGTTGGCGCTGACGTTGATGCCGGTTGCGTGTTCGTTCTTTTTGAGCGGACGGGTTGAGGAGAAGGACAATCTTTTTATCCGCGTTTCGAAGTGGTTTTATGTCAGGGTTTTGAAGGTTTCGTTGCGGATGCGTTGGTTGACGGTTTTGGGGGCGGTGGGGTTGTTTGCGTTTTCGGTGCGGGTGTTTTTCGGGTTGGGTGCGGAGTTTGTGCCGAAGTTGGATGAGGGAGCGATTAACGCGCTGACGTACCGCGAGGTGGGGATGAGTTTGGAGGAGTCGTTGGCGCAGCAGGTGAAGGTGGAGCGGATGATTCGGGAGCGGTTTCCGCAGGTGACGCTGGTTTTTAGTCGGTTTGGGACGAGCGAGGTGGCGACGGATCCGATGCCGGCGAGTGAGGGGGATATGTATGTGTTTTATCGACCTTTCGCGGAATGGCCTCAAGGGGAGGGGTTACCGACCGACAAGGCGGGGTTGGCTGAAGCGATTGAGGCGCTGGTGAAGGGCACTTACCCGAATACGAATCTGGAGTTTTCGCAACCGATCGAAGCGCGCTTCAACGAGATGTTGGAGGGGAGCAAGAGCGAGTTGTCGGTGAAAGTGTTTGGTCAGGATTTTGATGTGATGGAGCGATTGGCGGCATCCATTCGTGATGTGATTAAGGAGGTTCCGGGCGGGGATTCGGAGTTGGAGGTGGATGGACGGACTTCGACGCTGGTGCTTCAGGTGCGTCGGGATGAGTTGATTCGGCGGAACATTCCGAGTGCGGAGGTGAACCGCGCGGTTGCGGCGGCGTTGGCGGGTGATGGCGTTGGGTATTTGTTTGAAGGGGTGCGGCGGAGGGAGATTGTGGTGCGGTTGAGGGATGGGCAGCGGGCGGATGTGGAGACGATTAAGGGGTTACCGGTTCGGGTTGGGGAGGCGGGATTGATGCGGTTGGGGCAGTTGGTGGATGTTTCGACGGTGGAGACGGTGGAACCGATTCGTCACGAGGCGGGGCGGCGGAAGATGGGATTGATTGTGAATGTGGAGGGGCGGGATATGGAGGGGTTTGTGCACGAGGCGATTGCGCGGATTCGGGAGAAAGTGGAGTTTCCGGAGGGGTACGATTTTGAGTTTGGTGGGACGTTTAAAAATCTGGAGGAGGCGCGGGAGCGGTTGGCGGTTGTGGTTCCTGCGGCGTTGGTTTTGATTTTGGTGCTTATTTTCACGGCGTTCCGGAGTCTTCGGCAGACGCTCATCATTGCGACGGGGATTCCGTTGGCGTTGTCGGGCGGGATCTTGGGGTTGGCGTTGCGGGGGCAACCTTTCAGCATCAGTGCGGCGGTTGGGTTTATTGCGTTGAGCGGAGTGGCCGTGTTGAACGGGTTGGTGATGATTACGTATTTTAATCAGATCAGGCAGGCTGGGGTGACGGTGGCGGAGGCAGTGGTGACGGGGGCACTTTCGCGGTTGAGACCTGTTCTGATGACGGCGTTGGTGGCGGCGTTGGGGTTCATTCCGATGGCGATTGCGACGGGAGCGGGTTCTGAGGTGCAGCGTCCGTTGGCGACGGTGGTGATTGGGGGGATTCTCAGTTCGACGTTTTTGACGTTGGTTTTGTTGCCGGTTTTGTACGCGTGGTTGGAGCGGGACGGAGAGAAGAGTGATTCCGCTCGGAGCGGGGTGTGATTGCGGGCGGGGTGATGGGGTGGGCGCTGCGTGTTGGCCTGACGGATGCTCAAGAGGTTTGCATGAGTTCTTCTGTGCTTTCTCGTCGTTGTTTTGTGGGGATTTCGTTGGGAGCGGTTTTGGCGTTGCCGAGTTTGGGAGCGGAGGGGAAGAAGCGTGCGGAGGTGAAGTGGGGCGAGTGGGAGAGTTGGTTTGACGGGAAGACGATGAAGGGTTGGAAGCAGACGGAGTATGCGGCGGGGGGGGATGTGAAGGTGGAGGATAGAGGGATTCACATTGCGATGGGTGAGGAGTTGAGTGGGTTTTCGCGGGTCGGGGATGTGCCGCGTGAGGGGTACGAGTTGGAGTTGGAGGTGATGCGGAAATCGGGGGCGGATTTTCCGTGTGGGCTGACGTTTCCGGTGGGCAAGGAGTGCGTGACTTTTGTGGTGGGCGGCTGGGGGGGCGGAGTGGTGGGCCTCTCGAGCATTAACGATCAGGATGCCTCGGGGAATGAGACGACGAAGTTCGAGCCGATTAAGGACAATGTCTGGTACGCGGTGAAGGTGCGGGTGTTACCGGATGAAATTGCGGGGTACTTGAACGGGAAAGAGATGTTCTCGTTTGATCCGCGTGGGAAGAAGTTATCCATGCGACGCGGGGAGATTGAGTTGTGTATGCCGGTTGGGATTGCGACGTTCCGGACGGAGTCGGTGGTGCGTTCGGTACGGGTGCGGCGAGTGGCGAAGTGAGCGGCGGGCAGAGTGCTGTTACGCGAGGGTTCCGAGCGCGATGGCGATGAGCATGATTGCGGATGCGAGCATGCGGATGGGGAGGAGTTCTCGGCTGGAATCCGCTTCGGTCATTCCGAGGCGGGTGCCGAGCATCCAGACGAGGACGACGCTGAACAGGCCGCGAGAGCTGTAAAGGATGTTGGTGAGGGTCGCTCCGCAGACTTCCACGATGCTGTAGGCCACGAGAACGATTTGCGCGCCTAGGACGAGCGAGAGGGTGGCGATGGTTGGGAGAAAAGAGGGTTGAGCCGAGGCTGGCAGGGGTTCGAGGTGACGGATGAGCGGGAGTGAGAGGGCGGCCATCATAGAGAAGACGAGGACGGAGAAGCGCCAGACGTCGAGGTTGCCGCTCCATTGTTCGTACAGGATGTCTGTCAGTGAGAACGCGAGGGCGGCGACAGTTCCCCATGCGAGGCTTGAACGCAGGCGGTGTTTGTCGATGGGTTTACCGATGCTGAGGAGGGCTGTGGCGGCGGTGGCGAGGGTTGCGGCGAGCCAGAGGCTTTTTGGCACGGGTTTATGGAACAGGGCGGTTGCGAGGGCTGCGACCATGATGACTTTTGAGCCGAGCAGCGGGGTGACGACGGAGACATCGCCGCGGTCCATGGCGAGGAAGAGCGCGATTTGGCCGATGAGGAAGGCAAGTGCGGTGGCGGCCGGTTGCCAGAGGAGGTTGGTGGAGGGGGATGCATCTCCAAGAAACCAGAGCGGGAGCACGGCGACAGCTTGGCCGATATTGGTTGCGAAGGTGAGGCGCCACGGCCCGATGCCGCGATTGGCGAGACGTTTGAAGGTGATGGCGATTCCGGAGTAAACGAGGGCGGCAAGGAGCGGTAGACCGATTTTTGCGAGGGCAGAATGTTGCATTGGATCGGTAAAGGGGGGCTGTCAGAGGACGAAAAGGGTGTATAATCGCCGGTCTATGTCTTCACCTGAAAAGCATTCTTTCCAAGCGGAGATCGCGCAACTGCTCGAGATCGTCATTCACTCTCTTTACACCGATAAGGAGATTTTCCTTCGTGAACTGGTTTCGAACGCGGCTGACGCGAGTGAAAAGCTGAAGTTCCTGCAACAGACGGCTGCGAATGAGATTCACGACCCTGAACGGGCGCTGGAAATCAAGGTGGCGTTCGACAAGGAGGCGAAGACCGTGACCGTTACGGACAGCGGCATTGGGATGACGCACGAGGAGTTGGTTCAGAACTTGGGCACCATTGCGCACTCGGGGTCCCGCCAGTTTCTTGAGCAAATCAAGAAGCAGCAGGCGGCGGGTGACACCCGTTTAATCGGGCAGTTCGGGGTTGGTTTCTATTCGGCGTTTATGGTGGCGGATCGGGTGGAGGTTGCGACGCGTTCGTACCGGCAGGCGGAGAAAGGTTGGACGTGGTCAAGTGACGGGAAGACGGGTTTTGAGATGAGCGAGACGGAGGATCTGCCTCGCGGGACGCGGATCACCTTGCATTTGAAGGAGTCAGAAACCGATTACGCTTCGGAGTGGCGGTTGCGGAGCATCTTGAAGAAGTACTCCAACTTCGTGCCGTTCCCGATTCAGTTGGGGGATGAAGTGGTGAACTCGATGCAACCGCTCTGGACGCGGAGCGCTTCTGGAATCAGCGCGGAGGAGTACACCGAGTTTTACAAGTACCTTACGCACGACAACGCGGAGCCACAGTTCCGACTGCACTTCAATGCGGACGCACCCATTTCGATTCGCGCTGTTTTGTTTGTTCCAGCGAAGAGTCAGGAGCGCATTTCCATGACGCGGTCGGAGCCGGCGGTGGACCTGTATTGCAAGCAGGTGTTGATCACGCCGGGCGCGAAGGAGTTGTTGCCCGAGTGGTTGCGCTTCTTGAAGGGGGTGGTGGATAGCGAGGACATCCCGTTGAACATTTCGCGTGAGACGATGCAGGACAGCGCCTTGATGCGGAAAAT
>JBEEPE010000252.1:0-10676 GCA_041191265.1 Verrucomicrobiota bacterium | reverse complement strand
GCGCTTCGCACTTCGCGAATGCGGCACCCGTGCGAGTCGGTGGCGAGAAAGGGCGCGAGTTTGTGGGGGGCTCGGTGCAGGATTTGCGCGTGTTCGCGCGGGCGTTACCGCCGCGGTTTGGTGGACTTTTGCAGCGAGCGTCTGAGCTTGACGGGGTCATCTCGAAGAATGCGGCGCAGCGAACGCCGCCTGAGGTGGCAAAGCTTAAGGAGTTCTTTCTGGGTTCAGAGTTGGACCAGATTGCGGACGAATCGTTGCTGGCGGATTTGGATGAGGAGAAAAAAGAGATCCAAGAGCGGAGTCCGGTTGCTTACGTGCAGCAAGAGCGCATGGACACCAAACCGATGTCAGCCATCTACTTCCGAGGCCAGTACGATCAGCCGCGCGACAAGGTGGAGCCAGGAGTTTTCTCGGCGCTCCATCGGTATGATGCGGAGAAGATGCCGGCAAACCGTTTGGGGCTCGCGCGTTGGATCATGGATGCGGAGAACCCGTTGACGGCGCGCGTGACGGTGAACCGGTTTTGGCAGGAGGTGTTTGGGGATGGCATTGTGAGAACGGCGGAAGATTTCGGGATCATGGGCGAGGCTCCGTCGAACCAAGCGTTGTTGGACTGGCTGGCGGTTGAGTTTCGTGAATCAGGATGGGACATGCGGCACGTATTTCGGCTGATGCTGTCGTCTTCGACCTACCGGCAGTCTGCGGCTGCGGACGAGGCGAAGCTGGCGAAGGATCCGGCGAATCGGATGCTTTCTCGAGGGCCGCGTTTTCGGATGGATGCAGAAATGGTGCGTGATTACGCGTTGGCGGTGAGTGGCTTGCTTTCGGACCGCGTGGGAGGGGCGAGTGTGAAGCCGTATCAGCCGGACGGGGTTTGGGAGGCGGTTTCGATGGGGGGAAACACGCGCAACTACAAGCGCGACGCTGGGGAGGCTTTGTATCGGCGGAGCATGTACACGTTTTGGAAGCGTTCAGCGCCTCCAGCGTCGATGGACATTTTTAATGCACCGAGCCGTGAGACCTCGTGTGTCCGACGGGAGCGCACGAATACGCCGTTACAGGCGCTAGTGACCTTGAATGATCCGCAGTTCGTTGAAGCAGCGCGCGTGATGGCGGCGAAAGCGTGGCGAGATGCAGGGGGTGAGGCGGGGCGGGTGATGGATGTTTTGGTGAAGCGAACGTTGCACCGGAGCTTGAGCGAGGCGGAGCGCGCCATTCTGAGGGATACGTTGGAAAAGTTTTCCGCGCACTATGAAGCGCATCCGCAAGAGGCGGCGGCGTTGGTGAGTGTGGGCGAGCAACCCAAGGAGCAGGGTGTGCCATCCGTAGCGCATGCTGCATGGACGATGGTCACCAACCAGTTGCTGAACCTCGACGAGGTACTGAACAAGTAAACCTTCCAAGCCATTCAAAATCATGAACAAGCCATTGCTTTCAACCCTTCAGGGACGGCGTCATTTCTTCACGCAGGGATCGCATTTGCTCGGCGGGATGTCGCTGATGAGTCTGTTGGGAGATCGGGTATCAGGTGTCGACGCTGCGGGCGGAATAGCCCCGCACTTCGCGCCGAAAGCCAAGCATATTATCTATTTACACATGGTCGGGGGACCGTCGCAGCTGGATTTGTTTGATTACAAACCGGGGCTGGCTGACTGGTATGACAAGGATTTGCCGCCATCGGTGCGGGGCAACCAACGACTCACCACGATGACGTCCGGCCAATCCCGGTTTCCGATTGCTCCGACGAAGTATCAGTTTGCGCGGCAGGGACAGGCGGGGATGTGGATGACGGAGTTGCTTCCGAACTTGGCTCAGTGTGCTGATGACATTTGCTGGATGCGTTCGCTGCATACGGAGGCGATTAACCATGAACCGGCGATTACCGCGATGCAGACAGGGAATCAGGTGCAGGGCCGTCCGTGTTTGGGCTCATGGGCTTCGTACGGGTTGGGCTCGATGAACAAAAATCTGCCGACGTTCGTGGTGTTGGTGGCGGAGCCGACGAATCGCGAGCAGGAGCAGGCCATTTCAGCGCGACTTTGGACCTCGGGTTATCTGCCTGGCGAACATGCCGGTGTGGCGTTTCGGACGAAGGGGGATCCGATTCTGTACATCAACAATCCGCCCGGGGTTAGTCAGGATGTTCGTCGGGTATCGATGGATGGAGTGAATGCGTTGAACCGGCTACAGCATGAGGCGTTGCGCGATCCGGAGACGCTGACGCGGATTCAGCAGTATGAGATGGCGTTTCGGATGCAGGCGAGCGTGCCAGAGTTGACGGATTTGGGGTCGGAACCGGAGTCGACGTTTGCGTTGTATGGCGATGCGGCGAAGAAGCCGGGGACGTTTGCGAACTCGGTGTTACAGGCGCGCCGGTTGGTGGAGCGCGGGGTTCGGTTTGTGCAGATTTACCACAACAACTGGGATCACCATGCCAATGTGAACGGACGGATGCCGTCGCAGTGCGGGGATGTGGATCAGGCGTGTGCGGGGTTGATTCGTGACTTGAAGGCGCGCGGGATGTTCGACAGCACGTTGATTATTTGGGGGGGCGAGTTTGGGCGGACGGTTTACTCGCAGGGCGGGGTGTCGAAGGAGAACTACGGGCGGGACCATCATCCGCGTTGTTTTACGATGTGGATGGCGGGGGGCGGTGCGAAGGGGGGGGCGATTTACGGGGAGACGGATGATTTCAGTTACAACATCGTGAAGGACCCGCTGCACATTCGGGATTTCCATGCGACCGTGCTGCATTTGCTAGGCTACGACCACCGGCGTTTCTCGGTGAAGCATCAGGGATTGGATCAGCGATAAACGGGAGTGGAGGAAACCCGCGTCGTGCGAGAGCTGATTGCCTGAGGTGTTGGGCGAAGCGCCCTGAGGCGAGGAAACGAAAAAGAGCGGTCCGGTAGCGGCCGCTCTTTTTCCGTTGCAGTAACCTGCGCGGGTTGCTGAGGCAAACTGCGCAGGTCGGCTGATTTTTTTTGGGCCTATTCCTTGGGCTCTGGGGCTTGTTCTTCTTCGTCAGGAGTTTCCTGAGCTTCCTCGTCGGTGAGACCGAACAGCGATGTGACTGGGGTCCGCGGACGGGAGACGCGCTTCTGTTTTTCGAACTCGGTTTGGCAGGCGACTGTGTACCGAGCGAATGGCTGCGCTTCCAGGCGCGCGGTGGGGATGGCTTCTCCTGACAGTTCGCAAATCCCGTAGCTGCCGTTCTCGATGCGCTTCAACGCTTCGTCGATTTCATACAGGTGGTCTTGTTCCTGAGTGAAGAGCGAGAGGGCGAAATCTCGCTCATACGCGTCGCTCCCAGCGTCGGCCTGATGCATTCCAAATGCGCTCGCTTCACTGCCTTCGGCGCGGGAGCGGAGGGTGTCTTTTGCTACGCCATTCAACGAGTCGAGAATTTGGTCGCGGATCTCGAGAATTAGTTGGCGTTGTTTGCTGAGGAACGCGGCCGAGAACTTGGGTTTCCCAGCTTTTTTCTCGGTAGCACCCACGGTGGTCGAGAACACCACTGGGGGAAGTGAATCGTCGTCCACAAGGCCCGTGATCTCGTGTCCAGAAAGGTCCGATATTTTTTCAGATTTTTTCGCGGTCTTCCCTGCCGATTGCTTGACGGCTGCCGTTGGAACCTTTGCAACCGGCTTAGCCACATTCGCTTTCGGAGGGGTCTGTTTGTCTGCGGCTGTCGCGACCACCTTTTTGGGAGCTTTTGCGTCTGGCTTTGGGGCCGGTTTAGCAGCCGGCGTAGGGGCTGCCTTTTTGGCCACCTTTGCGGCTTTTACCGGAGCAACTTTCGCGGGTTTTGCAACGGGTTTAGGAGTTGGCTTGGAGGCTTTTGCTGGCGTTTTTGCAGCGGACTTAGCGGAGGATTTTGGCGCGGGCTTTGCGGCTGATTTTCCGGCTTTAGCAGCTGGTTTAGCGGATGCTTTTTTAGCCACGGGTTTCGCGGCGGCGGATTTGGATCCTGATTTGGACGCTGTTTTTGGCGCGGGCTTGGAGACTGGTTTTACGGACTTTTTCACCTTGGAGGACACGGGTTTAACTGGTTTTAGGGGCTTCTTCGGCCCTTTCGATGCACCAGATTTTACCACACTTCCTGCGGATGCCTTAGAAGGCTTCGTTTTTATTGCGGTCTTACCCGTCTTTTTCTGGACAGCCGGTGAAGGCTTGGCCTTCGGCTTTCCGGCCGACTTGGCGATGGGTTTGGCCACGGCTTTGGCCTTGGCGGCAGGCTTTGGTTTGGCGCTTTTGAGGGCACCTTTCGGGGCTTTCTTTTTCGCGGATGGCATGGGACTGGGCGGTTGCTGGGTTGGGTCTCCGAGGTTGGGTCCGACGGCAGCCCTGCGGGACGCGATGAAAATGCGGTGCATCCTGAAAGGCGCAATCGGGTTCAGTTTTCACGCTTCCTGTTGATGTTCAAACTAAAACGGGTGACGTTCTGCGGACCGAAAACCGAGGCGGCTCGATGGAGACGGCCGCGATGTTTGCCGAGGTGAAAAGGCTGTATCCATCGCGGAAAAGCCGTTGCACAATGGCGGTGCAAGGGGAGGGTGGCCGGTCGGCTGGCCATTTCAAAAAGAGGTTGACGGATTAGCGGGGGCGTGCATCTTTCACGAACCTTTCATCACGAGTGGCTGAGGGACTGGCCCTGCGACGCCACGGCAACCGCCCGGGATTCCTTTTTTGGAATGCGGGGACCAGGTGCCAAATCCAGCTCTGCGCAAGCAGGGGTAGATGAAGAGTTCCCGAAGCCCCAAGGCTCCGGTGTCTCTCTCACCCCTCGGATGCTCGGGGTTGGCGACGATGGGAGGGCAAGAAAATCAGCTTATGGATCCCAATCGACCCTTCTTCAGCAACCTGAAATGCCGCGAGTGCGGACGCCTCTACCCGAAGCAGGCCATTCACGTCTGCGACTTCGATTTCGGCCCGTTAGAAGCCGCTTACGATTATGACGCCATCAAAGGGCAACTCACGCGCGACGTCATCACGTCCCGTCCGCAGAACATGTGGCGTTACCGTGAGCTTCTTCCGATTGACGGCACTCCGACGGTGGGTGCGCAGGTCGGGTTTACCCCGCTGGTGAAGGCGGACCGCCTGGCTGAAAAACTGGGCATCAAGGAACTGTGGATTAAGAACGACACGGTCAACTACCCGACACTCTCGTTTAAGGATCGCGTCGTTTCTGTTGCCTTGAGCCGCGCGCGGGAGCTGGGCTTTGAGACGGTGGCCTGCGCTTCCACCGGAAACCTAGCCAACTCTGTTGCGGCCAATGCCGCAGCAGCCGGTTTGAAAAGCTACGTCCTCATTCCTGCCGATCTCGAACAAGGCAAGGTGCTTGGTTCCCTCGTTTACGGCACGAACGTCATTGGGATTCATGGCGCTTACGATCAAGTGAACCGCCTTTGCTCGGAGATTGCGGGCAAGTACGGCTGGGGCTTTGTCAACGTGAACCTCCGCCCGTATTACGCTGAAGGTTCGAAAACCATGGGCTTTGAAATCGTGGAGCAGCTTGGCTGGCAGATTCCGCGGCATACCGTGATTCCGATGGCCTCAGGCTCGCTCCTTACGAAGATTCACAAGGCGTATCAGGAAATGGTGAAAGTCGGTCTGGTGGACGAGTCGTCTTACTCCGTGCACGGGGCGCAAGCCTCTGGTTGCTCGCCGATTTCGTCGGCCATCAAGCGCGGCACCGATTTGGTGAAGCCTGTGCCGAAACCTCAGACCATTGTGAAATCGCTCGCGATTGGGACACCGGCAGATGGTTACTACGCGATTCATTCGATGAAGAAAACGGGCGGAACAGCGGAGGACGTGACGGACGATGAGGTGGTCGAAGGGATTCGCTTGCTTGCAGAATACGCAGGGATTTTTGCGGAGACCGCGGGTGGCGTGACCACTGCCGTTGCGAAGAAGCTGATTGAATCTGGAGCCATCCCACGGGACGAAAGCGCCGTTCTGTGCATTACGGGGCACGGGTTGAAGACGCAGGAAGCCATTGTGGGTAAATGTGGTGAGGCACGATTGATTGCGCCTAACCTCCGCGAGTTTGAAGAGAAAATCTACGGGCCGGACAGTGCTGTTTCAAACGCCTGATTTGGTTTAAAATATAGAAAGACTATGCCTAACGTACGTATCCCCACACCATTGCGGAAGCTCACGAACGAGCTTGAGGTTGTCTCCGTCGCCGGAGGCACCATCGCGGAAGTTCTGACTTCTCTCGAAACTGCCTATCCTGGCATCAAGGAACGACTCTGCGACGCCGAAGGAAATATCCGCCGTTTCATCAACGTTTTTGTGAATGATGAAGACGTTCGTTTCCTCGAGGAAACCGCCACGCAGGTCAAAGATTCGGACGAGATTTCCATCGTTCCTGCGATTGCTGGGGGTTAGTCCCTCGCTGACAAACCGCCTTTTACGCGCCATGGCATCTGAAACACAACGTCTTTGGTTGATGTTCCCTCCTCGGCTCATCACGAAACCCATCGTTTGGGAGTTGAGCCGCAAGTTTGAGGTCGTAACCAATATCCGTCACGCCAACGTGAACGATGAGGTGGGCATCATCTCGCTCGCCTTGGATGGGGAGCCGGACGTGATTGCCGCCGCCATCGCTTGGCTTGAAACCGAGGGGGTGAAGGTTGAGCCCGTGGAGATGAACACCATCGCCAGCTAATCGCCACCGAAACCCCTCTCGTCAGGACGCCGCGTGCCTCTAAGTGCGCGGCGTCTTTTTTATCCCTGCAGAAGGATCGTGCTGGTACTTCCGCCCCTTCCAAGAGACGCGTCCAAAAGCACTTCTCAATCCGCTGTTCAGCCCAATGAGAAGCGCTAGCGTCCACGCAAACGGGTGGAGCGCGACGCTCAGCCACGAGCCGCCCGCTCCCAACGTGACCACCCCGCGGAGCACAATAATCCATAGGCATTCGCCGAGTGCCGCGTTGTCCAACCAATCAACTCGGCGCGTGCCGGTGACGAGCAAACAGAACGGAAGCAACAGCACCAAAAACTGAATCGTACCTGCTGCCACGAAGGCTACGGCGTGGTTCTCAAACGCTGCGCGAATGTTTTTCGAGAAACCCTCCCAAACGCCGCGAAAGTTCCGGTACATCCGACAGTGAACAAAGGGGTTTCCATCCACGTTTATCCACCACATCCCCTCACCGAAACGTTCCGCGACAGCGCGTCCGAGAGCGATGTCTTCCACGAGATGGTTTCGAACCGATTCATGGCCGCCAATACGTTGGTAGGCCGCCTTGCTGAGCATCAGCACCTGTCCATTTGCCGCACCAAGAAAGCGGCTTACCGCACTTGGAATACGCGCCCTGAGATGCATTGGCATGGCTTCAACTAAACGGAGAAGCGCGTGGGGGTATCCCACCGTGCCTACGAAAGGGAGCAGGGACACCACTGCCTTTTCCGACCAAGTTTCCATGACTTGCTCCGGCCAAGAGGAGATGAGGTCCGCTTTCCGATGGATGGCGGTATGGAGAAGTCGAGACACATGCGATGGCTCGTGCCACGTATCGGCATCCGTGAACAGGAGCCATTCACCGGACGCCGCCGCTGCGAGCTGATGACAAGCCCAGTTTTTCCCCACCCAGCCTTCTGGTAGCGGATCGCCTTGTCGGAGAATGACGCGGGGCTCATTGGTTTGCAGCGCGCGAACGATTTCGGCTGTCGCGTCCGTCGACTGGTCATCGAGGACGATAATCTCGAGGAAGGGATAGGTCTGACGCAGAAGCGAGGCGACGCAGCGACCAATATTTTCTGCTTCGTTGCGCGCCGGCACGAGAATCGAAACGAATGGCCCTGAAGTGAGCTCGTTCGACTCGGTTGAGTGCCGAAGGCGGGGTTGGCAAAGCAGTCCGGAGACCGTTCGGACGGTGAGCAAGCCGAGCGCGATGATTTCCAATGTGTGGTAAACGACGAGTCCTGACATTCCATCGAGGAACGTGACCGAGCGGGGCATCCACTGGGAGAAAAAATCAGTCAAGGCGGTGAGGGAGGTTCAAATGGGAACCCCTTTTTGCTGGCTCTGGGGAAGGGGGAGTCGCGCGGGCGCCTGCACTCCAGCGAACGCTTTTCCAATGGAGGACGCTCGGTAACGTGGAGGCATGCCGACGACCGCATCACGATTGGCTGGGTTTTCCGAATCTGTCATCCGAGGGATGACGCGACTCGCGCTCCAGCACGACGCCATCAACCTCGCGCAGGGTTTTCCTGAGGGGAACCCGCCGCAGCCTCTCGTGGAGGCGTTGAAGGGCGCGGCGGACGGACCCTTCCATCAGTACTCGATCACCTGGGGTGCGGCACGGTTCCGTCAGGCCCTCGCTCGGAAGGTGGGTCGTTTTACCGGGCTCGACCTCGATCCTGAACGAAACTTCGTCGTCACCTGTGGAAGCACTGAGGCGATGATGGTCGCGCTGATGACCGCCTGTAATCCGGGAGACCGCGTGGTGGTGTTTTCCCCGTTTTATGAAAACTACGTGGCCGACACCATTTTATCAGGCGCGCTGCCCATCTACGTTCCGTTGCGCGCACCGGATTTTCGGTTCGACCCTGCGGAACTTCGAGCGGCATTCGAGCAACGTCCAAAAGCGGTGATTGTGTGCAACCCGTCGAACCCGAGTGGCAAAGTGTTTACGCGTGAAGAACTGCTTTTCATCGGAGCCCTCGCCGAAAAGTACGACGCGTTTGTCATCACGGACGAAGTCTACGAGCACATCGTCTACGCTCCGCACCAACATACCGCGATGGCGAGTTTGCCTGGCTTTTTTGACCGGACCATCACTTGTAACTCGTTATCCAAAACGTACTCCATCACGGGTTGGAGGCTTGGCTTCGTTCAGGCGTCCGCAGCAGTCATAGCGCAGGCGAAAAAGGTGCACGATTTTTTGACGGTCGGTGCGGCGGCTCCCCTGCAGGAGGCGGCCGTGACGGGGCTCGAGTTTCCGGACGATTATTACCGTGATTTGGCAGCGGAATATGCGCGGAAACGGGACGTCTTTTTCGAGGGGCTCGCGGATAGTGGACTTCGCTGGAGCGAACCGCAGGGCGCCTATTTTGTGATGGTGGATATCTCTCCCCTCGGCTTCGCGACCGACACCGAAGCAGCGGAATGGATGGTGCGTGAAATCGGGGTGGCTGGGGTTCCTGGATCGAGCTTTTTCCGTGAACCCGAGCACCGCTACATTCGCTTTCATTTTGCGAAAGGCGCCGACACTCTGCGCGAGGCCGCTCGGCGATTGTCCCGCCTCCGGAAGCGGGGAAGAACGGGATAAACTTCTGTCGATCAATCAGTCGGAATAGGGATTCGACGCAGAAAGACCGACCGGCTTTTTTGTGACCGAGAAATCAAAGCGATCGGAATCAGAAATGGGAACGAGCGTCACGCCATCGTAGAGCGCCATCCCCTTGACGTAGGCCCACTGCTTATTCGTCGCGACGGCGAAGTCGAAGCCGCTGTACTGACACTCCGGTGGAATCGAAACGTTGGTGCGCGTCCGTCGGTTCACCAGCGCGCGGGTTCCGTAGAAACTTCCCGAGGCCGCCGTGATAACCGCCGGAAGCTTTGCATTTGGGCGTCCCGTGAAGTCAGAAACTCTGGCTTTAACTGTCGCTTCCTCCCCCTTCACGACCACGGCCACGGGGAGTGATTCTGTCTTAATATGCGTTTTGATCGTCGGTTGTGGTCCGGGTGAATTGCTATCGCCCAGAGTAATCCATTTTCCATTCTCCATCTTCTTGTACGTCCCCCAAACGGATGCACCGCTCACCAACGGATAAAAGGAGCCGGCTGACTCAATGTAGTTCATGTAAACGCAGAACTTGGGGGCAACATAACTCAACAGCGTGCAGGTCATGGTTACGCCCCCTGCTTTCACTTTGCATCCAAACACAAACTGGGAGGCTGTTTCAGAGATACCAACCAAATTCCCAATCTCGCCTCGAATGGGTAGCACGTATTGACCGGTCATCGGCACGAGAGCTTTCCGAATCGTGATGGTGGACCCGCTCCATGAAACCGATGCCAAAGGTGTCAGCCCCCCAAGAACGCCCGATGAACCCTTGGACAGTGCAATCTCCACGGCCTGAGTCGAAACTCCATCGGTGCTCAGTACACTCGTGTCCGTCGCGTAGAACGATGCCTCCGTGATTTTCGCAGGAGCGCTAATGGTTACCTGTGTTCGGGAATCGCTCACCCGTAAACTGTTTGCGTCAGCGTCCCGACCGAAACAAGAGAACAGAACGAGAATCCATAGCGCGCGGACACCTCCAAACTGACGGAACATGCTCGGGAGGCGGGCACCTTTTGTGCCACCGCCGGAAAGCACCGAGCTTGCCCTATGGATGGGGAGAACAACTCCGCTTACGTTACAGGTTCAAAGCGCACGGCCAAAGTGTCGTAGCCGAGGATACGGGTGAAACACGCTTCGTGCTCAGCGCGCAACGAACTTTCCAGTACAGTAATCTGGGACACCTTCTCGCAAAGCAGGCGCAGCAAAGTCCGCAGGATTAACCGCGCATGTGGTGCGCCTAAACAGAGGTGGGTGCCGAACCCGAAGGAGAGGTGCGGATTTGGCTTGCGGTCGAGTTTCACGGATAACGCGTCGGGGAATGCCGCCTCGTCAAAGTTGGCTGACGACCAACAAAGGCCAACGCGCGAGCCAGCG